>NZ_BAAGUV010000098.1:0-14730 GCF_054781215.1 Nocardioides pakistanensis | reverse complement strand
CTGGCCGGGGGCGGGTTTGGCTTTGGCTTCGACGCGGAGGTAGGCGCCGTCGATGGCGCGTTTCTTGGCGGTGCCGCCGATGGCGTAGCCGGTGACGCGGGCTTCGGTGGATTTGGGGAGGTGGTCGACGGTGATGACGCAGGAGCCGGCTTTCGCGGGGGGCATGGCGATGGTGCGCATGGCGGCGGTGATCTCGTCGTTGTCGACGGACTTGACGCCGAGCATGGGGAGCATTTCGCCGATGGAGTCGAGGACGACGACGTCGGGCGCGAGGGTGGTGATGTCGGTGATGGCGGCGCGGAGCTGGTCGGCGTCTTCGGGTTCGTAGTAGCGGAACCGCTGGGGGTCGGCGAGGTGGTGGAGGTGGGCGCCGAGGAGGAGGAATCGTGCGGCGGTGTGGTCGGGTCCGTTGTGGTCGACGTCGATCATGGCGACGGTGCCGCCGGTGTTGAGGGCTTCGACACCGGCGATCTGGGCGAGCCAGGTCTTGCCGGACTCTGGGTCGCCGAAGAGGCCGTTGACGCGGCCTCGGTAGAAGAGGGCGGTGTCGTCGGTGCGGTGGACGAACTCTGGTGGTGGGTTGGTGGGTGGTTCGCCGGTGAGGATCCAAGCGAGGTCGTGCAGGCCGGTGGTGTTGCCGGTGCTGGGGGTGGTGGGGCCGAGGCGTGCGGCGGCTTCGTCGAGTTGTTCGTAGGCGCGGGTGAACGCGGTCTCGAGGTCGTCGGGGCGGGCGGTGGTGACGATCTGCTGGAAGCGGGTGGCGGTGTCTTGGAGGCGGCGGAGTCGGGCGGTGTCGCGGACGAGCTGGGCGTAGTGGGGTGCTTGGCCGGGGATGGGGCACGCGGCCATGAGGGTGTGGAGGTAGGGGGCGCCGCCGATGCGGGTGAGTTCGCCGATGCGTTGGAGGTGCGCGGCGACGGTGATGACGTCGGGTTCGATGCCGTCGGCGTGGGCGACGGCGTGGATCGCGGTCCAGATCTGTTCGTGGGCGGGCTTGTAGAAGTCGTCGGGGTCGAGGTGGTGTTCGAGGTCGGCGGCGAGGTGGGGTGCGGTGAGGAGGGCGCCGAGGACGGCTTGTTCGGCGGCGTTGTTGGCTGGTGGGGTGCGTTGGTCGTAGTCGGGGTCGTAGGGGGGCTCCACGGGGTGGAGGTGACGGCGTGGTGGGTGCTCGTCGTGGTTCACGCGGTCCTCGTGTCGGTGCCGTGGGTGGTTGGGGCGGCAGGGGTGGGGAAGTGGGGGTGGGGCTGGCAGCAGGTTGGCCCGGGGCGAAAGGGACCCCGTTGCGACCAGGAGCTTGTGGGTTGCTGCTGGTGTTGGGCGCCTTCGCGAGGAGTGAGTCAGCGATGCTCGCGTTGACTGCCAGCCCCCGGGCTGGGGTGGTGGCTAGGTCATGGCCGGCTTCTGGTCCACGCCGAACCACTCGAGCAGCTCGTCGTGGGAGTCCGTGATGAGGTCGACCATCTTGGCCATCAGCTCGGGCTCCTCGCCGTTGTGCGTGAGGATCGCGGTGCGCTTGCCGGCGCCGACGGCCCAGCCGAGCTCGAGGTGCGCGGAACGTCCGCAGGGCAGCACTAGCACGAAGGTGTCGGCGCGCTGCATGGCCTCGAAGTCGCGGCGGTAGCCCTCGACGGCGACGGGGTGGTTGAGAGCGGCGATGTACTGCTCGGCGGTCCACGACTGCCAGTCCGGGTCGATCTCGGACCAGGAGAAGCCGAGCACGCCGGGCGCCGGGTTGCGGAAGTCGTAGTAGTCGATCCCGTGGGCCCTCAGCATGGCGCAGGTGGCGGGCTGGAGGGCGTTGCGCCAGGAGGAGGCGACGTAGACGTAGTTGGACCGGCTCATGCGGGCACCGGTGCGTCATCGGTGTGGGCGTAGTCGTCCTCGCCGCGGAACCGGCCGCAGCGGACGCAGCTGTTCCGGCTTCCGTCGGTCTTGGTGTCGTCGCCGACGAAGGCGTGCGGCTGGTCGTCGTCAGGGTTGTCGCCGGGGAACGGGGCGCCGAGCATCTGGAGTTCCTCACCGGTGGTGCCCGGGCCGTCGTCGGGGTCGGTGTTGCCGTCCCAGAGGCCGACGACGTCGCCCTGGTCGTCGTGCTCGAGGAGGGAGGTGCCGCGGCCGAGGACTTCGGCGACGGTGGGTTCGGGGCCGTCGCTGTCGAGGGTGGGCTGGGCTTCGTCGACGGCGCGGTTGTAGTAGAGGGCGCGCTGGAACTCGCGGAGGTGGTCTTCGGCGATCTTCTCGGTGGCTGGCTCGAGGGTGGTGATGATGAGGTCGACGCGGCGTTCGCCGTCGACCTTCTTGTGGACCTCCTCGACCTTGAGCTCGACGACGGCGATGAGGTGGCCGGACTCGGCGTCGGCGAGGCGGGTGGCGATTTCCTCGGTGACGCCGGTGGCGTTGAGGCCCTTGGCGCGGATCTTGGCGGTGGTATCGGTCACTGGTTCTCCTGGGTGGTGTTGGTGCGGCTGCCGCCGCGGGGACGGATGGTGACGCCGCGCTGGCGGAGGCGGGCGAGCACGGAGGGGGCGGAGACGTTGAAGGCGCGTGCGAGGGCGGTGGCTGATTCCCCGGCCTGGTAGCGGTCGACGATCTGGTCGACGGCCTGGTCGTCGAGCTTGAGCGGACGGCCGATGCCGGCCTTCGATGACTCCACGGCCGAAGGGCGTGCCGAGATGTCGTGGCGGGCCATCACGTTCTGGACGACCTTGACCGTGGTGTCGAGCTGGGCGGCGACCTCGGCCTGGGTCTTGCCCTGGTCGACGTAGAGGCGTCGTACGTCGGCGACGAGGTCGGCGGGGTAGTCCTTGGGCTTGCCTCCAGAGCGGGTCTTGCGGTCGTCGCGGCGTTCGATGCCGGCGCGGTCGAGGACGGCGCGGACGCGCTTGGGTGTGGTGTGGAGCTGGAGCGCGATCTCACCGGAGGACATCTGCTCCTCGGTGTAGAGGCGGACGATGTCGGCTTCGTCGCCCTTGGCGCCGGAGCCGGAGCGGCGGCGACGTGGCTTCTGGAAGGTCTGGAAGCCGGTGGTGCCCGTGGCCGTGTCTGGGAGGCGCTCCGCTGCCGGTCGGTCGGCGGCCGGGTTCGGGGCGGGCACGGCCACGGGGGTCAGTGGGGTGTGCTGTTCGTCGATCGGGTGGACGACGAGGTCGAGTGCCGCCAACGCAGCCAGGGCGTTGTTGCGGAGCAGCTGGACGAGGACGCCACGCTCATTGGCGGTCTCGCGGAGCAGCTGCTCGCAGTACGCAGGGACGTCCAGGAGGCCGGAGCCGACGGTGGGGCGCGTCTCCCGCGTCGGCTCCGGGTCTTTCTCCTGTGTGGTGGAGGAACCAGCAGTGCGCGCGGGAGCCCTGCCCGACTGGCTGCTGGTCGCTGTCGCCCCGGGTGCGCTACTCCCGGTCGTGGGCTGGCCCTGCTTACCCTCCGTGGGCAGTTCGGTGACCTCGAGGTGCGCATGGTCCTCGGGGTGGATGATGCGGTCGACCATCGCGTTGTACGACGCAGCCGCGGCCGCCACCTTGGGGTCTTCGGCCTCGAGGTCGGCGAGGTCCTGGCCGAGCACGGTGGTGTCGGGGGCGGTGAACTTCGCTTCGGCGTCGGCGACGCAGCCCGGGCAGAGGTCGTTGGTGAGCTCGTCGGCGACCTGACGGCACCAGCGGCAGCGCAGCTGCACGACGGTGGTCGCGGGCTGGTCGTCGAGGGTGCCCTCGGCGCGGCGCCGCTCGTCGTGTCTGCGGCGGATCTCGTCCCAGTCGATCGACGGTTTCGCGTGCGCGCGGGGCTCGATGTGCACGACCCTGTCGGGGTTGGGGAGCGGGTAGTGGGTGTCGCCGTTGGCGCCGCCGACGTAGGGGAGGCCGTACTGCCTCACCGTCGGCTGCTCGTCGACGGTGGTTGCGGTGGCGATCGGGACGGCCGCCTCGGTGCCGGTCGCGGCGAGCACGTCCTGGCGGTGCGCCTTGATCAGCGGGCGGCGTTCCATGGCGGACAGGCCGCCGTAGATCCCGGTCGGGTAGGACTGCTTGGTGCCGAAGTCGCCGGCCTCGTAGGCGATGACGTAGTCGAGGCACTCCCGCTTGACGGGGCATCGTTCGCAGATCTTCTTGGCGAACTCGTTGTTGCCGCCTTTCTCGGGGTGCCACAGGTCGGGGTCGACCTGGGCGCACTCGGCGAGGGCGGTCCATTCCTGGTCTCGAGGCAGCATCAGAACTTCACTTCGTCGTGGTCGGGCCACTGCGGCTTGGCCATGGCGGCGAGCTGCAGGGCGGGGAGTGGGTCGTCGATGGGGTGGCCGGCCCAGCGGGCGCCCATCGCGGCGAGGACGAGGGCGTCGGCTTCGTCGTTGCCGGTGACCTCCACGTGGGGGTAGCGGCGGATCACGGAGGCGAGGACTTGGTCCTTGCCGGCGTCCTTCCCGCCGCCCTTGCCTGTGGCGTACTTCTTGACGACGGCGGGTGGGACTTCGACGACGTGCAGACCCATGCCGGTGAGGCGGGCGACGGTGAGCCACCAGAGGCCGGCCCGGTCGTGGGTGCCGACCTGGCGGCCTTGGCCGAGGCTGGGGCCTTCAACGACGACGAGCGGTGCGTCGGAGCACCAGGCGGCGATGTTGCCGACGATCGCGCGGAGTCGCTTGGAGCGGTCGGCGATCGCGTTGCCGGCGGGCTTGGTCTGGATGCGGTCGACGTGGGCGTGCTGGCCGACGATGACGGCGACACCGGTGGAGGTGAGGGAGAGGTCGAGGCCGACGATCTTGCGGGTCATGGTCGTGTCACCTGCTTGCTGGTGGTGCGGTGTCGTCGGAGGTAGGCAGCGGCCACGTGGGGGTCGCGGACGGCGTCGATGAGGGTCTGGGGGACGTCGGGGTCGCCGGCGTGGTCGGTGACCAGGTGGGTGTGGACGTCTCTGGGGTAGAGGCGTTGGCCGCAGCCGTGGGGGCAGTGGGGGCCGAGGAGGAGGGTGAGGAGGCGGGCGATCACGGCTGGTCGCCTCGCTCGGTGAGGGCGGCGGCGAGAGCGCGGAGGGCTGCTTCGGCCTGCTCGTCGTAGGTGGCAGACAGGTGCTCGAAGTTGGTCCGCGTGAGCGCCTCGTCATCGGCGGCACTGGTGGCCCGCGCGAGACGCTCGATCAGCGCCTTGTCGTCGGCCAGGGTGGAGGCGTCGATGACGGCACCGGAGGCGATGAGGGCGTCGGCGACGATGTTCGCCCCGAGGTACGAGATCGTGCCTTCGTCCGCGCGGGATGCCGCCCAGATCGCCTTGGCCAGCGTGTCCCGGCTCTCGGTCAGGTACGTCACGACGCGCCTCCGATCACGGGTCGCCAGCCGAGGTCGAGGACGACGGCGACGATCGCGGCCGGGTCATCCGTGCGCCCGGAGCGGACGTGCGCGAGGAGGTCGAGCGCCTTCACGGACGACACACCCTGCTCCTGCGCACGCCGTACGACGGCCTGGTCCTCGGCTCGGCGGGCCTCGCAGCGGGTGATGTGCCAGGCGTTCACGCCCCTGTTCGAGCAGACGTGGCAGGTGAGGTCGTTGTCGGGGAACGTCATGAGAGGACCCCCAGCACCTTCGCGGCCTGCTCGACCTTGTTCCACAGCGTCCGGTCGCCGTTGTGGCGGTCCGGGTGTGCGGCCGCGCGAGCTCGGCGGTGAACGTGCCTGACGTCGGCGGGATCACCGGCGGCCCAGTCGCGATCGGTGTACTCGTCGAGGAGGTAAATCGCCTCCTCACGCGTCATGCGCGATGCCTCGCCCCCAGTGCCGCCCGGGAGTGCTTTCCAGCCGGCGTACTGCTCGCCGCGCTTCGTGATCCCGTACCGGTCGACCTTGCGCAGCGCCTCCAGGCCGAGGGCGATCGCGCGGACGTTGTCCTGCCAGCCGGTGAACCGGTCGGTGGCGTAGGTCAGGGGCCCGTGCATGGAGTCGAACGCGACCCGGACCGCCGGTGTAGCGGGGCGGGCGTTGGCGTACAGGCCACCGTCGAGGCGGATGTGACGCTCCTGAACGTCGACCTCGAGGACCAGGTTCCGGCCGGCGAGGTGGGCCACCTCGGCGAGGAGCAGCCGCTCGGTCGCGGTCCAGGTCGAGTCGAACCGGGACCGCTCGTGCTTGCCGGTGAACGCGGTGCGGTCGCTGATCGGGCGGACGGTGTATCTCATCGCGTGCACCGCCTTCCGCCGCACGGGCAGGTCGGGCCGATCTCGGGGGTGCCGAGCCCGGCGATCCTGGCCTGGCGGATGACCGACCGGGCGAGCTCGTACTGCGCCCGGCCGGTCTTCCCGGCGACGATCAGCGCGGCCGCCTTGCGGGTGGCGGTGCGGCGCTCGTGGTCGATCGCGTCGACCTGGGTGGTGGCGAACGCGGCGGCGTTGTCGGTGAAGACGGACATTCAGAGCCTCCTGAGGGCTCGGCGCACTCGCTTGGCGAGCGCGACTCGTGAGTGGCCCACGTGCCAGTGCACGGGCCCGTCGGCGGTCTCGCGGCACGGGTAGGGCCGGTAGTCGGGGTTGCCGCGGCCGGCGCGGTAGAGGGACGCGATCGCCGCGCGGGCGTCGTCCTTGCTGGCGTGGATGACCTTCTGCGTCTTCGGGCAGGTGCTCACGGCTTCCTCCGCAGGCCCTTGACGGTCCACACCTGGGTGCCGACGCGTGGGAAGCTCTGCACGCCGTGGACGTAGGCCGAGCCCTCGACGATGACGAGGACGTCGTCCTCGAGGTCCTTGGTCTCGGTCTCGCCGGTGGCGAGGTCCTCGACGGTCACGCGGATCACAGCAGCGCCCCCTGCCCCACGACGGCCTCAGACGGTGCGCAGCAGCCGGCGTGCACCGGCCACGAGCCGCAGCACCCGTCGTGCTCGATCTGGTTCTTGTCGAAGTACGACCGCAGCCCGTCCATCTGCTCGGCACGCCACGTGATCTGGTTGCGGTGCAGGGTGTCGAGCTTCCACCGGGCAATCTCCGGCCACGCCGCAGCGAGCTTCCCGGCCAGCCGCACCGCCGCGAGCGCATCAGCGCCGGCGTCGTGCGCACCACCCAGCAGCACGCCGTAGTGCAGGCACAGGCCGGTCAGCGTCTTGTCGGTGGCGCCACAGCCGCAGCGGCAGCCGCCCTTCACCTTGCGATACGGCTCGCGCTGCTTGTCGAGGATCATCGGGTCGACGACGCCGCGGACCCCGTCGGCGCCGAGGCGTGCGGTGAGCGTGTCGACGCCGTGGCGGGCGTTCTCCGCCTCGAGCAGGGACAGGTCGAAGGAGGCGTTCGCGGCCACGACCGGGACGCCCTGGGACATGGCGAGGGCGACCTGGCCGGTGATCTCGAACAGCGCCTGCGCCCGGGACAGGGGAGCACGGCGTGCACCGGTGTCGCGGATCGCCTCGGCGCCGTTGAGTTCCGCGTGGATGCGGTCGGTGGTCCACCCGTGCACCGCAGCGGCCTCGTCGGGCACGGGGATGCCCGGGTCGAGGAGCCAGGTCAGGGTGCGGGGGCGCTGGCCGGGGGTGTGGTGGACGATCGCGGCGGTGACGATCCGGTCGTTGTGGATGCTGGTGCCGGTGGTCTCGGTGTCGAAGCCGAGCATCCGGTCCTCGTGCCACTTGAGGGTGCTCACTGGCCACCGCCGAAGGTGTAGACGGCGAGCATGCCCTCGTAGGTGGGGAGGTTCTCGACGGCCTTCGCGAGCCGCTCGGTGGCCGCGGCCTGGGCTAGGGTGGCGTGCACCTGCGCGGCAGCGATCGGCTCCCAGTTCTGACCTGCCGGGAGTTCGGCAGCCCGGTCGAGGTACTTCTCCGCCATGTCGAAGTGCTCCGGCCCAGTCACGCCGGCACCTGCTCGCCCTGGGCCTGCAGCTGCTGCAGGTATGCCGCCAGCTCACCGGCCGACGCCTCGGACGAGGGCATCCCGCAGCGGGCCTCGAAGTCGGCCTCCACGTCCGGCAACGACATCCCCAGACCGCCGGCGGCCGCGAGGACCTGCTGCCACACCGCATCGGGGTCACCGGCCGGCTGGGCGTCGTCGACGATCTCGGCGTCGACCGGCTCCTCGGCCGCCGCGGGCTGCTGCTTGCCGGCGGCCTGGAGCTGCTGGACGCGGGCCATGATCTTCTCGCCCAGCCCGTTGGTCTCCAGTGCACCGTGGGAGTCGAGGTACTTCCACATCGCGCGGAGTCCGTCGAGAGAGGCGCCCGCGATGTCGTCCTCGGTCGGCAGCGACAGGCCGCTGTCGGCAGCCTGCTCGGTGCTGGGCCCGGCTTCGAGCGCGGCACGTTGCGGCTGACCGGACTCGACCGCGGCCGCGGTGCCACCGGACTTCTCGGCGACGATCTCCTTCAACCGCGCCGTCCCGATCTGCAGATCCAGCACCGGCACCACGAACCGCGACGTCTTCCCGTCCTTCACCGACCGCCGCTCCACAAGGTGAAGGTGCGCCGGCACCAGGTCCCCGACGTACTGCGCGAGCTCGGCGACCGCGGGGATCTCGGCCGCGGCGTTCCAGCCGTGCGACTCCATCCGCCACACCCCGATCGCCTCGAGCTCGGGAAGCATCACCGAGAGCCGCGTCGTGGGCTTGGCCTCGAGGTGTGCACGGTCCTCGGGGTTGCACAGGTCCCCGTCGGCACCACGCTCACCGTCACAGCGGTGGATGCAGCCGCCGCCGGACCAGGTCTCCATCCACTGGGACAGGCCGCCCTTGACGGCGATCACGGGGATGGAGGTGGCGTCGGTGAAGACCTCCCACTCGGGCTTGCCGTTGTTGTCCCACTCGCGGGGCTGGCCGCCGTAGAGCTCGGCGAGGTCACGGATGTACCGCTCGGAGGGGCTGGTGAACCGGAACGCGCCGAGCTTCGACGGGCGGGAGGCGCCGCTGCTGGTGGTGGTCTTCGCGCCGAGGCGGATCCGGCCGAGTTCGGCGTGACGCCTCTGCAGGACGATAGGAGAGATAGGCATGCCGCTCACGCGACCTTTCCGGGCTTGGGCTCCGGCAGCGCCGGCGCCTCGATGGGGGTCCACGCCTTGGTGTCCTGGCCGTGGAAGTGGGTCTGCAACGCCACGGCCCCGAGGAACGCCTTGTAGGCGTCGCGGCCGGACGGGATCGGGACCAGCGCGTGGCCCGCGGTGCGGAGGTTGAGAATCGCCGTGCCAGCGAACTTCGGCACGTCGACCTCAGAGTCGTCCGGGAGCAGCGCCTTCGGGGCGTACCGCAGACCGGCCAGCTGGATCTCCTGGTCGGGGTAGATCACGTTCGCCGGCTTCGTCAGCGAGGTCTTGATGTCGACCAGCCACAGCTCGCGCTTCCCACCGCGACCAGTGGGCAGCCACACCCACAGGTCACCGGTGCCGGCGTACCGGTTCTTCCGGTCGAAGATCGTGGTCTCCGCGGCCTCGATGTGCTGGTCGAGGTCGACACCCCAGGCGTCGAGGAACAGCAGGTACTGGAAGATGAACGGCTCGACCTCGGGATCGTAGGGCAGGGGCTGGCCGAGGACGTGGGCGTGGGCGTAGCCGTGGATCCGGGTGCCGAGCTCGGCCTTGGTCTCCCACTGCGCCTTGTACTCCGCCTTGATCGCGGAGGTGACGCAGAACCGGCACCGGCCGCACCGCTCGGCCACGCGCTTCTTCGCACAGGGCCCCTCAGGGTCCTGCCGGGAGGTAGCGACCATCTGCGGGAGCATCTGCCAGGCCGTCTCGGCGGTGACCTTCGCGGCAGACGGCGGAAGGGCCGGCTTGTTGATGACCGACTGGGCGTTGGTGACGGAGATGTACAGGCCCTCACCGAGCGGACACTCGTCACCGCAGGCGCCGTAGTAGCGGCCCTTGCCCTTGATCTCGCGGGCGTGCAGTGGAGCGGTCATCAGTACCGACCTCCCACCATGTCGGCGTAGGCCTCGGCCTGCGCGTCCTCGCGGGCGTCCGCACGGCACTCGGGGCAGATCTCGACCGCGCAGCCCAGGCAGAGCAGCCGGTCGTGGGGGCAGGTGAGGTCGCCGTCGGGCAGGCAGTTGTCGCAGAACGCGGTGCCGCAGTCTTCGCAGGCCCAGTGGTCGGGGCACAGGTCGGCGATGACCTGGAGGAGCTGCTCGGCGGTGGTGCGGGGGAGCCGGATGGAGTCCTGCTCCGCACCCGGGGCCCAGGGGTCGAGGGCGGCGGTGAGGGCCGCGACCGCGGTGGTGGTGGGCTTGCTCATGAGAACCACACCTCGGTCTCCCAGAGGTTGAAGTCGCAGCGGCCGCCCAGGGTGAGCCGACGCTCCTCGGCCATCGCTTCGGTGAGCGTGCAGATCGCCTCGTGCTCCACCCGGAGCTCGCCGGCGTCTGCCGTCGACCGGTCGGTGAGGACGTAGGGGATCGGCTCGTCGAGGTCGTACGCCGAGGTCTCGGCGGTGACTCCGACGGCGTCCGCCAGGTCCATGAGGTCGTCGGGCGTGGACGGGAACAGGTAGGTGAGGAGGGCCTCGAGGCGGCGGTTCATCACGACGCCACCGCCTTGCTCTGGCAGGCGCCGGACTCGTGGCGCTCGACCTCGTCGCGGAAGTGCTCGTCGGCGGCGTCGTCTTCCGGACTCCCGGTGTGGGTGCCGGCGATGCCGAACTGGGCGCCGCACTTGGTGCAGCGGTACTCCTCGGCGGTGCTCGTGTGGAGGGGGTTGGTGTCGGCGGGGACGACGGTGACGATGCGGACGTCGAAGCCGTTGATGGTGCCGGCGGCGTGGATGTGGTCCTGCTTGGGGCCGCCCTGGAAGCTGTGGCCGCGGGCCGGGGTGGTGACGTGGATGTTGGACAGGACCCCGACCCAGGCGGGGAACTCGTGGCCGGCGACCTGGAGCTCGACACCGTTGGCGCCCGCGGGGCTGATTCGCATGGGCTTGGGCAGGTCGTCGATGTCCATCTCGACGAGCACGGCCCGGACAGCGTCGGTGAATCCGCCGCTGGTGGTGCTGCTGGTTGTCTCGGTCATCTGAGACACTTCCTTCCGTAGTGGCCGCTCCTGCGCTGATCCCGCATATGGGGCGGCTGCTTCCTTTTCTGGTGTGTTCTGGCGGATCCCGGCCCGGCTTCCCCTTCCGGGCGCGGGATCCGCTGTGGCGACATCGACCTCTGGGGTGGTTGATGTGCCGATAAATCGCCGCCGGCCGGGCGCACGGGGGAGACGCCGCGGCCGGCGACGGGTCTGCGGGGTTAGGCGGAGCGGGCGTGTGGGGTGATGCTGCGCTGTGCGCGAATCTGCTGCTCGAGCTCGTCGACGCTGTAGGGCGACGTCGGGGTCCAGGCGGCCTCGGCCTGCTCACGCGGTGTCATCTGCGCGCAGGCGGCTCGGGACGCGGCGAGGGTCTGGCCGGCGGCCTTGATCGCCTGCTCACGGGTCGGCTTCTCGCGGCTCATGCCACGTCCCCGTTGGTGAGGGTGGGGTGCTTGATCGCGATCTGCTCGACGTCGAGGAGTCGGGCGGCCCGTGCCAAGAGGTGGTCAGGCAGCGGCTTGCGGCCGGCCTCGATGTTGGAGAGGTAGGCGTAGGAGACGCCGATCTGGGTGGCGAAGTCGCCGAGCTTCCAGCCCCGGGTGGTGCGGAGAGTGCGGAGGGTCGCGCCGACGCGGACACGCTCTGCCTGCTCTGCGGAGCTGATGTTCTTCGGAGTCATACCCAGCACTCTAGGAACAACTAGGAACACTGTCAAGCGGAAACTGGGAACGTGTCGCCATGAATACGAAGTCGCAGGTCAGCACGTGTGACATGCCGGTAAGTACGCCGATGTATTCCCGCGCAAACTGCGGAGTTGTTCAAGTACTGGCCGATTGCTGTTTCCTGGTGTTTCTGGAAACACTCGGGGCATGAGGAAGCAGAGAGGCCCACCATGGAACAACCGGACGGGCGGACCAGGGCGAGACTGGCCGTACATGCGGAGATGGCGCACCGCCGGTGGAACAACACGCAGCTGGCGCGAGCGGCCGGCACCGACATCGCGACGGTGAGCGACTTCCTCTCGGGAGCTCGATGGCCAAAGAGTCCCACCCGCGGGAAGATCGAGTCGGCCCTCTCGTGGCCGCCCGGCACCATCTCGGCCATCGAAGCCGGGATGCCGCCGCCGACTGTCGGTGGTGCATCCGAGGATGAACCGGAAGAAGACGACGACACCCTCCTCTATCGCCGCCCCGAGGGGCTGACCGACGAGGAGTGGGAACAGGTGAAGCGCGAGTCACGGGGGTTCATCGAGTGGCAGATCCAGCGGGCAGCACAGGAGCGCTGATCTACGACCCGGGAGCCGATGCAGCTGCGAGGTATCCCGACTGGGTGATCCGCCACCGGCCGCTGCGAGGTATCCCGGAGGTGCTCTCTCGCCGGAACAAGGTCATCCTTCTCGACCAGGTGCAGAGCCGGGTCGAGCGGCGGTGCTCGCTCGCGCACGCAGTCGCGCACCTCGACCTCGGCCACGCGAACACGCCCGCGGGGTTCTTCGAGCGGCGGCAGGAACGGGAGGCCGACGTGCTCGCGGCGCGTCGACTGATCTCTATCGAGCAGCTCGCGCAGGTCCTGTGCTGGACGGTGGACCGCGGTGAGGTCGCCGCCGAGCTGCAGGTCGACCTTCCGATGCTCGCGATCCGAGAGCGTCACCTGAAACAGTCCGAGAAGCGGTATCTAGGGCGGCGAGTCCGCCGACTGGGGGCAACAGCATGAAATCACTCGGCAGGTATGGGTTGGCATCTCTGCTGATCCTGGCAAGCGCGTGTGGGAACGGTGCCGACGATTCGGGACCCAAGGAGAGCGCGCCGGAGCGAAGCCGGTTCGAGGCGGCCAAGGAGACATGCCAGAAGGACGCGGGCTATGCGGCGATGGTCGACACCGTCGAGGTCGTTGACGATGGCAGGACGCTTCTGATGTCCACCGAGAAGGACGGTCTCGCGGGCCTTGAGGGCGTGGTCTGCATGCTCGACGAGCTTGAGACGCCCGAGTCCGTGGTCAATCGCGTAGCGAAGACGACCGCGATGATGGGCGAACTGACCGCTTCCGCCGATGATCTGGACTACTCGTGGACCTACCACCCGGACAACGGGCTCAACATGGTGGTCGAAGATCAGCGAGTGGAGTGACGATGGGTGCTCTGTCTGACGAGCGCCGCGTCGTCCTCGAGCTCGAGAGCTCGTGGTGGCGGTACGCCGGCGCGAAGGAAGCCGCGATCCGCGAGCGGCTCGGCTGGTCGTCGACGCGGTACTACCAGGTGCTGAACGCGCTCCTAGACGACCCGGCCGCGCTCGAGCACTCACCGATGGTGGTCAACCGGCTCCGACGTGTTCGCGAGCAGCGCCGCCGGCTGCGCCAGACACGACCGAGGGCATCGTGACCCTCCACCCAGTCCCGGAGGCTGCACCACGTGCACTCGGTCTCATCCGGGTGTCGAAGGAACGCGACGGGATGGTCTCCCCGGAGGTGCAGCGTGTCGCGATCAGCGACTACTGCAAGGCACGCGGCTACGTTCTCGGCGGCTGCCTCGAAGGGCTCGACGAGTCCGGCTCTCGGGCCCGCTCCGCCTGGTGGCCACGCCTCGAGCAGGCCGTAGCCCAGGTCGAAGCCGGTGCCGTCGACGTCGTCGTGGTCTGGAAGTACTCGCGCGTCGCTCGCAACCGGCTGCGCTGGGCGACCGCGGTGGACCGGGTCGAGACCGCCGGCGGGCGCATCGAGTCCGCCACCGAGCAGGTCGACACCACCACCTCCACGGGCCGGTTCACCCGCGGCATGCTCGCCGAGCTCCAGGCCTTCGAGGCCGAACGGATCGGCGAGGTCTGGCGCGAGGTCCACGCACGCCGCGTCCGCTCCGGCCGGCCGGCCACCGGCCGGGAGAAGTACGGGTACCGCTACGACCGCGGCCAGCAGCTGCACGTGCCCGACCCGGTGACCGGGCCGGTGCTGGCCGAGCTCTACCGCAGGTACGTCGCCGGGGAGTCGATCTACCAGCTGGTGCGCTGGATGAATGCCCACGGTCACCGGACCCTCGACGACGGCCTGTGGTCGGACCGGTCGCTGCGCCGGGTCCTCGACAGCGGGTTCGCGTCTGGCCGGTTCGCTCACCTCGGCGAGCTCGTGGCCGGGGTGCACGAGCCGTTGATCGACGACGCCCTGTGGCAGGCCTACCTGGATGCCCGACAGTCGCGGCGCGCTCGGCCGGCGCGGGTGGAGCGGTCGCAGTACCTGCTGTCTGGTCTGGTGAGGTGCGGCCGCTGCGGTGGCGCGATGGTCGCGGGGCAGTACGGCGCACGGCATGAGCCGAAGTACCGGTGCCGGACCGGGAAGGAGCAGGGCCCCGAGGCGTGCACGGGTGGGTACGTGATGGCGTCGTTCGTTGAGGGCGAGGTGCTCGCCTGGCTGCGGGAGGTTGCCGACGAAGTGGAGGCGGTCGCCGGGGCGACGTCGGTGGCAGACGCGCGGAAGGTGACGCTGCGGTCGGAGGCGGAGCGGCTGGCGCGTGAGGTGGCGCGTGTGGATGAGGCGTTGCAGCGGTTGGTGGTGCAGCGGGCGGAGTCGCCGCAGCTGCCGGCGAGCGTGTTCGATGCTGCCCTGGGTGAGCTGGGGGAGCGGCGTGCTGGCCTGGTGGGGGCGTTGGAAGAGGCGCAGCGTGCGGAGCGTGCTGCGGTGTCGGATCCGGCCGCGGTGGCGCGTGGGTTGCTCGAGGACTGGTGGACGGCGCCGGTGGAGCATCGCCGGGAGTTGCTGCGGTCGCTGGTCGATCGGGTGGAGGTCGTGACCGGTCGGC
>NZ_BAAGUV010000097.1:0-1506 GCF_054781215.1 Nocardioides pakistanensis | reverse complement strand
GGGAAGATGTCGATTGCGACGTCCACACCGAACCGCTCAAGAAGGGCACCTCGTAAGTGAAAGCCTCTCACAGGCTTCGGCCTGTTTTCGATGATCCGAATCTGGTGTCGGCTGCGGGTCTGGTGCCGGCGCTGCGGTTGGCGGAGTCCGCCGGTCTGCATGACCTGCTCGAGGGGGTGACGGTGCCCTCGCCCAACGCGGGGGTGAAGACGGCGAGCGTGGTGGGCGGGATGCTTGCCGGCGCGGACTCCATCGACGACCTGGACGTGCTGCGTCACGGCGGCATGGACAGGTTGTTCGACGGTATTCGGGCGCCTTCGACGCTGGGCACGTTCCTGCGTTCGTTTACCCACGGCCATGTCCAGCAACTCGACAAGGTCAGCGCCGGGCTGCTGGCCGGGCTCACCGACCGGGTGCCCGGGCTGCTCGCCGGGGCCGATGGCGAGGGGATCGCTTTCCTCGACGTCGACGACACCGTTCGGGAGGTCCACGGCTACGCCAAGCAAGGTGCTGCGTTCGGTTACAGCAAGGTCCGCGGCCTCAACATCCAGCTCGCCACGATCTCGACTCCGATCGCGGCACCGGTGATCGCCCGTGCCCGGCTGCGCAAGGGCAACACGGCCTCGGCCACCGGGGCCGGCAGGCTGCTCGCTCAGACGATCACGACCGCACGCGCGGCCGGTGTAACCGGACAGATCATGTGCCGGGCGGACTCGGCCTACTACGGGTGGGCGTTCGTCGGGACCGCGATCCGGCACCAGGCGTGGTTCTCGGTCACCGCCCGGATGACCAAGACCGTGACCGCCGCGATCACCAGCATCGACGCGGACGCCTGGACGTCGATCTCCTACCCCAACGCGGTCTTCGACGAGGCCGAACAGCGGTGGATCTCGGATGCGGAGGTCGCCGAGGTCGCGTTCACCGCGTTCACCGGCCGCCGCAAGGCAGAGCACGTGTCGTGTCGATTGATCGTGCGCAGGGTCAAGCGACTCCAGCGGTTGGCATCCGATGGCAGCGAGCAAGGCGAGTTGTTCGCCACCTACCGCCACCACGCCTTCATCACCAACAGCACCCTGGGCATGGTGGAGGCCGATCAGCGGCACCGTGATCACGCGATCGTCGAGCAGGTCATCGCCGAGCTCAAGGACGGGCCACTCGCGCATCTGCCCAGCGGGAAGTACACCGCCAACGCAGCCTGGGTCGCCTGCGCGGTGATCGCCTTCAACCTCGCCCGCGCCACCGCAGCCGCGGCCGCGATGCACACCGCCCGATGGGCGACCCTGCGCACCCGGATCATCAACATCCCCGCCCGCATCGCCACCACCGGTCGCCGGCTCGTGCTGCACCTGCCAACCCACTGGCCCTGGGCGCCCGCATGGGAGGTGCTGTGGTCGACCGCGACCGACCCACCAAGCCCAGTCACGACCTGACCAACCAGCCGGCGACGGCACGACCCGAGGACCTCAAGTGGAAGAGCCGGCGCCGACCGGCGGGCCAGCCATGCCC
>NZ_BAAGUV010000096.1:0-874 GCF_054781215.1 Nocardioides pakistanensis | reverse complement strand
TGGACTACCCGCGCACGTTCCAGGAGTTCAAGCAGTGGTTCCCCGACGACGCCGCATGCATCGACTACCTCGCCGGTCTGCGCTGGCCGGACGGCTTCTCGTGTCCGCGCTGTGGCGGTGGGAAGGCGTGGCGGACCGGCAAAGGCCTGTGGATGTGCGCGGACTGCTCGGTGAAGACCTCGGTCACCGCGGGCACGATCTTCCACCGTTCTCACACCCCGCTGTCGACGTGGTTCGCCGCGGTGTGGTTCGTGACCTCGCAGAAGAACGGGGTGTCCGCCGCCGGCCTGCAGCAGGCACTCGGGTTCGGGTCGTATGAGACTGCCTGGGCGTGGCTGCACAAGATGCGACGCGCCATGGTCCGCCCGGACCGGGAGATGTTGAGCGGCACCGTCGAGCTCGACCAGAGCTTCCTCGGCGGCCGCAGCACCGGCAAACAAGGAGGCTCCAGCGACAAGGTCCCGATCACCATCGCCGTCGAGCGCGACGACCACGGGCGCCTGGGCCGAGTGCGCCTCGAACTGGCCGACGCGCCCGGCAAGCTCGACATCGTCGAGTTCGGTCGCGAAGTCATCGAACCCGGGTCGACCATCCGCACCGACGGCGCACGCATGTTCCGCCGGTTCGCCGACCACGGCTACATCCACGAGGCCACGAAGTCCTACACGGTCCAGGACCGCGACACCGTGATGCCCGGCCCCCACCTGGTCTCCTCACTCCTCAAGCGCTGGACCGCCGGCACCCTCCACTACCGGCTCACCGCCCGACACCTGCCCTACTACCTCGACGAGTTCACCTTCCGGTTCAACCGGCGCAAGTCCAAGGCTCGCGGCATGCTCTTCTACCGGCTGCTCCAGCAGGCCGTGGACACCGA
>NZ_BAAGUV010000095.1:0-1328 GCF_054781215.1 Nocardioides pakistanensis | reverse complement strand
CTCGGTTGGTCGTCGTCTCGTTCGACCAGGACGCCCTTGTTGAAGGTCGCTCCGGCACGGACGAGCGCGACGAGGTGAGGTGCGTTGACCGCTCGCCACCTGGCCTGGGCGGACTCGATGAGCTTGAAGGCCATCGCGATCCCGGCTGCCCGCGAGCCGGGGCCCTTGGTGACCCGCTGCCGCAGCCGCACGGTCGCGAAGGTCGACTCGATCGGGTTGGTGGTGCGCAGGTGGACCCAGTGCTCGGCGGGGTAGTCGTAGAACTCCAGCAGCACATCGAGGTCGTCGGTGATCTTCGCGGCGGCCTTGGGCCACTTGGCCCCGTATTCAGCGGCGAACGCACGCGCACCTGCCTCGGCGTGCTCCTTGTCCTCGGCGTTCCAGATCTCCGCGAGTGCGGCCTTCGCGCCCGGCTGAGCCGACTTGGGCAGGCAGTTGAGGACGTTGGCGATCTTGTGGAACCAGCACCGCTGTTCGCGGGTTTCGGGGAACACCTGCCGTACCGCGGCCCAGAACCCCAGCGCCCCGTCACCGACCGCGAGGACCGGTGCCCGCATCCCGCGGCGCTTGGCCGAGCGGAGGAGGTCGGCCCAGGACTCGGTGGACTCGCGGTGTCCGTCATCGAGCGCGATCAGCTCCTTGGTGCCGTCGGCACGCACGCCGATCATCACCAACAGGCACACCTTGTCCTGCTCGAGTCGGACCTTGAGGTGGATCCCGTCGACCCACACGTAGACGTAGTCGATCTCGGCCAGGGACCGCCTGTTGAACGCGGCCGCCTCGTCTTGCCAGTCCTTGGTCAACCGCGTGATGGTGGCCGGCGAGAGACCGTGGCCGGTGCCGAGGAACTGGGTCAGCGCCGGTGCGAAGTCGCCGCTCGAGAGGCCGTGCAGGTACAGCAGTGGCAGCACCTCGGCCACCCTGGGGCTCTTCCTGGCCCAGGCGGGCAGGATCGCCGAGGCGAACCGCTGACGCTTCCCGGTCACCGGGTCGATCCGCTTGTCGTTGACCCGCGGCGCCCGGACCGGGATCGCGCCCGCCGCGGTGGTCACCTCCCGCGGCTGGTGGTGACCGTTGCGGACCACCAGTCGCCGACCCTTCTCGTCGAACTCGTCGGCGAACGACTCGACATAGGCAGCGACTTCGGCCTGCAACGCCGCAGCCAGCATCGCCCGGGCGCCGTCACGGACGATCTCATCGAGCAGCGACCCACCGGCCGACTCGTTGGACTCGTTCTCCTCCTGGACTACCTTGAGCATGGGTGCACCTTCCCGAGCCGGCGCGCCAACGCCGACCCTGATCAGAACTGTTATGGGCTTCGATCTTGC
>NZ_BAAGUV010000094.1:0-9296 GCF_054781215.1 Nocardioides pakistanensis | reverse complement strand
TCGAGCACGCCGAGGACCTTCCCGCCCCGGCCGGCACGCGTTACGAAGTCCACGGACTGGATGTCGGCCAGGCCCTCGATGATCGGGCCGGTGCGTCCCTCTGCCTCCCCGACGGTGATGTCGGTGGCCGACCCGCGGATGGACACCCCGATGTTGGTGACGAAGTCCTCGTCGGTCAGGAGCTCGCGGTACGGGGCGACGACCTTGACCTTCCCGCGGATCCCGCCGGTGCTCTTGTCGACGTGGCCGGCCTCGAGCAGGATCGCGCCGATGTCACGCACAGATCGCTCCGGCCGGTCCGTGTTCTCGCTGGCCGAGGGGTGGTCCATGAACATCTGCAGGCCGGGCGTGAACAGGGGCGCGGCGGCTTCGAGGACCTGCCGGGAGTAGTACCCCGAGGACCCCCAGCCGGGGGTGATGAACTCGACCTCGAGCACACCGGAGGAGGTGTCGCTGCTCGTGGCGGCCTCGGTCAGGTTCACCTGCTCGAGGAGCTTCTTCGACATGACGGTGACCTCCGGGTCTGGGACGGGTTAGCGTTCGCGTGTGGGAATGGACGACGACGCGGACTGTGTCGAGCACGTCTGGGGTCTGGCCGAGCTGCACCTGACGCTGCGCGGCGCGGAGATGGTGTCCACGTGCGAGCGGTGCGGTGCGGTGTCCTACGAGCCGTCTCAGGCGGCCCGCCGGCCACCGCTCTGAACCGGGGCGGGGGCAACCACGTAGGAGTCCCGCCACCCAGGGGTGGTGCGTCGTACGGCCCAGGAGCTCATCGGGAACTCGCCGGCCACCCAGGCGTCGTACCGTCTGGTGCCGAGGATCGTCTTCTGGTCCGCGGCCGGTAGCCCATCGAAGTACGCCTCGGCGTCGGGCAGCAGCGACTCCGGCTCCTCCAGCTCAGGGAACCCGAGGTCGGCCCAGGAGCGGGTGACCGGCACCCGGGAGCAGCGGCACTGCTGGTGGCCCAGCGGCCCCGGTTCGGTCAGCGGGTGGGTGGTGCCGTGCTGGGCGAAGCACGCCGGGCAGGTCCGTGCGGACAGTGCCGCGGTCCACACCCAGCCGGCGAGCACGTCGGTGTGCTGGGCCTGGCCGACCGCGGCGGCGGCACGGTGCGCGTCGAGGGTCTCGGTGCGGGAGATCACCAGGGCGCGGGTGAGGCCGCCGTTGAAGCCACCCTCGGCGCGGGCCACGATCCGGCGGGCGGTCTCCCGTGGGTTCGACCCGGAGGTGACGCCGCGGATCAGCTCACGACGGACCGCGTCGTAGGCCTCGGCCGACAGGGGCTTGGTGCGCGCGGTGATCTGCTCGGTGGAGCGTTCCACGATCGCGGTGATCTGCCGCTCGTCGACCTTCGACCAGGCGTCCAGGTCGACGAGCTCCGGCGCGTTCGGGGGGAGCTGGGAGTCGATCACGCTGGCCTGTGCGCCGCCGGCGGCGTCGATCACGGCCTGGAGGTCGCTGGTGATTCGTACCCCAGCATCGGTGGCGAGGGTGTCGAGGTGGTCGGCGATGACCGCGAGCGCCTTCCGCAGCCGGGTCGAGCGGAGCAGTTGGGTGCGGGTGACCCGGTCGCCGGCCACGAGCATGTCGAGGAGGACGGCGGTGAGGTCGGGGGCGACTTCGTCCCAGGCGGTTGCCCAGGCGCGGACCAGGTGTCGGGCTTGGGCGTCGGTGACCGTGGCGAGCTCGTCGCGGAGTTCCTGCTCGAGGCGAAGGGTGCGGCGGGTGATGGCCATCGGGCTCACTCCTCGCCGGCGTCGCCGTGGTGGTTGTGGCTGCGGCCGCTGCAGTCGACGGCCAGCTGGGGGACGACGTGGTGGTAGCCGTAGCGGCAGTGGTAGCGGTCGTCGCCGCAGCGACAGCCCGTCACAGGCTCTCCAGCCACCCGTGTCGTTCGAGGCAGCGGACGCCGCGGGTGAGCTTCAACGGGCCGTCGACGCCGGCGATGGTGGCCTGGGAGGCGAGGGTGATGACCGCGGCCGACGGCAGCAGGCAGTGGTGACACCAGTGGCCGTGGTCGACGTCGAGGACTTCGAGGATGCGGTAGACGATCGGGACGGTGCGGACCGCGGCCATGGTCAGTCGATCCACACGATCCGGGTGGCGCCGCCATGGCCGTGCACGTGCTCGACGTCCGTAATCGAGTCCCACGCGCAGGTCTGCGCAACGAGGGACCGCCACCGGGTGGCGACGTGCCCGTCGGGGAACAGGACGCCGTCGGCGACGACACCGGTCCCGGAGATGCCGGAGACATCGACGTCGCGATGCAGCTCGAACCGGCGCGTGCGCTGGCCGGTCATCGCAGCGCCTCGGCCGGGTCCTGCCCGCGGCGGAACGCATCCACCGCGGCCTGCCCCGCGGTCGCGTCGGGGTCGACCCAACGGCCCTCGTCGTCGAGGAACGGCTGGAGGATCTCGTCGACGTCCTTGACCCGCAACGCCTGCAGCAGCAGCCGGATCAACACCGCCTTCGGTGCACCGACCGCGTCGGCCCGCTCGATTGCCTCCACCAGCGACTTCGGGTCCAGGTCGTCCAACGGCGGCCAGTCCACGTCCACGGTCCGCTCGACGTCACCGGCGAGCGTGATCACCTCACGGTCGTACTCGTCACGACCCACGATGCCGCGCAACGGCCCGGCCGGCGCCTTCACCGCCTGATCGACCACGTAGGACGTCAGCCGACGCAGCACGCTGGCCCACAGCTGCCGCCGCATCCCCATCTCGAGGATCAGCGGGTCATCGAGCGTCTCGGCCACTGCCCGGGCCCCGGTCTGTCCCGGGTCGGCGAGCAGCATCGTGACCGGCACACCCATGCCGGCGGCGACCAGCGACGCGAGCGGCTTGCCGGACTCGGAGTCGATGGTGGCGCCGGACTTCGGGATCGCCTCGAGGTGCACGCCCGGGCCACCGGCGGCGACACCACCGACCGGCGCCGCGGCACCGTCGACCGGCTGGGCGGCCCGGACCGCGCTGGCGGCCTTCCGGGCCCGGCTCGACTTGTCGCCGGTCAGCCGCCACGCGAACCGCGACAGCGCCTTCACCAGCTTCGCCCAGTCGGTGAGGAACCCGTCGTAGGCCCGCGCCCACGGCAACGCCGCATAGGCGTCACCGATCCCGAACTTCCACCCGTCGAGCCGGTTCACCGACACGTGCAGGATCGGTGCATCCCACTGGACGGGGATCCCGTTGATCGACCTGGGTCGCATCCGAGGCCGGTACCGCAGATCCGGGTGCAGCACCCGCCGGGTCTCCGTGCGGGTGCGCGTCTGCCCGCTGTAGCCCGGCTCCACGACCGTGGTCGTGTACTGGCGGACGTAGAACCACGGGTCGTCGCGGTCCTCGGGGTTGCTGATGATGTCCTGGATCTCGTCGAACGGCGTACTGCGGACCTGCACCCGGCCGGTCCTGGGAGCGGTGAAGCAGGCGAGGAACACATTCCCGTCAGTGCCGAGTGCCCGCTCCAGCTCCTCCTGCGCCTGCGAGCTCGTAAGCGCGGCCTGGTTCGACTCGTCGTCCCACCACGCCTGGACGACCTCGTTGACGTCCTCGTCGCGGCCGGTGAGAGTGACGCCCTGGCCCCAGATATAGCCGATGCGCAGGTTCAGTGCCCGCTTGACCATGGGGGACGCGATGGCCATGATCCGGCAGTTCGTGGCGATGCGCTGCAGGCCGGCCCGAGAGAAGTCGCGGTCGAGGTCGGCGGAGAGCCGCTGCCAGCCGCGGTCCTCGGCGGCGAGCTCGAGGTCAGCGAGGGACTCCTCGAGGACCTCGTTCATCGCCTCGGCTTCGGAGAGACGGGCGGTGAGGTCGACGACCTGCGCGGAGGGGGCGGTGGGCCACTCGCTAACTGTCATGATCGCCCCTCCCATCCTGTCGGTGGTCTGTCCTACGGTGCTGGGCATGGAGATGACACAGGTACTCGAGTCCTTGCTCACGGCGATCGATGAGGTCGCCAAGCGCACCGCGGACACCACGGGACAGGTCAGCAGCCGGGTGATCGCCGACTACGCCGCAGCTGCTCGCGACTTGGCTGAGGCAGCGGCGTGGCTGCGTGTTCCGAATCAGGCGCATGGAGGAAACACCACGGTGAGTGGGCCGCGCTAGTAGGGGGTGATCTGGAAGTCCTCAAGCTCTTCGTCGAGGTCGTCCTCAGTCAGCAGGTCCTCCCCGGCCAGCAGCGGCTGCAGGATCAGCCGGTTCAGCGCCTGCGACAGGGCGTCGACCTGGTCGTCGTTCGTGGCCGTGGGGAAGCCCGCGCACTCCTCGATCAGGCCACCCACCCACGGCGCCAACGCCGGCGCCGGGAGCCACACATTCTTGGCCTCCACCAGCGGCGACACTGCTCGCGCCCGGGCCTCCTTGCTGCCCTGCGGTTCCTCCGGCACGATCCCCGCCACACGCTGCTTCAGCGACGCGATCACCGCGGGCCCGTTCGCCTTGTCCTCGACCAGCTTCAGCACCGCCTGCGGCCATCGCGCCGCGAGCTGCTCGAACTGGTTGCAGGTCTCCACGAAGTCCCACCGGCCCCGGACCTGCTCAAGCAGGTAGGCGTCGGTGCCGCGGCGACCCCACACCTGGCCGACGACGTAGTCGGAGGAGTCGGTGTCCTTGAACGCCATGTCCCACGACATGAGGACGTCGTCGAACCCGAGGACCGTGCGGTGACCGTCCGGGTGCTCAACCCAAGGCGCCTGGTCGTACCGCTGCCACCACGCCCGCTTGAGGATCCCGCCCTCGACGGGGGAGGGACGACCCTGGTACATCGCGTTCCAGACCCGGGACCCGACCTCGCGGATCTTCTTCAACCAGTCCCGCACGGTGCGGCCTCGAGCTGATTCCATGAACTCACCGGGCTCTCGACCGAGCGGGTCGGGCTTGCCGTACTCCGGGTCAGTCTCGGGCAGCGAGAACGGGTCGACAGCCTGGGCTGCGATGTTGAGCACTTCCCACTCGTCGGGGTGCTCGGCCTGCAGCCACCCGGACAGGTCGTCGCGCCGCCACCTGGTCTGCACGATCACGACCGGCGCACCGGGCGCAAGGCGAGTCAAGGCCACGGACTCCCAAAACCTCTGCACGGTCTGCCGCCATGCCTTGGAGTCGGCCTGCTTCTCGTCCTTGTACGGGTCGTCGATGATCAGCACATCGACGGGCCGGCCGGTCAACGAGCCTTCGATGCCGACGCAGATCACGCCGCCCTGGTAGCCGAGAAGCTTGAACTCGTGCTTCTTCGCCGTCGACGTCGAGAGGGTGAGGCCGAGGTCGGGGTGGGCTTTGAGGTGGTCGCGGATCTGCTCGCCGAAGGTCTGGGCGAGCTCGAAGCCGTTGGAGACGACGGCGATGCGGAGGTTGGGGTTGCGGTGCAGCAGCCACAGGGGGAACCACACGGAGGTGCGTTGGCTCTTGCCCTCCTGTGGGGGCATGGAGATCATCTGTCGCTCGACCTCGCCGGAGGCGACTCGGGCGAGGGTCTGGTCGATGAGCTCGAGGGCGGGGGTCTGGCGGACACCGCGGTCGAGTGCCTGGGCCATCTCGCCTGGCGTTGACCAGGGGCGGTGGCGGAGTTCCGGGGCGAGGGCGGTCTCGATCATGTCGAGCCACAGGCCGTCGGCGGTCACGAGGTCACCTCGCTCCGGGCCCGGACGCACGAGACGGGTTCGGTGTCTGGAGACACTTCACCCGCCAAGTGAAGGATGCGACGTCTGTGGCGGTTGAGTCAAGCACCGCGCTGCTGCTCCCGCGTGTCGGGCTGCTCCAGGGCGTGCACGCACCGCGCCGACCCGCACACGGGGCACAGCCGCAACCCGGTGATCACCGGCCGCGCGACCTGCCCGTTCGGCATGACCGTGATCGGGCAGTAGCACGCTACTCGCCCCCGCCGCGGTGACCGTTCGGCCTCGGACTCGCCGCGGATGTGGTCGGCCAGCAACCCGATGTTCGACTCGTCCCACGTCTCCCGGCACTCCACGCAGAACCCACCCTGGGAGGCGAGGTTGACGCGCAAGGTGCCGCGGGTGCCGCACATCGGGCAGGTGTTGTCCGGTCGCCAGGCCGGGGAGTCCCAGCCGGTAGCGACACGGGCCTGGGTCCACCAGCGGCGGATGTCCTTGCCGGCGGCGCGGCGGGTGACCTCGTGCGCGGAGGGCAGCAGCGAGTGGAGGAGGCGGACGCAGCGGATGGTGTCGCCGGGGTCGTCTTCGCCGAGCTCGCGGACCCAGCGGGATGCTTCGAGGTCGATGCGGACGGCGACGTCGAGGGCTTCGAGACGGGCGGTGGGTTTGGAGCCGTAGCCGGGGCGGGGGCCGTCTTCGGCGGTGGGTGAGGGGGTGTCGGCGTGCCAGAGCTGTTCGAGGAGGGGTGGGACGGTGGTGAGGTGGTCTTGGCCGTACCAGGTGTCGCCTTTGCGGAGGGTGTAGTGGGCGCGGTTGGTGTGGCGTTCGGTGAGTTCGCGGACGTAGTCGGTGGTGTCGAGGGGTGGGGTTGTCATCGTGCGAGCTCCTGGAGGTCGTGGAGGTCGATCGTGGGGACGGGTAGGCCGGAGCCGGGGCACAGCGGCGCGCCGAGCCGCGACTGGGCGTGGTGCTGCCGCAACCGCGGGCGCTTGATCCCGACCACGACCCGGTAGCGGTGACAGCGGGGACAGCGAGCGACCCTCACGACTGCGCCATCGCCTTGACCCAGGCCGGGGCACCCGCGGCCGCCCGCCGGAGAAGACCACCGCGGCGCACGTGATCGGCCAGCACCGGGTCAAGCCCTCGGGTGGTCGTCGGCTTGAACCACTCGATCAGCAGCACCAGACCGGCCGGCGGAGGACCAGGCGGGTAGCCCATCGACACGGCTTGGCCGTCGCAGCCCTCGGTCCGGAAGCACGGGGAGAACATCGGCGTGACGCCATCGTCTAGGTCGACGGTGAGCCACGCACCGTGGCAGGTGTCGCACTTGTAGCCGTTGTACCGCGGCTCGAACGGCGGAGCCGGGTCACCAGCGGCCAGGGACAGGTGCGGGTTGCGGATCTTGCGTCGGTTGCTCATGCGGTCAACTCCAGAGTGATCGGCGCGGGCGCGTAGGGCTGGCAGTAGACGATGACGTCGCGGACCTCGAGCAGGCCGGCGCGCGACGGGTGTGGGTCGTGCACGGTCTCGAGGTCGACGTTTCCGACGACGACGTGCCAGAACGGGCCCCGCGGCGACGGCCCGGACAGCAGCACGTGCGCCTGGTGCTCACGACCCCACGCGACGACCTGGTCCCACGCGGCGGCGTACTCCTCGGGCACGGGGAACTCGAAGTACGTGAAGTCCCCGTCCCGCTCCCGGGCCCAGCGGCGCATCGCGGCGAACCAGTCGACGTAGGTCGCGAAGTGCGGCACCTGCTCGACGTCGAGGTCGAGCATCGAGGCGACCACGGTCTGCAGGCAGTTGCCGGGGATGCCCGCGGCGGAGTGCCCGTCCTCGCGGTCGGCGAGAATCGTCTGCGTGTGTGGCGTCATGCGCTCACCGCCGGGGTGATCGCCAGCCGCGCAGCCTTGGCCAGCGCGTCGACGTGGTCGTTCATCGGGTTCCCGGAGTGGCCCTTGACCCACGCGAACCGAACCTCACCGCAACGGTCGAGCACGTCGGCGACGAACGGCTGCCACAGGTCGACGTTCGCGACCTTCCGCCACCCACGTCGACCCCAGCCCACGTGCCAGGAGTCGGTGAAGCAGCGCACCACGTACTGGCTGTCGGAGACCACCAGCAGCAGCCCGGGCAGCGCCCGGACCGCCTCGTGCGCGGCCTGCAGCTCCATCCGCTGGTTCGTGGTGTCGAGCGCACCACCGGAGGCCTCGGGGCCACCGTCGATGGCCCACGCCCAGCCACCGGGGCCGACCTTGCCGGTCGAGGAGCCGTCGGTGTAGACGGTGGTGTACGGATGCGGGGTGTCCACGACCGGACCGATCACGCCGTCACCTCCCCGGCCACCGTCTCCGGCCCCCTACCGAGCCCCTGCAGGAACGTCCGCAACGCCAGATCACGATCCGCTGGCACCGGGTTGATCGCACCGAGCGCGGCCAGGAACGCCTGCACCACCAGCTGCGCCTTCTGCTGCTCGAGCTCGACATGCCGCTCAGCGATCCCCATGTCGTGCGCCGCCTTCGCGAACCGCACCACCCGATCCCGCCACTCCGCCTCCAACCGAGCCAGACCACGGACCTGCTCACCGGTCTCCACCCGCGCACCGTCGCGGCCAGCGGCGAACGTCGGGCCGACCAGGCCGGTGTAGTCCTCATCGACGACCTGGACCCGCAGCAGCTCCCCGTACAGGTCGGCGCGCATCACCGCGACCCGCAGCTGATCCATCACCGTCGCACCGGGATCGAGCGGGGCGGCGTCCTTGCCGGCGGCCGAGGACCAGGCGAGCAGGTTCGCCTCCCCCTGAGCACGCGCGATGTCGCGGGCGATCCCGCGGTGCAACCGGCACCGGTCGAGGCCGCGGAGGGCGACACCATGGCAGCGGACGGAGCCGCGCTTGGTGTTCTTCGAGCACTCCCACCGCTCGTGGTCGTCGCACCACGTCGCGCCGGACTGACGCATCGGGTCGTCGTCACACATCGGCCCGGTCATCGGGCACCGGCCTGAGTGTCGAGGGCCTGCTCGAGGAGGACGCGGTCTCGGAGTCGGACTCGTCCGCGTCGCTGTTGGATCCAGCGTCGGCGGCCGGCGGCACGGAGGTGGTTGGTGATAGTGCTGGGTGCGAGGTTGGCGGCTGCGCGCATGGCCGCGGTGACCTCGCTGGTGGGGTGCCATTGGTTGTCGTCGAGGAGGTGGAGGGCGGCGGTCCAGGCGGGTCGGCATCGGGGGGTGAGGAGCCATGTGGTGTGGCCTGTGTCGGCGGGGTGTGGGACACACTCGTGGGACTGACTCGTGACGGGCTCGCTGAGTGTGTCCCTGAGTCCCCCTAAAGGGGTGACTCGGGGGGACTCACTGACACACTCGCTCGCGCTTGCCCGTGGGGCCTTCTGGGACACACTCGGGACACACTCGGGGACACACTCGTTGGGGTCAGGAAACATGGTCGTCCTCGGTCTCTCGGTAGGGAGCGATGGAGTGGTGGAGCTTGGCTCGACGGGCGCCGTCGATGCGGGCGACGAACCCTTCAGTGACCAGGACCTGGATGGCGTCGCGGAGCCACTTGTCCTTGGCAGTGATTGCGTCCTTGAGGTCGGTGAAGGTGCACTGGTCGTTCTCTTCGATGAAGCGGGAGACCTTCTCCATCAGGCTGGTGGGGCGGAAGGTGCCGTCGTCGTTCTTGGGGACCTCTTCG
>NZ_BAAGUV010000093.1:0-1211 GCF_054781215.1 Nocardioides pakistanensis | reverse complement strand
GCACGATGGGTAGACCACCTGTGATCCCGGCGGAGAAGAAGCTGCGGATCGTGTTGAGCGTGCTGGCTGGCGAGGTCACGATCGCCGAGGCCGCACGGCGGGAGAAGATCTCCGAGCAGTCGATCGGCCGGTGGAAGGCGGAGTTCCTCGAGGCCGGGAAGCAGGGGCTGATCGCGGGGAAGTCGGGCCCGACGACCAGAGAGCAGCAGCTCGAGGCCGAGGTCGCTGACCTGACCCAGGCGCTGGGCGAGGCCGCGATCGAGATACGGGTCTGGAAGAAGAGTGCGGAGGGCCGACTGGGCCCTTCGAAGACCTCGAGGTGATCCGCGCCGAGGCCGGGATGCCGACCACGAGGTGGTGCGAGAAGTTCGGCATCCCGGAACGGACCTGGCGACGCTGGCAGGCCCGCGCCCGCCGGGAGCAGCCCACGAAGGGGCCGTGGCCCCAGCCAGCACGGACGCCGGTGCGCGAGCTCGTCCTCAAGCACGCGCTGGAGCATCCAGCCTGGGGCCACCGCAAGATCTGGGCGATGGTGCGCCACGACGGCCGTGTGGTGTCGCAGTCGACGGTGCTGCGGATCCTGCGCGAGGAAGGGCTGATCCTCTCCCCGCGCTACCAGGCCGAGCGCCGTCAGCTGGCGCAGGCGAGGAAGGCTGCGTTCGCCGACCCGCCCACGGCACCCAACCACGTGTGGCAGCTGGACTTCACCGAGATCGAGACCACCCGGGGCGGGACGTGGCGCATCGCGGCGTGTCGCGACTACTGGTCGAAGTACGAGCTGGGCTGGCACATCAGCCCGACCGCGAACCAGCACGACGCGATCGCGGCGATCGAGCTGGCCATCGTCGAGGCCGAGTCACTGCTCGGCCGCACGCTGCTGGAATCGATGGCCGACCCAGCGACCGGGGAGCTGGTCGGGCGGAAGGTCACGATCGTGACCGACAACGGCGGCCCGTTCCGGTCCGACCGGTTCGCCAGGTTCATCGACCGCCCCGACCTGCACCACGTCCGCACCCGGGTGAGGTCGCCGGGGCAGAACGGGTCACGCGAGCGCGGATTCGGCACGCTGAAGTACGAGAAGCTGTTCCTCGACGAGATCGCCGACGGCATCGAGCTGCAGGCCCTCGCCGAGGCCTACCGGATCGAGTACAACAAGGTCCGGCCCCACGAGTTCCTGTCCTGGAACCGGCCCTACGACGTCCACACCGGTG
>NZ_BAAGUV010000092.1:0-22226 GCF_054781215.1 Nocardioides pakistanensis | reverse complement strand
TGCTTTGGGCAAACCTCCCCTACTATCGAAGTCAGAGAAGGTCGTACGAGGCCCTGCAAGGCCGTACGACGCCACTCAACGACAGACGGCTGCGGACGGGGGAGAGAGCATGGACACGATGAGGCGCCTGTGGCGACACCGCCGGAACGCCCGACCGATCGGGTCTGCTACGCCAGCTGCACCCGTCGGTAACGATGGCCTCACGGACTCCGAGCGGCTTGAGTCGCTCGTCCGCTTCCGCGCCCACGTTGGTGCGCGGCCCGCGCTCACTCCCGACTTCCAGGCGCGTGCCGAGACGGTCTCGGAGAAGCTCGCTGGATCGCATCACCGCCACGTGCGCCGGTGAGCCCCGCCCTCCGATGGGCTGAAGGGCGACGAGAAGACAGGCAAGAGCTCAACACCTTCGTCTGTTCCGAACCACCACCGCGAGCCTGGAAACCGAAGCACCGTGCCGCTCTCGGAGCGACCTGGGAGCGAGAGGTGCAGAGCGGCATCCGCTCCCTCATCCCTCCGATGCCTACGGGCGACGTGCTGTTGGTGGGCCGTGACTCAGAAGGCATCGCTGCGGTGAGCTGGTGGTACGAGCACGACGGTCCCGGCCTGGTCAAGATGCTCGCCGGCGCAGTGGCACTCAGGTGCAGGGGACGGGGGCTTCGCCTCGGCGACGAGCTCATGGAGGAGACACTGAGCTCGATCGCAGAACGCGCGGCGGCCGCGGACCTCGATCACGCGGTCGTGTGGGGCCTGGTGCACCGGAGCAACGCCGCCAGCCAGGCCATGGTCGACAGGCACGGCTTCTTCTACCTGCGTGACGATGGTGAGTACCAAGAGTGGTGGCATCGCATCGACTTCCTCGACTTCAGTCCGTCGGCCTGATGTGCTCCTGGTCGAACCAGCCGATGCGGGTCTGGCCGATGCCGGTGGAGTAGCGGACCCAGCCTTCCCAGCGGTCGTCGCGTTGGCGCCAGTGCTCGAGGGTGCCGGGCCACCAGCTGTCGTCGACGTGGACCTCGATGTCGGTGCCGAGGCGGGTCGTCGGGGTCATCGGCCCCTCGTGCGTCATCGGCTGGGCCTGCGTCGGGTCTCGGCCCACTCTTCGATGTCCGCCTTCACCCAGATGTTGCCGGCCTTGAGCCGCGCGACGGGGGCGGGGAAACCGTCGGTGGCGGCGAGCTGGAGGACGCGCTGGCGGCTGACCCCGAGCATGGCGGCGATCTCGTGTGTGCCGACGAGGGCTGGGACCGGGACCATGGACCCCATTATCCCCTTGTCGTTTGACAACACCCTGACTGCGGGCGGACGCTTGTCGAGTGACAAGAGAAGCCCTCGGGGGCGTCCCGACCACCCTGCTCACCGTCGCCGTACTCGGCTCCGTCGCGATCACCGGCATGACGCACGACGCGCCCCTCGCCGGCTACGTCGGACAGGCCAGCCCGCAGAAGCCGGCCAACACCCCGGCCTGGTCCACCGGCGACGCCGCTGCGTACCCGGGCTGCGGCCGGGTGTTGCCCGTCGGCGATGTGCCGTCTAGCGTCGTAGTTGTCCGACTCACGGGGGAAGTGACGAAGATGGACTTTGACCAGGCTTGGGAGCGCACCCACAACGATAACGCCGCCGACGACGTCTGGGTGATCGGGGCCTGCGCATGACGCTCCTCGAGGTCGCCCGGACCCGCCGACGTGAGCACGTCGGCTGGCTCGAGGCGTGGCTGCGGGTCCGGACCCGCCGCGCGTACTGGCAGCCGCGGCGGGTCCAGCAGGGTCGCTCCTGACGATCGACCGTTCTCAGGCCGCGCCGGCGATGTAGGCAGCGACCGTATGTACGGCATGTCGATCAAGGTTTCCGCGGGCCCGGTCGTACCGGGCGGTGACCCGCGGGTCGGAGTGGCGGGCGGCGATCTGGACGTCGCGGAGCGGCACGCCGGCGTCCAGGGCGTTCGTCACGAACGAGTGCCGCAGCGAGTGCGGGGACAGGGTCTTCTTGATCCCGGCCTTCTTCGCGATCGTCTTGACCATCCTCGCGGCGGCGTTGCGGTTCAGCGGGGTGACGCCGTCGAGGCAGTACAGCAGCGGCCCGGTGCGGCCCTCGGCGCAGCGGTCGAGCTCGCGGAACACCGGCGGCGGCAGCGGGATCGTGGCCGGCTTCTTGCCCTTCCCGATCACCCGGAGCACCCGGTGGTCGCGTTCGTAGTCGGAGAAGTCGCCGACCTGGACCGAGCAGGCCTCGGACACCCGCAGGCCCAGCAGCCCGAGGAGCACGGCGAGGGCGGAGTGGTCGGGGCTCATGGTGCGAGCGGTGGCGATGAACGAGCCGAGCTCGAGGCGGTTGAGGCCGACGATCTTGACCTCGTCGGTGAACACCTTGGGCATCCGGATGTGCTCGGCCGGGGAGTGGGGGAGGACTCCGTCGAGGGCGAGGAGTCGGTAGAACATGCGCAGGGTGGAGAGGGCGCCGTGGACGCTGGCGGGGGAGTTGTGGCGGTGCTCCTCGAGCCAGCGGCCGTACAGCTCGAGGTGGGGGCGGGTGATCCCGGTGACGGGGTCGAGGCCGGCCTGGGTGCACCAGCTGTAGAAGATCCGGAGCCGGATCGCGTAGAGGTCGCGGGTGTTGCCGGAGTAGCGAGCGAGGAAGGTCGCCGCGTGGAGAGCTGCGAGGTCGTGGGTGACCGGGAGAAGCGCGCTCGGCGCGGTAGTGTCCTGCATGGTCCTGCCTCCAGGAGGTCGCACTTACTGGATGGTGGGGCAAGGCCTCGGTCTGGTGTTGGCGCACCGGCCGGGGCCGCTCTGCTGTTGTGGGACGCAAAGATACGCCCCTCCACCCCTGGGGACAAGGGTGGAGGGGCGTGCTAACCGAGCGGATTGGGCAGGTCGTGACGTATCCTGCGGCGGGTGAGAATCATCGCCACCATGCTCCTCGCGCTGCTGTTCGCTGGCTGCTCCGAGTCGGAGCCCACCACCCCGATCCCACTGCAGGATGCGATCGTGGTGGCCGGTGCCATTCGGCCGACCAGTGGCGGCGAGTGGGAACTCATCGACGACGAGGCGCATGAACCCCGGGGGGTCGAGAAAGTGACCAGCGAGGACGGCGCCGTGGTGATCCACTTCACCGAGAAGGGGTCTCAGGTGGTGACGTTCGTAGCAACCCCTGACGAGACCTTGGCGACCGCAGGCGTGGCGCCCGGAGCATCAGTAGGGCTCGATAGGGCGGTCCTGACGCTCGCGCCCGAGCCGGACTATGCCGCTCTTGGGGACCTGGCGAACGTCTGGTTCTACGGAGTGCTTGAGCCCTAGACGGCTACGCCGGGAAGTGTGGTCGGCCAGGCCGGCTCGCACACCCATGTCAGCGAGGCGAAGTGCTTGATCGCCTCGGTGTGGTAGACGCCAATCTTGTGATCCACCGCGACGTACACGTTGCCGTTGGTCGCAGCGCCAGTTCCGGCGTTGCCGAGCTGTCCCGTGACGACCGAGTCCACGTTCTGCTTACGGAAGCCCTGTGGAAGTAGGTACACCCTGGCGAGGCCAGGCGTCGCCGAAGCGTTGCCATACTCGATGAGCGAGGCGAACCCGATGTCACCGATCCTGCGCACCAGGATCGTCATGCTGGGGTGCGCGGTCGTAGCGCCCGCGTCCGTTGGAACCTGCCGCCAGCCGGTGTCGCCAACCTCGACGCGCCAGCCGGTGTCGCCGTCGCCACTGCTCTTGATCCACGAGACGGCGCCGTTGGTTGCATCGCGGTCAGTGTATCGCGTGCCGATGGGAGCGGTGACGATCCCCTCTGGGGTTCCCGTGCCCGAAATCTCGCCAGGGTGGGACAACGCCAGCGCGGAGAGGTGGGTGTGCGCGGTGTCCGCCCAGAGTTGGAGGCCCTCATCTGTCGGATGCACGCCGTCCGCAGCGAGGACGTAGGACTGCGGGTCAGCGCGGGACGTGAACGCCTCGAACACGGGGATGTGCCCGTAGCCGCTGGCTCGGGCGTAACGGCGAAGGTCGGCCTGGCGGGCGTTGTGCTCAGCCGGGTTCGCCGTGGGCGCGTACTGCGGATTCTGGCCAGACAGGATGATCGACGTGTCGGGGTACATGGCGCGGATGCCGTCCACGAGCGCGTCGATCTTCGCCTCGAACTGCGCAGGCGTGTCGGTCAGGTGGTTGTGGGAGTGCGAGATCACCACAGCGTCAGGCTCGACGGGCAGTAGTGTGGCGAGGTTCGCCAGCGTGTCCTCAGCGTCCGTGGAACCCGTGGATCCGTTGTAGATGTCCAGCGTCGTCGCCGCCCCGCTCGCCAGTACGACAGGGGCGGCATAACTGCCCGCGCTGTAGGAGCGGTAGTTGATCGTTGCGGCAGGGTAGTCGCCAGCGAGCGAACTGCCGAGGCGCTGGGGCCAAGGGGTGCCGTAGGTTCCCGTTCCGCTGGAATCGCCCAGCACTGCCAGCACGGCAGTCGCCTGCTTCTGGTCGAGCCGCGTCATCAACTGCTCGCCCTTGTCGGCCAGACGTGCAAACGTGGCCGATAGTCGCGCATCCTGCTGCTGCCGGAACGTCGAGTTGGGGTCGGCGTCGACGACCGTCATCTGCTCCGCGGTGGGCGCGGCGGCCTGGTCCGCGGCGGCCGTCGCGCGGTCTGCCTCGGCGGTGACGAACGTCTGCACCTGCGAGGCGAACGTGGGGTCGATGTAGTCGGTGCCGACGACCTGGCCGAGGTGGACGTCTGCGGTCAGCTCGAACCAGCCGGAGTCCCACCGTCCCATGCCGGGGGTCTCGCGGAGCCGGTGCTCGACGACGACCATGTACCGCAGCGTGCCGCCGGTGATGTTGAGGTTCGGGTCGTTGGTGGCTGGGAGGCCGGCGACGGTGAAGGTGCCGTCGGCGGCGACGTCGATCGGGTGCTCGCCGAGGTAGACGTTGCCGGTGGTGGTGTCGACGATGGCCTGCCCGTTGGGCACGTTGGTGGTGACGCGGGCGCGGAGGAGGCGCGGGTCGATGTCGCCGCCGATGAGGTCGTTGAAGTCGCCGGTCAGGGTGTGGGTGGTGACAGCCATCAGCGTCTCCTGGGTGGTCGTGGGTGGGGCGGGTGGTCAGCAGCTGGGGGAGATGACGCCGGTGGCGAGGAGGATCAGCAGCGCGAGGCAGGTGACGAGGACGGCGAGGGCGGCGTCGACGTGGCCGCGCTGGGTCCGGTCCGCGACGGCGGCGGCGCGTGCTCGGCGTGCGGGCCCGTCGTCGGGGTCGGCGGCGAGCCAGGGTGCGAACCGGCGGAGGAAGGCTTCGACCTGGGGGAGCGCCATGATCCGGGTGACCGCGGCGGCGACAGCGAGGATGCCGCCGAGCCACGGGTAGACCTGCGGGTCCAGGCCGGAGGCCTCGACGATGAACGGGAGGAGCACGGCCGCGGCCAGGAGGAACTGGAACGCGGTGCGCACCGTGGCGCGCCAGGGGCGGCGGACCTGGCTGGCGGACATGGGCGTGGGGGTGGTGGTCATGATGGTCAGCCCTTCTTGACGGGGGACTTGCCGGCGGCCTCGAGGTACGCCTTCGCGGCGTCCTCGCCGGAGAGGCGGGCGATCACGTCGGCGGTGTGCTTCTCGCGCAGGGTGATGTTCTGGGTCTCGGCGCGGCCGCCGGGGTTGTGGATGTTCAGCGGGGTGTCGAGGATCGCGTCGGCGATCTCACGGGCGGTGGGCATGTCGGTGTCCTCCTGGTCCTGCAGCTGGTGGGCGTAGCGGCGGAGCTCGGCGCGGCCCTTGCCGGTCGAGTAGTTGTGGCGGTCCGGTTTCCGGCCGGGCGCCCAGGTCTTGTGCTCGAGGTGGTAGCCAGACAGGTCCATCCCGGGCGTGATGCGGTCGTGCAGGTTGCGGGAGGAGATGCCGGGGAGCCAGATCGCTTCGACGAGGGCGGCGTTCGCGCGGCCCATGAACTCCCGGAAGGTCATGGCCTTGCCGGTGCGGCGGTTGTGGTAGACGCGGTCCCAGGTGGCGTCGTCGTAGCCGCCTTCGTACTCGGTGCCCCAGATGTAGGGACGGGCGATGTCCTTGGGGATGGTGAATGCGCCGAGGGGTCCGCGGACGGTGTAGGGGCCGCCGTAGCCGGGGTGGTTGGCGAGGCCGAGGGTCTTGATGCGGTAGACCAGGTCGACGCCGGCGGTGCCGTTCGCGAGCGGACCGTCGAGGCCAGCGCGGCCCCGGGTGACCACGGCGAGCCCGGGGACGGGGTTCGCCGGTGTCGGTCGGGAGGCGATGTGGTGCGACATCGCGGCGACCGGGTCGAGGGCGTTCCACACGTCCCCGCTGGTGGGGCGGCCGGGGACGAGCTCGATCGACACCTCGGGGACGCCGTGGTCGAGGAGGACCTCGCGGATGGTGCGGGCGCGCTTGACCGCGGTGGGGCGGCCGGTCACGGCTGGTCCTCGAGGCCGTTGGAGTCGTCGTCGAGGTCGTCGATCGCCTGGTACAGCCGCTGGCCGGCTTCGGCTTCCTCGGGGGTGAGGTCGTCGGGGTGGTCACCGTATTCCGGCTGGTCGTCGATGGTCGGGTCGAGCTGGATGGGTTGCTCCGACATGGGCGGGGCCTCCTCAGGTCTGGTCGTGGTGGGTGTGCGCGTGGTGGATCCACTGCGCGACGCGGCGCCACGCGCGGGCGCGGGCTTCGGCGCGCTGTCGGCGCTCGGTCTCCGCAGCGAGGTCGCAGCGAGCCTGGTGCAGTTGCCGCTCGAGCCGCGCGACGTACTGGTGCAGGTCGCCGTCGTCTCGAGACATCGGCGGCTCTAGCTGTCGACGCGTTCGCAGGTCACCGGCTGATCGGGGTCGGTGATGGTGCACGTGTAGGTGCGGGACTGGACCGGGTTGAGGTCCACGGTGAACGTGAAGGAGAAGGGCACCGCCGAGACGCCCGCCGGACCCTGCTCGCCGCGGGGGCCTTGAGGACCGCGGCAGCCGCCGTTGGCGTTGCAGTACGACACCACCGCAGCGTCGACCTGTTCCTGGGTCGGCGGCGGAGCATCCATGCCGTCTCGGCCGTCCGCACCAGCTGCTCCCGGCTGCCCGTCGGCGCCGTCCTCACCCGCGGGCCCCCGGCACTGGCCGCGGGCGTCGCAGTAGGTGAGCACCGCGGTGCGGACCTGCGCGGTGGTGGGGGAGCGGCCGTCACAGCGGCCGCCGGCGCAGTACGCCGCTAGCGCGGACCGGATCTCCGCTGTGGATGGGGCACGGCCGGGCTCGCCCTGCTCACCGCGCGGACCCCGGGGGCCGGGCACGGGTTCGACGACCTCCGTGGGCTCGGCGACCGGCCGTTCCCCGAGGCGGCGGACCTGCTCGGCGAGCGCGGCCGCGGCGTCGGCGTTCGCACGGGCGGTGTCGACGAGCTCCTGCCGTTCCGCGCGGGCCCGGTCCAGGCGCGCGTCGGCCTCGTCGAGGTGCCGGCTGGTGGTGACCGCGACCCACAACAGGCCGGCGAGCGCGGTCACCGCGACCAGGGCGAACACCGTCCACGCGACCCGCAGAGTGCGCACCGAGGGGACGTAGCTGATCCGGGGCATGGGGGTCACCTCGTCAGGAGGGTGATGACGGTCAGGACGATCGAGACCAGGCTGCTGATCGCCAGCGCGGCCAGGGTGAGGTTCTGCTGCCGGCGCCACGCGGCGTCGGACTTCCGGTCTGCCTGCAGGGCGCCAATGTCCTGGTTGAGGTTGGCGACGGCGGCCTGGTCGGCCTTGCGGGACTCGATGTACTCGCGGCGGGGGAGGAACTTCTCGTCGAGATGCCCCACGTCGCGGGCGAGGCTGGAGTAGGCGTCGGCGAGGCGGGCGAGCTCCTTGCGGATGTACTCGTCGTCGGGCATCGGCAGTCCCCCTTTTGTCGTGGGGTTCAGGTGGCAGGGGGGTTGTCCTGGACCGCGACGAGGGTGTCGCGCAGCTGCTGGTTCTCCGCCCGCAGCGCGGCCGCCTGGGCCTCGAGGTGGGCGATGCTGACGGCGTGCCCGGCGATCTGTCGGGCGAGTGAGTCGATCACGGCCTGCGCGTCAACGGCGCGGTCGTCCCGGGTGGGCTGGGGCTGGTCGCTCATGGGGTTCCTTCGAGTCGGGTGAGTCGTTCGTCGATCTGTCGCAGGGCCTCCCACAGGAACGCCACGACGGCGTTGAGGGAGTAGCCGTCGCCGGCCCGCATCCAGTCGGGCATCGTGTCGGCCAGGAGCCCCACTGCGGGCTCGTGAGGGTCTTCGACGACCAATCCCTCGGCCTCGATCTGCTCGGGCGGAAGCGGGCCAGCCAGGACCGCCCGCGGGGGTTCGGAGGTGACCGTTCCACGTGCCTTCGGTGGGGCCGGGAGGGGTGGGCCGAGGCGCTTGCCCTCGGGGAGGTTCCAGCGCCACCGGTGGGCGCCGTTCTTGGCGAGCTCGGCGGACACGTCGACGTCCGCGATCCGGGTGATCTCGGTCTTGTACTCGGCCTTGGAGGCAGGGACGACGAACGCGGAGGCGAACAGCGCCCGGAAGTTGGTGTTCGTGGAGTCCTTGAAGTGGAACCCGCCCCAGTTCGCCTGGGTGCCCGGGAGCATGAAGATGTGCCCGAAGTTCGTGCGGTAGAACGCGTTGAGGAGGGTGCCCCAGGCATCCATCTCGCCGTGGAAGTGGTGCCCGGTGCTCGGGAATCCCGTGGAGAAGTACGCCGACCCGGGTCGGAAGGACGGGTTGCGCAGGGAGCAGACGACCGGCTCGAACAGGCCCTCGTTGTTCCACATGCGCAGCTCGTCGACCGGGTCGGACGGGCCGGTCTCGCCCATCTCGATCCACTTCCCCCAGGCGCTGGTCCTCACTGCGCCGGTGATCAGCACGTCGCCGGTGTTGCCGTCGACGCGGAACGTCTCTGCTCCGCCACTGTCGTAGGCCAACAGCAGGTTGTTCCACCCGTCGAGCTTGATGCCGCGGTTCCCAGCCGAGGTGGACTGGATGTAGGCGCCGGTGATGACCTTGCCGTCGATCGCGGTGCCCGAGAGCTTCTCGGCGGTGATCTGACCGGACACGATGTGGCCCGCGTAGATCTGGTTCGCGGCGATCTTGTCGGACGTGACCGCGTTGGTCGCTAGCTGTGGGGTGCTGATCGCGGCGTCGGTGATCTCGGTCGACCGGATCTTCGCGATCGCCGTGCCCGACGCCTCCGCCGAGATCGGCGCTTCCCCGTCCGCGTCTCGGGCCACGATCCGGGCGTAGTACGTCGTGTTGTTCGCCAACGCGGCACCGGTGGGCAGCTGCCGCACCAGCAGCATGGTGCCCATCACCGACCCGGCGTAGGTCGACGGGCCCTTGGTGACCGGTGACGCGGTGGAGACGTACACGTCGTAGATCACCGGGTCGGTGTTGGAGATCTCCTCCCAGGTGATGAACAGCGACCCGATGCCCGACAGGATCGTCGGGGTCGGGGAGTTCCCGGGCGCCTGCCCGTCGCTCTGTGCCTCCGGGGCCGCGGTCACCACCGGCGGCACCGGCGGCGCGGGCGGCGGGATCAGTGGGGCGCCGGCGGTGATGTCGCCACGGATCAGGCCGGCGAGCTGGTCCTCCACGGTGCGGGGCGCGTCACCCAGGGTGAGCTCGGCGGACGCGCCGTCGTCGTCGACGCCCACGGTCACCGCGGTGACCCGGAGTAGCTCGCCGGTCTCCTCGATCCTGGCCAGCCAGCCGGGGCGGACCTCCACCGGCTCCACGAGGGTGCCGCGGGCCCGGTCGAAGACCCGGCGGGTGATGGTGGCGGTGCCGCCCATCGCGATGTCAGCGAGCTCGGCGAGCCGGTCCCAGCCGGCTTGTTCGGCTTCGGCGTCGGTGACGTACTCGTCGAGGACCAGCGGGTCGGCTTCGCGGGTGCGGGCACCGTCGGGGAGCCCGTCGAGGGTGACGGTGACCGACCTGCGTCGGTCGTCGGTCTCTGACACCCGGTAGTAGACGGTCAGCGCGTGGCAGCGGCTGTCCTCGGGTGCGACCCGGGTCAGGGCGTCCTCGTCGGTGACGTCGTAGCGGACGGTCTCCGCGGCGGGCGCCCAGGTGAATGCGTAGCGGCCGTTGCGGGTCCGGGGGCCGTAGGACCAGAGCACGTCGGGGTTCGGTTCGCGGAGCGCGGCGAGGACGCTGCTGCCGCGGACTCCGTCGGGGAACGCGAGCTGGTGGTACACCTGCCCGGTGTCCTCGACGACTGCCGCGTCTGGGTCAACGGAGGCGAGCATCCCGCGGCCGATGAGGTCTTCGACGACCTCGTCAGCGGTCAGGGTGGTGTCTGTCGGGTCCGGCGGTACGGGGGTGCCGTACCGGTCGACGCGGGCGCCTTGGACGACCAGGGCGGTGACGTCGCACCAGGCGAGCGCGTCGGTGACGTTCGTCGCGCCGCCGGTGCGGACCCATCGCAGCTGCAGGACGGCCGCGGCCCCGTCAGCCCAGTCGGTGCCCACCCGGAGGGTCTCGGTGACGGGGGTGACCGAGGCGGGGAACGTGGCCACCTGCGCGACCGTCCCGTCGGGGCCGACCCGCCACGCCTGCAGCTCGTAACCGAGATCGGTGCCGCACACGTAGGACAGGCGCACCGCGCCGATGCCCTGGGTGGCGTGCTCGAGCTGCCGGTAGGCCAGTGCCGCGACCGCGCCGGTGCCGATGGGGTAGCCCTGGGGGTGTGCGAGCCGCCACCCGCCGCCCTCGGTGGTCTGCACCTGCGCGGACTCCACCGACGTCGATGCGCGCTCCCAGTGGGTTTGGTCCCCGTCGAGGTACACCAGCGGCCGGACCCGGTCCGAGGCCAGCACCATCGTGCCGGTCGCGACCAGGTCGAACCCGTCCCCGTCCTCATCGAGTGTGCGGCCCGGGTCGGTCGCGAACCCCTCCCACAGGTCCCGGCCCTGCTCGTCGGCGATGACCACGCGGGTGTGCTCATCGAGGCGGGGTACGTCGCTGCGGGGCAGGTCGATGCGCATCGACGCGGTCTCGTAGCCGCCGACCTCGACGGTGGTGAACTGCAGCCCGGAGGCATGGGCGGTGACGTCGACGGTCCGGGCGGCGTCAATCAGGCGGACCTGGACCCCGGCGAGCATCAGAGCCCCCACAGGTAGCGCGGCCGGTAGGACACGGTGACGGTGGCGGTGGCGATCGGGTCGTCGTCGCGGCCCGCGATCGTCAACGCCGGGTCGAGGTTCTGGCCGACCGTGAGGTGGTTGTCCCGGTCCGGGTGCAGCTGCGGCCATCCGCCACGCGCACCTGGCCGGGTGGTCGCCGTGCCGGTGAGGGTCGCGACCCGGTCGTCGGCGTCGACGGTCACGGCCACCTGGCCGGTGCCGGCGTCAGCGACGTCGAGGGCGAGGATGTCGTCGTCGTGCTCGGCCGGGATCAGCATCAGCCGGTCGTCGAAGTGGGTCTCGCCGCCGGCCGCGGCGCGCTTGACCTGCAGCGCCACCGGGCCGTCCCCGGCCGGGATCTCGCCGGCGTCGACCCAGCGGCGCATCGCGGCGACCGGCACGAACACCGGGTCGCTGGTCACCCCGGCGGCAGCCCAGCGCACCCACAGGCCACCGGTGTCACTCGACCCGCCGAGACGCACCCACCCACGGGTCCGGCCGCGGGCACCGGCTGGCGTCCAGGTCGCCGCGGTCGTCCACGAGTCGAGCGCGCCCGTGGTGGGCCGGTAGGACCCGGCGAGGTACCAGCTGTCGGTGACAGCGGTACCAACCGCCGGGCCCCATGCCGGTGCGGACGCTACGACGGGTGCTTCGCCGGTCACTGCGACCGCAGGACCGAGCATCCCGCCGGCCGGGGTCGACACGGTCACCAGCGCCGGCGCCGGCACATCACCGGCCACTGTCGGCAACACCTCACTGTCGGGCAGGTTCCCGAGCGCGAGCGGACCGACCTCGACCAGTGCACCGACCGCGAACGGGTCCGCGGCGAGCCGGGCGGTGACCAGCCAGGTGTCGCTGCTGGTGCCGTTCATCACTCGCTCCAGGCTCACCGCGTCCGGGGCGGAGGCGTAGTAGCGGAACCACACCGGGTCGGTCTCCCATGCCAGCTGCCACCGCAGCCACCCGTCCCGCACGATCTCCCGGGCGAGGAGCTGCTGCAGCGCGACGGCCTCGTGCTTGGGCCCCTGGACCCGTAGCGGCAGGTTCAACGTGCGCGTGCCCCACGCCCGGCCCCTCGCTCCTGGTGCCCCGGACAACGATGGCGCGCCGAGGGAGAACCCGTCGTGGGCCGCGTGGATCCCTCCAGTGGAGAAGCCCGATTCGTTGATGTCGAGCCGCACCGCGGCGCCTTCATCGGGGGCGGCGACGAACGCCAGCTTCGGCCAACTCATCCGCGTGCCCTCGCCTTCGCGCCCTGCTGCCGGCTACGTCCGGTCATCCCGTCCTTCACGCCCTGCGCCGCCCCGCGGGCGACACCGTTCTCGAGGCGCTGCTCGAGGTTCTCCATCCGGTTGCTCAGGTTCTTCATCACCTCGCGTGTGTCGCGCACCAGTGCGGTGTTCTCCCGCACCGTCTCCTGCGCCTGCTGCAGCCGCGGGGCGAAGATCTGCTCCTGCGCGAACGCCGAGGCCTGCGCCTGCTTCTCCGCGCGGGCGGCGAACATCTGCTCGTAGGCGTCGATCTGCGCCGGGGTGAGCCCGGCGAGCTGTTGGGCGGTGCCCACGTCCCCGGAGGCGTACAGTGCCTCCGCGAGCGGCCCGTCGAGGCCCTTCGCTGCGGCCTGCTCCCACGCGGTGATCGACGCGGCCAGGTCGTTGGTGTCCGCCTCCAGCCGTACCTGGAGTCCAGCGAGGCCCTCCCCGAAGATGTTGTTGTCGAAGGTGCCCGCGACCGTCTGGCCGTACGACGCCGCCTGCACCCTGAGTTCCTGGAGTGCTTCACGGGCGTCGTCGAGCGCCTGCTCCTGCTTCTCCAGGAGCCGAGCCTGCTTCTGGTAGCGGCCCGTGACCTCGATCAGCACGTCGGCCTGGCGGCGCATCCGACGAGTCCACTCCCCGCCCGCCTCACGGATCCCGCGGCGCAGGTCAGCGATCTCGGTGCGGACCTCGGGCCGGGTCATGCCAGGCTCGATGTCGAACCCGGCGCGGGCCTCCCGCATGCCCTGCCGGAACTCGCGCAGCGGTGCGTTCCGGGCTGCACGGAGCTCGGCCTGGGTCTGGCGGAGCTCGAGCGCGGCGATCTGCCGGTTCAGGCCCTTGATGGAGTCCTTGCCGGTGGCGTTGAGGTCCTTGCGCAGCTCGTTGATCTGCTGCTGCAGCCGGAGCAGCTCGATGCGCTGCTCGACCGACCCACCGGCCGCGAGCCCGGGCCTGCCGCCGATCAGGCCACCGTCGGCGTACCCCTGCAGGGCGGTGCGGGGGATGCGACGCTGGTTGATCGCGTCCATCACGCCGAGGCCGTAGTAGTCGACGGCGTCGACCTGGTGCATGTACTCCCCAGCGGTCGCCATGATCGGGATGTTGTCGGCGCGCTTGTGGGGCGAGCGGCCGGGGATCGGGCCGCCGGTGGCGCGATAGGTCTGAGAGCCGGTGAATGTAGCCGGGACCTGGCCGATGGTCTGCACCCGGAACTGGATGACCCGGTGGGTGTCGACGCTGTCGACCAGGGCGTTCAGGGCGAAGATGCTGGCCCGTGCGTCGCTGGTGTCGGCCTCGACGCGGACCTTCCGGTTTGGGATCTCGAGGATCTCCTTCGCAAGCAGGCGGGCCTCTTCGCGGCCATACCCCATCTGCGTAGCGGCGTCCACGAACGCGCGGATCGCGCCACGGTAGGCGCCGGGCACGTTCTTAGCGGCGTCGGACTGGTTGTTCCACGCATCCGCGAGACCGAACAGTTCACGCTTCGCCTCGATCGCCTCGCGGGCCATCCCGCGCTTCGCGTCGCCGTTGCGCTGCAGCACCCCGGTGTTCTCGTTCGCGGCGTCGCGGACGTCGAGGAGGGCCTCCTCGTAGTTCAGCTCCGCGTTCGCGGCCCGGAGCGCCTCCTCGCGGGCGTCACGCATCTCCTCGGTGGCCGTCTCCAGCGCCGCCGCGAAGGACATCGCCTCCTCGGCCGCGCCGCGGGTGGAGTCAGCGAACTCGTCCGTGCCCTCAGCTGCGAGCGTGGCGGCGTTCTCCGCACCGGCCAGGGCCTCGTCGTATCCCTCAAGCAGTGGCCGCATGCTGGCGAGCTCGTCGGCGCTCAACTTCCCTGACGCCACCAGGTTGTCCAGCACCGCGGCGGCCATCTCCGCGTTGCCGGCCGTCACCAGGTTCGCCAGTGCCGCATCGAGCGCCTCGATCTCGGCCTTCGCCTCGTCGACCGCGGAGTCCGACCCGAGGAACCCGGCCTTGCTGTAGATCGAGTCCTGCAGCTTCTGCGCCCAGTTCCGGTCCGTCAGTCGCTCGATCGACGAGCCGAGGGAGTCGAACTCCGACGACAGCGCCGCAGCGGACCCCGACTGGGCCAGCTCGATCAGCTGTCGGGTGAGCTCCTCCATGCCCGGGAGCGTCTCGTCGACCTGCCGCTGCAGCGAGTCGCCGATCGACAGCCCGGCGAGCACCACGGCGGCCGCACCGAGCCCGCGCATCGCCTTCTGGGCCTTGCCGCCGCTGACCGCGACCCCGTCGAGCGACCCGGCGGTCTTATCTCCGATCAGGCCCAGGGTCTGCAGCGAGTCCTTGGTGGAGTTCACCGCGCCGACGACCTTGGTCCCGAACCACAGGCCGCTGCCGAGGACCGCGGTGATCCCGAGCAGCGACATGGTCACCGACTTCACCGGGGCCGGCAGGTCACCGACGGTCTGCGCGAGCCCCGACACGGCGCCGGCGACCCCTTCGACGACCGGGAGCGCGACCTCGCCGAACTCGATCGCGGCGTCCTTGATGTTGTTCCACGCGATCTGCACCTGCGCGGCGCTGGTGTCGTACCTCTTCGCGGCCTCGAGCGCGAGGGCCGTGTTCTCCTCCCACGCCTGGGCGCCGAGGTCGAGGGAGTCGGTGAGGAGGTCGCCGGAGGCGGCCATGCCCAGCAGGGCCTGAGATACGCGCACGTCGGACAGGCTCAGCTGGTCCAGGGTGGTGAACACGTCCCCGCCGGACTTGTTGATCCGGTCCAGGCCCTGGGTGAACGCGGCGAACGCCCGTGCGGGGTCGGACTCGAACGCGGCCGCGAACTCCCGTGCCGACATCCCGGCCGTGCGGGCGAACAGGTCGAGCTTTTCCCCGCCCTGGGCGGTGGCCTTGGCCATGTCGGTGAACACTCGCGACACCGCGGTGCCGCCGGCCTCGACCTCGATGCCCATCGACGCCGCGGCGTTGGCGATCGCGAGGAGGTCGGACTCCGCGAGCCCGATCTGCGCGCCAGCGCCAGCCATGCGCTGGGCCATCTCGATGATCTGCCGCTCGGTCGACGCACCGTCGTTGCCGAGCGCGACCAGGGCCGCGCCGAGGTTGTCGACGTCCTCGGGCGCGGTGCGCATGACGTTCGACATCTGCGCGATCGAGGTGGCGGCGTCCTCGGCGGTGAGGTTCGTCGTCTCACCCAGGTCGACCATCGTGCGCGTGAAGTCGGTGATGTCTTCGCGGGCCACACCGAGCTGCCCGGCTGCCTCAGCGACGCCGGCGATCTCGGAGTGGGTGGCCGGGAGGGTGGTGGCCAGGCCGCGGAGCTCGTCCTCGAGCACGGCCATCTGTGCGGCGGTGCCGTCGACGGTCTTGGTGACCCCGGCCCAGTCGGACTCCCAGTCCATGGCGGCCTTGGTGGCCAGCCCGAGGCCCGTCGCGGCGGCGAGGCCAACTCGCCCGGCGGTGGAGCCGAGGTCGTCGAGAGCGCGGCTGCTGCTGGCGGTGGCCTTCTCGGCCTCCCCCATCGACTTCTTGGTCTCGGCACCGAACTGCCGGACGTTGCGCACACCCTCGGCGACGTCGGCGGAGAGGCGAACCTTGACGCTGCGCTCGGTCACGGCTACCACCTCTCAGCAGGACTCAGGAATCGTCGGGAGTCGACGTGGTCTCCCCGAGGTTGAATACGGGCAGCGGCCCCTTCTTCTCGAAGGGATAGGTGTTGCGGACCATCGAGTACACGACTTGCTCGCCGCCGGCCCGAGCCGTGCATGCGTGGCAGACGTACCGTTCGGGCTCGTACCAGCCCTCGAGCTCCGAATGCCAGGCCAGCGACCGCGGCTCCCCGCACTGGCAGAGGCTGCCCTCGTACAGCTGCAGCCCCAGGAGCAGCGCCCGGTCCTCGTCGGTCCACTCCGGCGACTCGATCGTGCCGGTCACCCGGTCCGGGTGGTCCGGATCGTCGTACAGCCAGGTGGTGGTGCGCATCCGGCCCCTCAGCACCGACGGGGCGATGCTGAGGGACCGGGCGAGCGTCAGCTCCTGTCGTGCAGCCGCTGCTCCAGGCCGGCCAAGAAGGTCGGCGATTTTGGGATGTCCAGGCCACCCGTGGCGCACGCCAGGTAGGCCGCGTTCCCGAGCGCGGTCATCTGCGGGGCACCTAGCTTCTTCCGCATCGCACGAACGTCGTCCTCGCTCATCGTGGGAGCGATCGCGCAGCGGGCGATGATCTTGGCGTAGTAGTCGTCGCGGTCCTTGAGGCCACCGTCCTTGTCGCGGTGGGTCCTCTCGAACACGCGGAACTCGTCGTCGGGCATCTGCCGGAACTTCACCGCACGCCGGGACTTGTCGCGCTCGGCGCGGACCTCGCGGAGCCGCTCGAAGAGCTGCTGGGCACGGTTCGCGTCACCGAGGGACTGGTCTTCGCCGTCGTCGAGGAGCTCGCCGTTCTCGTCGACGAGCTGGGCGAGCTCGGCGGTGAGCTGGTGGACCTCGTCGTCGAGGTCGCCGCGGAGGTAGATGTAGGCGGTGCGCTCGACGAGGCGTGCCTGGTTCATGATCTCGTCGAGGGTGAGGACCTGGGCCTGCTGCTCGTGGTCGTGGGCGGCGTCGCCGAGTGGGTGGTCGTGCTGGGGCTGGTCACTCATCGCCAGCCCCCTCACGCACACCGTCGCCGTCGACACGGAAGTCATCGACGGGAAGTGCGAAGCGGATGATCGGCTTCCCGGTGCCAGCGTGAGCAGGGATCTCGATCTTGACGCTGCCAGCGAGGACAGTGTGCGTGAGGTCGATACCGTCGACGGTCAGGGTGGGTCCCGCGTTATCCCACGTCAGCGTGACCTGGGGCCGCTTCGGGCTGTCGTTCGTGGTCGGGTCGTTCATGTTGCTCCTCGGTCGTGTGGTGGTCGTTTCGGTCGCTGATGTGGGTGGTGCGCGGGGGTCGGCCACGACCGGGAGCCGACCCCCGCGGTTCAGGGTGGGCCGAGGGCTAGATGCCGGCAGCCGCGGTGATGAACGGGTAGCCCTCCTGGGGCTCCATCGGCACCCGGAACTTGATGTAGCCGCCCTGGTCCGAGGGCGCTTGAGGCTCATCGGTGATCACCTTCATGCCGAGGTAGATCTCGTCGGAGGCCTCCCACGCGTCGGTGGACTCCTTGCCGGTCTTGCGGGCGTATCCCCACAGCTCGGTGCCCTTGGTCTTCAACGCCGCGAACAGGGTGTCCTCGGCCGTGTCGACCGCTCCGGTGGTGGCGTCGAAGTACCGGAACGCGGTGACGCCGGCGGTGAAGTTCGACGCGCCGATCGCGTTGGCGTTGTTGGTCGTGCACAGCGCCTTCTCGTTGACCTTGTCGGAGTCAGCGGCCGACCAGGTGAAGTCGGAGGCGAGGATGTTGCACGACGCGTCGATGCCCGCCTCGAGCTCGGCGACGGTCGGCGCTGCCGGGTTGGCGGGCTCGGTGGTGAGGAACGTGATCTTGGTGTGGCCGTCGGCCAGGGACTTCGGCATGGTCCTACTCCTTGTCATCCCCGGTGGCCGGGGTCTCGTCGGCCGCCCGGGTGGTGGCCGAGGTACGGGTGGACCCGCCGCTGGTCTTCTTCTCCGGCGGCGGGGTCTTGCGGAGGTCCTTCGACAGCGCGGGGTTGTCGAAGAAGTAGGCGGGCACGCGGTGCTTGCGTCCCGTGCTCTTGGAGTACGCGTCGACGAACTCGGTCATCAGGAGCTCCTGGTTCCTCAGGCGGGGGTTGCGGACAGGCGGTACTGCAGCGGGAGGTAGTGCCGGGGCGGGACCGTGTCGTCGTCGCGGCGGGCAGGGCCGGGGTCGAACCCAGGAGGCGGCTTCAACGGGCCCGCGACGGCGCCGTCGACGACCGGGCGCCACCGGTACAGGGCGGCGTCGATGCGGTCGATCAGCGCGACCAGGTCGTGGAGGTGGCCGGCGGCCGCGGTGACCTGGATCAGCCAGTCGAGGTCCTCGTGGGAGTCGCCGAGGTCTTGCTCAGCGCCCGGGGTGCCGGGGGAGGGGTAGAGGACGTAGTACGGGTGCACGCGGCCGTCGGGGTCGGCGGGCGGCTTCGCGGGGACGGTGGTGCCGGGGAGGCCTTGGCCGATCTCGCCGTAGTAGCCCGTTGCGTGTCCGACGGTGTCGGTGAGGCGTTGCATGGTGGCGGTGGCGAGCGCGAGGCGGGAGATGGGCATCAGAGGATGTCCGCTCCGATGCGGGCGACGGCGGCCTCGAACAGGGGGGCGCGGCGGTCGAACGCTGGGCCCATGTACGGCTGGGGCGCCATCACGGAGGTCCCACCCTCGACGTACCCGCCGTACTCCGCGGTGGGGCCAATCTCGGCGACCATCGACCCGTGGCGGCCGTCGCCGGTGATGGTGGTGGAGATCGAGTTCATCAGGGTGCCGGTGTCGACCGGGGCCAGATGCTTGGCGTCAGCCTCGATGTCGATCGCGGTCTTCCGCAGCGCCGTTGACACTCGTGCGCCGAGCCGGCCGGCGTTGGTCTCGATCGAGGCCGTCAGCGCCAGGACCTCGGAGGTGTCGATGTGGACGCCCATGATCATGATCACCTCGCCTTCGGGGTCAGCTGGAGAGGGTGCAGAACAGGTCACGCTCGAGGCGCAGGGACCCGCGGACCACGTCGACGACGGTCAGGTCGCGGCCGTCGAGCGTCGGGTCGCCGGAGCTGGTCACCTGGATCAGGTCCCCGACCGCTGGGTCGAGCGCGAGGGGCACGGCCACGAGGTAGCCGGCGACGGTGACCTGCTGCTCGGCGGCGTCGACGGTGCGGGCGTCGTTGGTGAGCGCCTGGATCCTGGCCGGCACGTCGGTGGCGTACGGCGCGAGGGGGGTGCTCACGGTGCGCTGGTTCGCTTCGTCCCAGCTGGTGGTGGTGCCCGGCTGCCGCAGCGTCACGGTCGCGGTCTTGCTCCCGTCGGCCGCGGTGCCGTGGCCGGTAGCCCAGCCGGTGGGGATCACCTCGGTGCCGGGGCGGCCGGTGGCGGGAGGTCTCACGGCTGCGGCCACACGGTGTGCTCGGGACGCGTGGTGGTGTCGAGGTCGACCACCTCGAAGTAGAACCCGTCGCCGTCTTCGTCCGCCGCGGCGGCCTGGGCGCGGAGCCGGTCGGCGTGCTTGCGCATCGCGTCGGCGACCTTCGCGCCGTCGGTGGACAGGTCCTGGGTGCGCAGCACCCGGGACGCGAGGACGAGGTTGGTGGCGTTCGTGTCGATCGCCTGCGCCGCGGCGGCCTTGACGCTGCCCTCGAGGTCGAGCAGCGCCTGCAGCTCGGTGTCGGTGAACACCCACGGGGCGGCGACGTCGTTGAGGAGGAGGCGGACCTTGCCCAGGTCGGTTGCCGGGTCGTACTCCGGTGTCGGCTCAGACATGGTCCGCCTCCTCTCTCTGCGTGGTTACGCGGTCAGGACGGCTGGGTGCCGTACTTGGCCTTGATCTCGTCGCGGCCCAGCGGCTCGCCCTTGTCATCGACCAGGTCGGCGTCGGTCGCGCCCTTGGAAACCGCGTAGGCGGCCCAGTCGTCGCGGGACGCGTTCCCGGCCGGCTGCCCGTCACCGGACGGCGCCGGGGTCTGGGTCTGCTGCTGCGTCGAGTTCGTCGACGACGTGCCGCTGCTGCGGCCGGCCCGCTTGGTGCCTTCCGGCAGCAGGTCCTTCCCGACCCAGGCCTTCGGCACCGGCGGCTGCTCGTTGCCGGCGGCGTCGACGACCTTCACGAAGTCGCTCTCGGTGTAGATCTTCATGACGAGCTACTCCTCTCAGGCCGCGAGACCGTCGGACGCGAACGTGAACATCGGGTCGCCCTCGGCGGCACCCACGATGTGGCGGACCCGGTACCAGATGGTGTCGTCGTCGAAGGACCCCTCCTCGGGGCCGATGTTCCCGCCACCGACGCGCTGGCCCTGGTCGTTCTTGTAGCGCATGTCCGGGGTCTCGAAGCCTCGGAGGAACGCGGTGTAGAACGCCGGCCGGGGTGCGGTCGGGACGGGGATCACGAACCACGCGGTCCCCGGCAGGTTGGCCAGCACGGTGAGCTGGACCTTCCCGCGGAACGGGTTGGACTGCTTCACCCGCGAGCCGTCGGCCTCGGTGACCTCGATCTCGGTGGTGTTCATGATCCGCTCGGCGGTGAACTGCAGCGCCGGACCGACCACCAGCTGCAGCGGGCCAGGACGCAGCAGACGGCCGTCCTTGTCCCGCTTCGTCGACACCTGCGTGATCGCGGCCTGGAGGTTCTCCGCGGTCAGCAGACCGGTGCCGAGGTTGCTGTTCCCGGCGTTGAAGAACGCCGTGTTCGGGGCACCGGTGACGGGGTTGGCGAGTGCCTCGAGCGAGACGTCGTCCTCGGTGTACCGGGCCTGGGTGGCCCAGCCGGCGGGGATGACCTCGAGCTCACCGATGTCGTCGTTGATGCGGGCCTCGAGCGAGTAGCCGTACCGCTCACCGAACTTGCCGACCTGGATCGTGCGCTCCTCGGCGCCGATCTTCGCGACCGGGTAGTTCGTGTGCTCGGGGACCCTGCGCAGGGCGTGGCGGTTGCGGGAGAGCTCGACGAGTCGCTTGGGGCGGAAGTCCTTCACCGTGGTGCGGGTGGAGAACTTCGTCCACTGGGTCTCGATGTCGTCGTACTGGGCGACCATCTCCCGGTCGAGGACGTCACCGAGCGCGGACTTGAACAGGTCCGAGGTGGTGACGGCCTCGTTGAGGCGCAGCAGCGCGGCCTTGGAGCCGTTGCGTGCCTCGTCGAGGATGTTCTTCGCGGCGACCATGGCGTCCCGGTAGGACGGGTTCGCGCGGGCGCGCTGGCGGCGCAGGGACGGGCCCTCGCCGACCATGTTGAGGTCTTCGGAGAGCCGGAAGGTCTCCGTGACGCGGAGCAGAGTGTTCGACATGGAGGCCTCCTCAGACCTTCGCGAGCTTGACGATGGCGGGGCCCACACCGGCGGCCTTGGTGGCGAGGGACCCGTCGGCCTCGCAGACCGAGTAGCCCCACAGGGTGTTGCCGGTCGCCGTGGTGGACAGGGTGCTGGTGGCGGACACGAAGTAGATCGGGGTGCCGACACCGGAGATGGCGCCGTCGACTTCCACGTCGTACGCCCGGTCGTCCATCAGCACGGTGGCGTGGGTGGCGATGTTGCCGCCGGCACCGCGGTCGGTGGCGGCCACGCCGGGCAGCGATCCGACCAGGACCGGGTCACCGGCGACGGTGCCGTCGGGGACGGGCAGCGACAGCTCGCTGGCGGGGACGAAGTGCTCGTTCTTCATGGTCAGGCTCCCTTGGTGTCGAAGATCTCGTCGAACTCGGCCTCCGAGACCGACCCGGAGCCGTCCGGCGTGCTGCCGAACCCGGTGATGCGGCCGGCGCCGGCGGACTCGGCCAGCCCGGCGAGGTACCTCTCCTCGGCGGTGCGGGCGGCGTCGACGGCGGTGTCGAGCCGGGTCTCGTCGAGCTGGCCGGACTCGGTCAGCGGGACGGTGCGGGTCGCCTCGGCGACGATCCGCTCGACGGTGGCCGGCGCCAGGTTGGCGTTGGCCTCGGTAACGCGGGCACGCGCCCGGGTGGTGGCGGCCTCGCGGGCGCGGAGCTCGTCACGCTCCCGGCGGATCTCGTCGCGCTCACGGACGGCGGTGTCACGCTCAGACTCGAGCGTGTCCACCCGGCCGGCCCGCTCGACGAGCGACCGGTGCTCGGCCTCGTCGATCTGGATGTTGCCCATGGTGTCCTCCTCGGACTCCTCGGTGGTGGTGGATCGCCCGGCCGGGCTGTTGACCGGGACGTAGGTGGTGACCGCAGAGACCCTGATCGGGTCGCCGGTCAGGGTGATGTCGACGTCGTTCGCGGCGACGTCGTAGGTCTGCTGCCAGGTCTCGGTGGGCCCGTCGCTGGAGATGTCGAACCACACGACCC
>NZ_BAAGUV010000091.1:0-1556 GCF_054781215.1 Nocardioides pakistanensis | reverse complement strand
CTTTGGCGGTTGCGGGCATGTCCGTGGCCGGACCGTCTCCGGTCGTGGTTTCCCAGGTTCCTCGGGTAGTGGTGGTCAGGCGGCGGGCTGGAGTTCGCGGAGCCTGCTCAACACCTCGGCGAGCTGGTTCTCGCCCGGTGGCAGTCGCACAACGGTGCGTCGGGCGTGGTTGATGACGCGACCGGGCAGGCAGATCAGCTCGCGGCGGAGCCGGGTCAGGTGAGCGCGTCCGCGACCGCGGCCGTCGTCGAGTCCGCCGAGCTCGTGGAGCCAGGCCGAGAGGTTGACCGCGAGCAGCGCGCCCCACATCCAGGCGGTGTTCACCGCCGGGTTGCCGGAGGGGAGGTGGCGGAGCGCGGCGCCGTGCTTGGCGTCGCGGATCCGGTCCTCGATATCGGTGCGGTGGCGGTACCAGGACTCGACCGCGGCGGCCTTGGCCGGTGTAGATACATCGAGGTTGGTGACGATGAACGAGTAGGCCCACACGGTGTCCACATCACCGTCCAGGGCCAACGCGAGCTGCTCGCTCGGGATGGTCTTGCGACGCCGGGCGCGGGGGTCGGCCGAGATCACCGTGGCCTCGTGACGGACCCGACGGATCAGGCATCGGGTGCCCTGGGGCCATCCGGCCGGGGTGTAGGCGGCGACCGCGACCTGGGCGCCGGTCATTCCGTCTGCGTCGACCCATGCCTGCTCGGGGACGGCTGCGGCTGCCCGCCAGGTCGCGGGGTTGCGGTTTGCGCCGATGGCGAAGTCGCAGCCGGCGGCGATGATCGCCTGGGCGAGGTCCTTGGTGAAGTAGCCGATGTCGCCGCGGACCCGCACCCGCCCGTGTCCCGGTGCTGCCGCATCGAGCCCACGCAGCGCCCGGGCGAACAGGTCGACCACCCCCGCGCGGGGATCGACGTCCCCGGCGAGCAGATCGGCGGCCAGCACGACTCCGCCCTCGGCCCAGGTCGCCAGGTGTGGGCGCCCGGCGCGCTGACCCTTGTAGTTGTAGGCCACACCCTGCTTGCGGGCGCCGTAGACCTCGACCTCGGTGGCATCGATGTCCAGCGTCGGCGCGGCCAGCAACGCGGCGCGCCGCCGCGGGCCCAGGTGGCCCAGAACCCGACCGCCGATCGTGCCGATCGCCGCTTCGACCGCGTGCCACGCCGATCGGTCGAACCTCTTGGCCAGCGTGGCCGCGGTCGTCGATGGCGCCGTCGCCACCGGCGCCAGCAGTCCACCGGCGGTATCGGCCCGGCGACGGTCCAGCCCGACCAGGTAGTCCTCGCCCGCCAACTGGGCACTGGCCAGCCCGACCAAGAACTCGCCACCGGTCAGCCCCCGGGCACGCTGCTTGATCGGCCCGACAGCCTCATCGAGGGCGCTCACCACGCCCAGCCGATCGACCAGCTCGGTCACCGCGAGCATCCCCGCCGCCGGCGTCAACGACGGATCGGACGCGCCGATCCGGACCTGACCACGACCTCTGCCACGACCCCGTAAAGTGCTCACCCAACAGGTGCCTTTCACTCGGTTCAGATCAACGTCTCGACAACCGCGATCTTGCC
>NZ_BAAGUV010000090.1:0-567 GCF_054781215.1 Nocardioides pakistanensis | reverse complement strand
CCTGCTCGGGGCGACGGTGTGGGTCCGCACCTACGGCGTCGGCGCCGATGAGCAGGTCGTCATCGTCCACGTCGGCGAGGACGGGCCGGTCGAGGTCGCCCGCCACCAGCGGGCCACGCCCGGCACGCCGAAGATCGACGACGCGCACTTCCCACCCCAGCCCGAAGGGCCGCTGGACCGCCGGCCGCGCGCGAAGAACGCCGCGGAAGCGGAGTTCCTCGACCTGGGCGAGGGCGCGAGGCTGTGGCTGGTCGAGGCCGCCGCCGCGGGCACACCGCGGATGCGCGTGAAGATGACCGAAGCGCTCGCGCTGGCCAAGCTGTTCGACCCCGTCGAGGTCGACTGGGCACTGGGCCACGCCGCGGTCCACGGCCGGTTCGCCGAAGCCGACCTGTCCTCGATCCTGGACCACCACGCACGAGCACCGAAGGCAGGTGAGCATCGGGCCAGTGAGGAGTCCTCGCTGACCCAGGGCACCAGCGCGTGGGCACGACTCGGAGCGCCGGTGCAGGCATCGGGCAGCGACGAGCAGGTGATCGCGTGAAGACCACCGCCACGACCACGAGC
>NZ_BAAGUV010000089.1:0-543 GCF_054781215.1 Nocardioides pakistanensis | reverse complement strand
CTTACCCAGGGCAGATTAGCTTGACCCTGGAACCCTTGATCATTCGGCGGACAGGTTTCTCACCTGTCATTCGCTACTCATGCCTGCATTCTCACTCGTGTGGCGTCCACGGCTGGATCACTCCGCCGCTTCACCCCCCACACGACGCTCCCCTACCCATCCACACACCTGAACCACGAAGGCTTAGCTGTTGTGTGAATGCCATAGCTTCGGTGGATAACTTGAGCCCCGCTACATTGTCGGCGCGGAATCACTTGACCAGTGAGCTATTACGCACTCTTTCAAGGGTGGCTGCTTCTAAGCCAACCTCCTGGTTGTCTGTGCGACTCCACATCCTTTTCCACTTAGTTATCGCTTAGGGACCTTAGCTGATGGTCTGGGCTGTTTCCCTCTCGACTACGGAGCTTATCCCCCGCAGTCTCACTGCCGCGCTCTCACTTACTGGCATTCGGAGTTTGGTTGATTTCGGTAAGCTTGTGGGCCCCCTAGACCATCCAGTGCTCTACCTCCAGCAAGAAACACGCGACGCTGCACCTAAATGCA
>NZ_BAAGUV010000088.1:0-2601 GCF_054781215.1 Nocardioides pakistanensis | reverse complement strand
ATTTCGGGGAGAACCAGCTATCACGGAGTTTGATTGGCCTTTCACCCCTATCCACAGGTCATCCCCCAGGTTTTCAACCCTGGTGGGTTCGGTCCTCCACGCCGTCTTACCGGCGCTTCAACCTGCCCATGGATAGATCACTCCGCTTCGGGTCTAGATCATGCGACTAAAACGCCCTATTCGGACTCGCTTTCGCTACGGCTCCCCCACACGGGTTAACCTCGCCACATAACACTAACTCGCAGGCTCATTCTTCAAAAGGCACGCCGTCACAGTTACAAGTAACTGCTCCGACGGATTGTATGCACATGGTTTCAGGTACTATTTCACTCCCCGCCAGGGGTACTTTTCACCTTTCCCTCACGGTACTTGTCCGCTATCGGTCACCAAGGAGTATTTAGGCTTAACGGGTGGTCCCGCCAGATTCACACGGAATTTCAGGGGTTCCGTGTTACTTGGGGTAACGCTCCAGAGCCACCAGCTTACGTCTACGGGGGTATCACCCTCTACGCCCAGGCTTTCCAACCTGCTTCGACTTCACTGATGGTTTATGACTCTGCGTCGGCGCGGCAGCACCGACCGAACGGCCCCACAACCCCCACTCCGCAACGCCTGCCGGCTATCACACGAAGTAGGTTTGGCCTCTTCCGCTTTCGCTCGCCACTACTCACGGAATCACTGTTGTTTTCTCTTCCTGTGGGTACTGAGATGTTTCACTTCCCCACGTTCCCTCCAACTGCGCTATGTGTTCACGCAGAGGTAACTGGACATGACTCCAGCTGGGTTTCCCCATTCGGACATCCCCGGATCACAGCTCGGTTGCCAACTCCCCGGGGCTTATCGCAGGCTCCTACGTCCTTCATCGGCTCTTGGTGCCAAGGCATCCACCATGTGCACTTAGTAGCTTGTCATTACTACAAAGATGCTCGCGTCCACTGTGTAGTTCTCAAACAACGACCGGGAAAACCATCCGCATCTTGCGCCTACCCCCACCAGCCAGCAGCCACAGCCACCCACCAGCGGGAACGGTTCACAAGACGAACAGCCCCGAAGAGAAGACCTCCAACCCCACACCACACCCACCACCCCTACAGGCAGTGCAGCGCAGCATGCGCGGCTGATCCCTCAGGACCCAACAGTGTGCCCACCACCCACCAGCTCAGCCACCGAGGTTCCACACCCCACACCAACCACCCCCCACAGGGAGCAACCAGCGCCAGGCAGTACTGACAGCAGCCATCACCAGAAGATGATGAATAGTCGACGTTCCACTAACTGAGCATCCGCTGCCGCAACACACACGGTCACGAAACAGACAGACATGGACCCCACACCCAACCGGGCGTGAAGCCAAATGCTCCTTAGAAAGGAGGTGATCCAGCCGCACCTTCCGGTACGGCTACCTTGTTACGACTTCGTCCCAATCGCCAGCCCCACCTTCGACGGCTCCCTCCCACAAGGGGTTGGGCCACCGGCTTCGGGTGTTGCCGACTTTCGTGACGTGACGGGCGGTGTGTACAAGGCCCGGGAACGTATTCACCGCAGCGTTGCTGATCTGCGATTACTAGCGACTCCGACTTCATGGGGTCGAGTTGCAGACCCCAATCCGAACTGAGACCGGCTTTTTGGGATTCGCTCCACCTTACAGCTTCGCAGCCCTTTGTACCGGCCATTGTAGCATGCGTGAAGCCCTGGACATAAGGGGCATGATGACTTGACGTCATCCCCACCTTCCTCCGAGTTGACCCCGGCAGTCTCTTATGAGTCCCCACCATAACGTGCTGGCAACATAAGACGAGGGTTGCGCTCGTTGCGGGACTTAACCCAACATCTCACGACACGAGCTGACGACAGCCATGCACCACCTGTATAGAGCCCTTACGGACCCCCCATCTCTGGAGGATTTCTCTATATGTCAAACCCAGGTAAGGTTCTTCGCGTTGCATCGAATTAATCCGCATGCTCCGCCGCTTGTGCGGGCCCCCGTCAATTCCTTTGAGTTTTAGCCTTGCGGCCGTACTCCCCAGGCGGGGCGCTTAATGCGTTAGCTGCGGCACGGAACTCGTGGAATGAGTCCCACACCTAGCGCCCAACGTTTACGGTGTGGACTACCAGGGTATCTAATCCTGTTCGCTCCCCACACTTTCGCTCCTCAGCGTCAGGTAATGCCCAGAGAACCGCCTTCGCCACCGGTGTTCCTCCTGATATCTGCGCATTTCACCGCTACACCAGGAATTCCGTTCTCCCCTGCATACCTCTAGTCTGCCCGTATCGGAAGCAGGCTCGGAGTTAAGCCCCGAGTTTTCACTCCCGACGCGACAAACCGCCTACGAGCCCTTTACGCCCAATAATTCCGGACAACGCTCGCACCCTACGTATTACCGCGGCTGCTGGCACGTAGTTGGCCGGTGCTTCTTCTGTAGGTACCGTCACGTTAGCTTCGTCCCTACTGAAAGAGGTTTACAACCCGAAGGCCGTCATCCCTCACGCGGCGTTGCTGGATCAGGCTTTCGCCCATTGTCCAATATTCCCCACTGCTGCCTCCCGTAGGAGTCTGGGCCGTGTCTCAGTCCCAGTGTGGCCGGTCACCCTCTCAGGCCG
>NZ_BAAGUV010000087.1:0-1772 GCF_054781215.1 Nocardioides pakistanensis | reverse complement strand
CAAGATCGCGGTTGTTGAGGCCAGCTGATCGGGTCGAGTGAAAGGCACCTGTTGGGTGAACAGGTTACGAGGTGTTCGTGGGAGTCGTCATCACGTTCGGATTGGCGCGTCGGACCCGTCGCTGACACCGGCGGCGGGGATGGTCGCGGTGACCGAGCTTGTCGATCGGATCGGCGTGATCGGCGTCCTCGATGAGCAGATCGGGGCGATCAAGGAACGTGCCCGTGGGCTGAGTGGTGGTGAGTTCCTGATCGGGCTGGCCTGTGCCCAGCTCGCCGGTGAGGACTATTTGATCGGTTTGGACCGTCGCCGCGCCGATGTTGCCGGGGCGGTCCTGGCGCCGGTGGTGACCGCGCCGTCGACGACCGCGGCGACGCTGGCCAAGCGGTTCGACGCCGGCAGGTGGCGTGGTGTCGAAGCCGCGATCGGCCACATCGCTGGACGCGTCGTCGGGCACCTCGTTGAGCAGCGCCGCACTGGGCTGCTGACGTCGCCGACGCTGGACCTGGACGCGACCGACGTCGAGGTCTACGGGTCACGGAAGCGGGGGGTCGCCTACAACTACAAGGGCCAACGCGCCGGCCGTCCGCATCTGGCGACCTGGGCCGAAGCCGGGATCGTGTTGGCCGCCGACCTGCTCGCCGGCGATGAGGACCCCCGCGCCGGTGTGGTCGACCTGCTCGGCCGGGCGCTCGTGGGTCTGGCGGCTGCCGCCGCACCGCACGGGGGACACGGGCGAGTCCGGGTCCGCGCCGACATCGGCTACTTCACCAAGGACCTGGCCACCGCGGTGCTCGCCGCGGACGCCGACTTCGCGATCGGCGCGAACCGCAACCCGGCTACCTGGCGGCTGGCCGCCGGGGTCCCCGAAGACGCCTGGACCGATGCCGACGGCATGCCCGGCGCCCAGGTCGCGGTCGCCGACTACCACCCGCGCGGATGGCCCGAGGGCACCAGGTGCGTGATCCGCCGGGTGCGGCATGAAGCAGCGACGATCTCCTCGGACCCCCGTGCGCGTCGCCGCAAGACCATTCCCGCCGAGCAGCTCACCCTCGCCCTGGACGGCGACATCGACACGGTGTGGGCCTACTCCTTCATCGTGACCAACCTCGACGTCTCGACCCCGGACAAGGCCAGGGCGGTGGAGTCCTGGTACCGGCACCGAACCGACATTGAGGACCGCATCCGCGACGCCAAACACGGCGCGGCGCTGCGCCACCTCCCCTCGGGGAACCGCGCGGTGAACACGGCCTGGATGTGGGGCGCGCTGCTCGCGGTGAACCTCTCGGCCTGGCTGCACGAGCTCGCCAGACTCGACCACGGCAACGGTTACGGCCGCGCGCACCTCGGCAGGCTGCGCCGCGAGCTGATCTGCATCCCGGGGCGGGTGATCCGCCACGCACGCAGGATCACGCTGCGACTGCCACCCGGTCCGAACCTGCTCGCCGAGACCCTCGCTCGGATACGCCTCATCCCGGCTACTTGACGGCACGACGCTAGCGCCGACGGTCCGGTAGTGAGTCTCACGGCAAATCGAGCCGATGAACACTCCACGTCCTACCGAACCGGCCCAGGAGCATCCATGGATCACGCAACCACCGACGTCATCGTGGGTGCCGCAGCCCTGACGATCCTCGGGGGCGCCTGCCTCCTGGCCTACCTGAAGGTCGGCCCGACGCTGCCCGAGGCTCACCGCCTACGCGCGCTCACCTTCCTGATGTCACTTCCGCTCGTGACAATCGCGATGATCGCCACGTCGAACCCACTGCCAG
>NZ_BAAGUV010000086.1:0-1803 GCF_054781215.1 Nocardioides pakistanensis | reverse complement strand
CTTCCGGGTTCGGAATGGGACCGGGTGTTTCCCTTTCGCTATGGCCGCCGAAACTCTATGGAGTAATCAAAACGGTGCACCACCACTACTGGTGGTGGTTGGGGTTCCCGTTCGTTACTCGGGAACCACACAGTGGACGCGTAGCATCTTTGTAAGACAAGCCCTCGGCCTATTAGTACCGGTCGGCTCCGTGCATTACTGCCTTCGACCTCCGGCCTATCAACCCAGTCGTCTACTGGGGGCCTTACCCCATCAAGTGGGTGGGAAACCTCATCTTGAAACGTGCTTCCCGCTTAGATGCTTTCAGCGGTTATCACTTCCGAACGTAGCTAACCAGCCGTGCTCCTGGCGGAACAACTGGCACACCAGAGGTTCGTCCATCCCGGTCCTCTCGTACTAGGGACAGCCTTTCTCAAGTTTCCTGCGCGCGCGGCGGATAGGGACCGAACTGTCTCACGACGTTCTAAACCCAGCTCGCGTGCCGCTTTAATGGGCGAACAGCCCAACCCTTGGGACCTACTCCAGCCCCAGGATGCGACGAGCCGACATCGAGGTGCCAAACCATCCCGTCGATATGGACTCTTGGGGAAGATCAGCCTGTTATCCCCGGGGTACCTTTTATCCGTTGAGCGACGCCGCTTCCACATGCCAGCGCCGGATCACTAGTTCCGACTTTCGTCCCTGCTCGACATGTCTGTCTCACAGTCAAGCTCCCTTGTGCACTTACACTCGAAACCTGATTGCCAACCAGGCTGAGGGAACCTTTGAGCGCCTCCGTTACATTTTAGGAGGCAACCGCCCCAGTTAAACTACCCACCAGGCACTGTCCCTGATCCGGATAACGGACCTAGGTTAGACATCTAGTACGACCAGAGTGGTATTTCAACGATGGCTCCACCCGAACTGGCGTCCGAGCTTCACAGCCTCCCACCTATCCTACACAAGCCGAACCAAACACCAATACCAAGCTATAGTAAAGGTCCCGGGGTCTTTCCGTCCTGCCGCGCGTAACGAGCATCTTTACTCGTAGTGCAATTTCGCCGAGTCCACGGTTGAGACAGCGCCCAAGTCGTTACTCCATTCGTGCAGGTCGGAACTTACCCGACAAGGAATTTCGCTACCTTAGGATGGTTATAGTTACCACCGCCGTTTACTGGGGCTTAAGTTCTGCGCTTCGCCATTGCTGGCTAACACGTCCCCTTAACCTTCCAGCACCGGGCAGGAGTCAGTCCGTATACATCGTCTTACAACTTCGCACGGACCTGTGTTTTTAGTAAACAGTCGCTTGGGCCTGGTCTCTGCGGCCATCACCGCTTTGCACCGCAAGGGTGCTCACGGATCCGGCCCCCCTTCTCCCGAAGTTACGGGGGCATTTTGCCGAGTTCCTTAACCATGGTTCACTCGATCGCCTTGGTATTCTCTACCTGATCACCTGAGTCGGTTTGGGGTACGGGCGGCGCACAGCTCGCTAGAGGTTTTTCTCGACAGCATAGGATCACCCACTTCGCCCCTACGGGCTCCCCATCAGATCTCAGCCACATGAGACACGGATTTGCCTATGTCTCGGCCTACATCCTTGGCCGTGGTCTACCATCGCCACGGTTGGACTACCTTCCTGCGTCACCCCATCGCTTGACTACTACCAGCTCGGGTCCCGCGCTACTTGCACCCTCACCCCGAAGGGATCAGGTGCGTTCGGGCGGTTAGCATCACCGGGTTCGTCATGGGCGCTGTTTTGCCGGTACGGGAATATCAACCCGTTGTCCATCGACTACGCCTGTCGGCCTCGCCTTAGGTCCCGAC
>NZ_BAAGUV010000085.1:0-531 GCF_054781215.1 Nocardioides pakistanensis | reverse complement strand
GGCTACCCGTCGTCGCCTTGGTAGGCCATTACCCCACCAACAAGCTGATAGGCCGCGAGCTCATCCTCCACCGCCGGAACTTTCCACCAGCACTCCATGCAGAGACTGGTCATATTCGGTATTAGCCACCGTTTCCGGTGGTTATCCCAAAGTGAAGGGCAGATTGCTCACGTGTTACTCACCCGTTCGCCGCTCGTGTACCCCCGAAAGGGCCTTACCGCTCGACTTGCATGTGTTAAGCACGCCGCCAGCGTTCGTCCTGAGCCAGGATCAAACTCTCCATTGAAAACTCTCAACAAACACCCAACCCCAAAAAGGTCAGGCCTTCATCGACACATCAACAAGAGATCCATCCAGACTGAAGTAACCACCCCCACCCCAAAAGAGCGAGAGCAGTCGATCAACCTAAAGGAATCAAACAACCGACAGACACCCAACACCCCACAAAGGAGCATCAGCAGCCTGCCGACTGGCGATACAAACTAATTCGTCGACTTTTAACACACTGTTGAGTTCTCAAACATCACACGC
>NZ_BAAGUV010000084.1:0-1466 GCF_054781215.1 Nocardioides pakistanensis | reverse complement strand
CAGGTCACTGCCCTGCTCGCTTGACGCGGACGACGTCCACCATGAGATCTGCAGGGCTTGGTGGTTGCCCGGGACGTGTGGACCGTCGATAGGGCTGAGCGCCAAGGCCAGGAGTGGCTGCGAGCGCCGATCAGTGAGCGAACCGGCAGACACGTCCCGGCACCAAGGCCACCCGAAGACGTGGGTGCCTCCCCACTGGGACTAGCAGCGAGGAGGCTGACGTGAAGTCTGCCAGCAACAGCCTGACTAGCAACACCCTGAACAGCACACTGCCGGAGTTCCCGCCCAACGATGTGACCGCGGGCGTGGACTGGGCCCGCGATGACCACGCGGTCAGCGTCGTGGATGGCCGTGGCCGCGAGATCCACCGATGCACCGTTGAGCACACCGCGGCCGGGCTGCGTCAGCTCGTCGGCGCGCTGGGCAAGCACGGGGTGGGTGAGGTCGCGATCGAACGCCCCGACGGTCCGGTCGTCGAGGCCCTGCTCGAGGCCGGTCTGACGGTCGTGGTGATCTCCCCGAACCGGGTCAAGAACCTGCGCGGCCGCTACGGCTCGGCCGGCAACAAGGACGACCGGTTCGACGCCTTCGTGCTGGCCGACACGCTGCGCACCGATCGGGCCCGGCTCCGTCCGCTGGTCCCCGATACCGACGCTACCGTGGCGCTGCGCCGGGCCTGCCGAGCCCGCAAGGACCTGGTCAAGCACCGCGTGGCCGCGGCCAACCAGCTCCGCGCGCACCTGCGCAACGTGCTTCCCGCCGTCGTGGGCCTGTTCCAGAACCTGGACTCGGCGATCAGTCTGGCGTTCCTTGTCCGGTTCGACACCCAAGACAAGATCGACTGGCTGAGTCCGAAGCGGCTGGGTGACTGGCTGGCCAAGCATGGCTACTCCGGCAGGGTCGACCCAGCGGTCCTGCACCAGCGAATCCTCGACGCGCCGCGCGGCGCGACCGGTGCCCACGGCACCGCTCAAGCGGCCATCACCGCCAGCTACGTGGCGCTCCTGCGCACCCTGGTCGAACAGATCAAGACGCTCGAGAAGCAGATCGACCGGCAACTCCACGCCCACGCCGACGCGCACATCTTCACCAGCCTGCCCCGAGCCGGTCGCGTCCGAGCCGCCCGGCTGCTCGCCGAGATCGGCGACTGCCGCGGCCGATTCCCCACACCGGAATCGCTGACCTGCCTGGCCGGCGCCGCACCCTCGACCCGCCAGTCCGGCAAACTCCGCGCGGTCGGGTTCCGCTGGTCCTGCGACAAACAACTCCGCGACGCCGTCACCGACTTCGCCGCCGACACCCGACACGCCAATCCCTGGGCCGCCGACCTCTACGACCGAGCCCGAGCCCGAGGACACGACCACCCCCACGCCGTCCGCATCCTCGCCCGCGCCTGGCTGCACGTCATCTGGCACTGCTGGCAAGACGGCGTCAGCTATGACCCCGCCCAGCACCGCGCCCTGCAA
>NZ_BAAGUV010000083.1:0-1188 GCF_054781215.1 Nocardioides pakistanensis | reverse complement strand
CAGCAGCTCCGCACCCCGGCCCTGGCTCGGGCTGTGGCTGCGGCGCGTGCTGCGGTCGAGGAGGCAGCGGCGGTGCCGGTCGGCTCGCTGGACCGGTTCGAGATCTCCGAGGGGCTTGCCGAGCTGGTCGCCCTCGAGGCCCAGGCCACCGAGCTCCGGCTACGCCTGCTCGCCGAGGCCGATCGCCGGGAGCTGGCCGACCAGGAGGCAGCCACCGACACCGCGGCATGGGCGGCGAAGCTGACCGGCACCACCCGCGGGGTGATGGCCGGTGGCCTCTGGCTGGCCCGGCTCCTGAAAGACCGCTACCACGCCACCCGCGAGGCGTTCGCCGCCGGAACGATCAGCCTCGACCAGGTCCGGGTCATCGTCCGCGCCGCCGAACGCATGCCCGAAGCAGCCACCCCCGAGCAGCGCACAGCCGCCGAGGAGGCACTCGTGGCCAAGGCCACCGCCGGGATGAACGCCCGCCGACTACGCCAGGTCGCCCGCCGGATGCTCGAACGCCTCGACCGCGAGCTGGCCGACAGACAAGAAGCCGACATGCTCGACGAGGAGGAACAGCACGCCCAGATCGAGACCTGGCTGACCCTGCACGACAACGGCGACGGCACCACCACCGGCCGGTTCGTCATCCCCGAGCTCCACGGCCAGCTGCTCCGCGCCGCACTCGAACGCCTCTCCTCACCCCGACGACTCTCCCGCAACCGCGCCGGCGACCTGGTCACCGACCCCACCCTGCCCGGCACCGGCCCCGGCCTGAACTGGTCGGAGTCCCTCGGCGCAGCGTTCACCGAGCTCCTCGAACACCTCCCCACCCACGGACACGGACCCAACGGCGCCACCATGCTGGTCCACATCGACCACCAGCACCTCCAAGACCAGCTCGCCGCCGCCCGCCTCGACACCGGCACCCGGATCTCAGCCCGCCAGGCCCGACGGCTCGCCTGCAACGCCGGCATCATCCCGATCGTCCTCGGCGCCGACTCCGACATCCTCGACCAGGGCCGCGAACGACGCCTGCACACCACCGCCCAACGCCGAGCCCTGTCCGTGCACCACGAAACCTGCGCCACCGAAGGCTGCGAACGCCCCTTCGCCTGGTGCGAGATCCACCACCCCGACCCCTGGAGCCAGGGCGGACCCACCGACCTCACCAACGCCCTGCCCCTGTGCGGCTACCACCAC
>NZ_BAAGUV010000082.1:0-773 GCF_054781215.1 Nocardioides pakistanensis | reverse complement strand
GCCGGCAGGGCTGGACGATCTCCGCGATCGCCCGGCACCTGGGCCGGGACCGCAAGACCATCCGCGCCTACCTCGACGGTGGCCGGGTCGCCGGGCACCGGAAGCCGGCCGGGGAGGATCCGTTCGAGCCGTACGTGGACTACGTCCGCGCCCGGCTGGCCGAGGATCCGCACCTGTGGGCGGTGACCTTGTTCGACGAGGTCGTCGCGCTCGGCTACGACCGGTCGTATCCGACGTTCACCCGCCAGATCCGCACCCGGGAGCTGCGGCCGCACTGCGAGCCCTGCAGCGCCACAAGAGGCCGTCCGGCGGCGGTGATCGAGCATCCGCCGGGTGAGGAGACCCAGTGGGACTGGGTCGAGCTCCCGGATCCGCCGGCGTCGTGGGGGTGGGGCAAGCACGCGCACCTGCTGGTCGGCGCGCTCGCCCACTCCGGGAAGTGGCGCGGCACCCTGGCCCCGGCCGAGGACCAGGCACAGCTGATCGCCGGACTTGACGCGACCGCCCGCAAGCTCGGCGGGCTGACGAAGAAGTGGCGCTTCGACCGGATGAGCACGGTGTGCCACCCCGAGTCGGGCAAGGTCACCGCCACCTTCGCCGCGGTCGCCAAGCACTACGGCGTCCAGGTCGCGATCTGCCCACCGCGGCGCGGCAACCGCAAGGGCGTGGTGGAGAAGTCCAACCACACCGCCGCGCAACGCTGGTGGCGCACCCTGCCCGACGACGTCACCATCACCGAAGCGCAGGCGTCGCTGGACAAGTGGTGCGCCACC
>NZ_BAAGUV010000081.1:0-19674 GCF_054781215.1 Nocardioides pakistanensis | reverse complement strand
TGAGCCAGACACCAGGTGATCAGGACCCAACCACCGCGATAGCGGCGCTGTCACCCTGACACTGACTGAACCCTAACCCTGGCCGAGCGTGCTGCCCGGCGACACCTGGTCGGCGCCGCCGGCCGGCGCCTCGAGCTCGACGTCGCCGACCACGCTGACGTCGCGGCCGAAGGTCCAGTCACCGTGCACCACCAGGGACTCCGCCCGTCGCAGCGAGGGCGCCCCCTCGGGGAAGCGTGCGTCGAAGTCGGCGACGAGCTTGTAGTGCGCGGAGTCCAGGTCGACGAACGGGATCCTCTCCGGCTGCTGCTCCAGCACGTAGCCGTCGCTGAGCTCGTAACAGTCCGAGCGCAGCACCAGCAGGTCGTTGGTGGTCTTCACCGGGACGAACCGGTCCCGGCCGACCTCGATCGTCCGCGCCCCCTCGAAGACCTCGATCGCGGCCCCCATCGCGGTCTCGATCTGGATCACCTCGGGACTCTCCGGGTCGGCCGGGTCGACGGTCTTGGTGTTCTTGATCAGGGTCAGCCCGAGGATCCCGTCGCGCCGGTCGAGCTCGTCGCGCATCGCCTCGAGGTTGAACCACAGGTTGTTGGTGCTCGTGAACCGGTGCCGGGACAGGTCGGCCAGCGCCGCCTTGTCCTCCTCCAGGGTCTGCGCGGTCTCGCGCAGCACGATCCGCCCGTCGCTCTTGCGGACCGCGAAGTGCCCGCCCTTGCGGTCCGACGGGGTACGCCGCACCGCCTCGATCGCGAACGGCGCCCCGGACCGGGCGAACCAGCCGGCCACCCGCGCGTCGGGGACGGCGCCGAGGTTGTCGGAGTTCGACACGAACACCTGCCGGTAGCCGGCGTCGATGAGCCGCTGGAGCAGGCCGGTGCCGCGCAGCGCGGTGTAGATGTCGCCGTGCCCCGGCGGACACCACTCCAGGCTCGGGTCGGCGTCCCACGTCACCGGGGTGAGGTCGTCGGCGCGGAGCTTGGGCTCCTTGTTCTGCAGGAACTCCAGCGGCAGCCCGTCGACGGCGAGGCCGTCGTAGCGGGCCAGCGCGGCCATCGTGTCGGCGGAGGTGCGGAAGCTGTCCATGAAGATCAGCGGCAGCCGGGCGCCGTACTCCTTGCGGAGCGCGAGCACCTGGCGGGCGATGATGTCGAGGAAGCTCAAGCCCTCACGGACCTCGAGCAGGGACTTGGCGCGGTCCATGCCCATCGAGGTGCCGAGGCCGCCGTTGAGCTTGATCACCACCGTGGACCCGATCGCCTCCCGCGCAACGTCGTCGGTGACCTCGACGTCGGCGAGCGCCTCCATGTCCAGCGGCTCGATCGTGGACTCGGGGATCATCCCGGTCTCGCCGCCCTCCACGAGCCGGTAGTAGTGGCTGAACACCTCGATCGCGACCGGGTCGACCCCGGCTGCCTGCATCTTCTCGCGCGCCTGCTGCAGTCCCTCGTCGCTCATGGCCCCGATGCTAGGGGGTGCCGGTAGCGTCGGGACCATGGCCGTCGGTTCCGTGGAGGCGCAGAAGGTGGCGCTGCGCGACCAGCTCCTCACCGCGCGCCGCCGTCACCCGTTGCTCGCGGCCCGTGCCGACGCCGACGCCATCGCCGAGCACCTGCTCGCGGCTCCCGAGGTACGGCGGGCAGCAACCGTGGCCGCCTACGTCTCAGTGACCAACGAGCCGGGCACCGGCCCGCTCGTCGAGCGGCTGCACGCGGCCGGCCGGCGGGTGATCCTGCCGGTGCTGCTGTCCGACAACGACCTGGACTGGGGCGTCTACGAGGGACCGGACCGGCTCGTCCCGGCCAGCCGTGGGCTGCTCGAGCCGGCCGGTCCACGGCTGGGACCCGACGCGGTCGCGACCGCCGACGTCGTGCTCTGTCCCGGACTGGCCGTGGACCGGATGGGGCGCCGGCTCGGCAGGGGCGGCGGCTCGTACGACCGGGCGCTTGCGCGGGTCCCGGTCGGCACCTTCGTGTGCACGCTGCTCTACGACGGCGAGCTGCTCGACCGGGTGCCTGCCGAGCCGCACGACCGCACGGTGACCGCCGTGGTCACCCCGGGTGGGCTCACCCGGCTCGGGCCGGCGCCAGCCTGAGCGTGTCCTCGGCGGCCTCCTCGACCGCGTCTCGCGAGAACCGCCACGGCAGCGTCTCCCCGGCCACCCACAGGTCGGTCTGGTCGACGTAGTTGTCGTGGAACGGGTGGCCGGAGACCCCGGTCAGGTTGATCCAGCGGGACTCGTCGAGGTCGGCCATCGAGACGACCATCCGCATCGAGGGTGCCCAGTCGACCTGGTAGCCGGCGGGCGCGGTCCACCCGGTCGCGTTGACGATCGAGTCACCGCCGCCGACCTCGTAGCCGGTGCGGTTGAACAGCCACCGCACCAGCCCGATGTCGGACTGGCCGACGGTCTGGTTCTCCAGGTCCATCCGGTGGTGGTGACCCCAGGTCCAGTTGCCAACCCTGCGGTCCTGGGTGCGCACCAGCTCGTCGCGCGCCGCGGCCATCGCCTCGAAGAGGATCTCGTCGCGGGTCTCGACGACGGTCTCGGTGTCGGTGTTGTCCCACCAACGGTTCTCCGGCTCCGCGAGCAGCCGCCGCATCACCTCGAACCACCGGTCCCCGCCGTCGGGCCACACCGACTCCTGGAGCTGGTCGTGGAAGGTCAGCGCCAGCGTGTTGCGCCAGACCGCGTTGTAGTACGCGGCCGCGGAGGAGTCCGGGTGCTGCTGGAAGTTCCAGTGCTCGAGCAGTCGCTGGCCCGCGGCGAGGTACTGCGAGGGCATGAAGATGTCGAGCAGGTACGGCACGAAGGTGGGCGCGAAGCCGTTGCGGGCGTCGAGCTGGATCCGCGCCATGTCCTCCACGCCGAGCTGCTCCTGGTGGCGCAGCAGGTCCGCGATCCGCTGGCTGCGGTAGCCGTAGGACCAGGAGTCACCGAGGTAGTACGGGTAGTCACGGCCGATCACCGCCTGGTTCGCGGTGCTGATCATCCCGCCCTCGGGGTCGAGCAGGCTGGGCAGCGCGTCGAAGGGCACGTAGCTGCCGGTCCAGTCGTTCGCCGGCAGCCACCCCTCCGCCGGGTAGTCGCCGGTGTGACCTGACTTGCGGATCGGGATCAGCCCCGGAGCCTGGTAGCCGATGTGGCCGTCACGGTCGGCGTAGACCAGGTTCTGCGAGGGGGCGGCGAGCTGCCGCGCGGCGGCCCGGAAGTCGTCCCAGTCCTGGGCCTTGTTCATCAGGAACACCGAGTCCGCGGTGCGACTCGGGGTCAGCGCGGTCCACGAGATCGCCACCGCGTAGCCGTTGCCGCGCTCCGGGGCGCGCTCCCCGACCGGGGCGTTGGCGCCGACCGTGCTCAGCTGTGTGGAGACGTCGGACAGCAACGGCCCGTGGTGGGTGGAGCGCACGGTGAACGTCACCGGCTCGTCGCGCCCGTGCACCTCGATCTGCTCCTGCCGGGTCTCCAGCAGGCGCCGGCGACCGTCGTACACGTAGCGCTCGCCCTCGACCTTCTCCAGGTAGAGGTCGACCACGTCGGGCCCGAGGTTCGTGAAGCCCCAGGCGATCTGCTGGTTGTGGCCGATGACCACGCCGGGCAGGCCGGAGAAGGTGAAGCCGGAGACGTCGAAGGGGCAGGCCTCGGTCACCTCGTTGCAGTGCAGTCCCATCTGGTGCCAGATGCCCGGCACCGAGATCCCCAGGTGCGGGTCGTTGGCGAGGATCGGCTCGCCGGTGCTGCTGTGCTCGCCGTCGACCACCCAGCTGTTGCTGCCCACGCCCTGGCCGCTGCCGACCAGCTGCGGCATCGACTCCAGGCCCCTCCCGAGCCGCTCGAGCGCCCTGACCATCTCGTCCGGCAGCCCGGGCCGGGTCGGCAGCCGGGTGTCCCGGGAGGTCGCGTCCTGCTCGAAAACCCGGTCCACCACGGCACCCTGCTGCACGATCGGCTCGTGGCGGTCGTAGGGGTAGGTCGGGTAGAGGTACTCGATCTCCTCGGCGGTGTGGTTGACCGACATGATCGCGCGGTCGATCTCCTCGGTCATGTTGCCGCGCAGGTCCCACGCCATCGCCTTGAGCCAGGCGACCGAGTCGACCGGCGTCCACTCCTCGGGCACGTAGTCGAGGCCGTTCAGCGCGAGCACGGAGTACTCAAGCGCCATCTCGCCGGGTGAGTGGGAGTCGAGGTAGGCGTTGACCCCGGCGCTGTAGGCCTCGAGGTAGTCCAGCGTCTCGGGGCTCAGCAGCGACATCTCCTGCTCGGCGATCCGTCGCCAGCCCATGGTGCGGATGTACATGTCGGTCTCGAGCGCGTCCTCGCCGAGCATCTCGGCGAGGCGGCCGGCGGTGACGTGGCGCCGGAAGTCCATCTCGAAGAACCGGTCCTGCGCGTGGACGAAACCCTGGGCGTAGAACAGGTCCTCGGCGGTGTCGGCGTAGACGTGCGGGATCCCCTGCTCGTCGCGGAGCACCTCCACCTCGGCGGCGAGACCGGGCAGCTCGAGCTCCCCGTCGACGGTCGGGAACGGCCGCCGTACGACGGCGACCGTGGCGACCAGGCCGGCGACGAGCAGCAGCACGACCCCCGCCGCGACGTAGGTCGTCACCCGCCCCCAGCGCGGCCATGAGCGGAACCCGGTCGCCGGCCTCGGCGTGGTCTCGGGCTGCTGAGCTGGGAGATCAGGGCTGGCGGACACGGCGGCCATTGTGCCGCACCACCGATCGCGGACCGGACCGGGAAGTTGGCGAAACGTCTCGACGTTGCGATAATTGGCAGTCGCACCGTGCGAGTGCTAACGACGAGAACTTCCGGAGGACGAGCGTGCCGACCTACCAGTACGCCTGCACTGACTGCGACCACGCCTTCGAGCAGGTCCAGAGCTTCACCGAGGACTCGCTGACCACGTGCCCGCAGTGCGAGGGCCGGTTGCGCAAGGTGTTCAACGCCGTGGGCGTGGTCTTCAAGGGTTCGGGCTTCTACCGCACCGACAACCGGTCGGACTCCAAGTCCTCCTCGGCCACCACGACGAGCTCGACGTCGACGAAGACCGAGACCTCCACCAAGACGACGGCCGAGGCCGGCGCGGCCTGAGCCTGCCCGATCCCGCCCCGGGCGCGCCTGTGGATGAGGCGACGCACCGGGGCGCGATCTTGCCTAGCCTCGGCTGGCATGGACCGCACCCGACGTCGTGACCGGCGTGACCCCTCCCCGATCCCGTGGACCCGTCGCGCGCGGCGGGCTGTGCTCGCACGACGGCGCCCCCTCGCCGCGCTGACCGCCGGGCTCGGCGTCCTCACGGCGATGCAGGCGCTGGCGCCGCCGGCCGCCCCGACGGCGACCGTGCTCACCGCCGCCCACGACCTGCCGGCCGGTGCTCGGCTGGGACGCGCAGATCTCGTGCGGTCCGCCGTCCCGCCGTCGAGCGTGCCGGTCGGTGCCCTGTCGGCCGAAGGTGCGGCCCTCGGGCGCACCACGACCGGTCCGGTCCGCGCCGGCGAGACCCTCACCGACGTCCGGCTGCTGAGCGGCTCCCTGCTCGAGGGCTACCCCGGCCGGGTGGCCGCGCCGGTGCGGATCGCCGACCCGGGTGCGGTGACCCTCCTGCGCATCGGTGACCGGGTCGACGTGATCGCGGCGGACCCCCAGGGCCGCGCGCCGGCGACGCTCGTCGCCGAGGCTGCACCGGTCGTGGCGCTGCCGCGGTCGGAGGAGAGCACGCTCGCCTCCGGGGGTCTGGTCGTGCTCGCCGTGAGCGAGGAGACCGCGCGCTCGCTGGCCGCAGCGGCGGTGGCGGGCTACCTCTCGCTGGTGATCACGCACTAGCGTTCAGGTGCCAGCCCGAAACCATCGCCGTCCGGCGACGCACGGAGGAGAGCGCCCATGCTCAAAGGCTTCAAAGAGTTCATCATGCGCGGCAACCTCGTCGAGCTCGCCGTGGCCTTCATCATGGCCACCGCGTTCGCGGCCGTGGTCACCGAGACGGTGAACCTGCTGATGTCCCTGATCGCCAAGGTCACCGGGGGCAAGCAGCCCGACTTCAGCGAGTGGAAGCCCGCCGGGCTCCCGGTCGGCACCTGGGTCACCGCGGTGATCTCGTTCCTGATCCTGGCCGCGGTCGTCTACTTCTTCATCGTCACGCCCTACAACAAGCTGCAGGCCCGGCGCGCGCGCGGTGAGGAGCCGACGCCGCCTTCGGAGGAGGTCACGCTGCTGACCGAGATCCGCGACCTGCTGCGCAACCAGAGCGGCAGCACCGGCGCCTGAGCCACAGGCTCGACCCGGGTCCGGACTCCGGGCCCGGGTTCAGCCGTGGTGCGGCGGGACCTGGCGACGAAGCCAGTCGTCGTCGCCCGCGCCGCCGCGAGGCGAGCCGCTCTCGCCCCACGCCTCGGCGCACTCGTCCCGGGGACGGTCGGGCAGGGCGTCGCCGAACGCGGCGGCCAGCCTGCGCTTCCGCTCGACCTCCTGCTCCCGCTGCTTGCGGTCTCCGCTCACCGGCCCACCTTCGTCGCGACCCCTGCGTCCAGCCAGGACGCGTCGAAGTGCGTCCTTCGAGGAGTCCAACCGGTCTGGGCGCGGAAGTGTTCCGAGCTGACCCGCAGCGACCTGGTGGCCGGCTCGGCGCGCCGGCCGGTGAGCCGCTGACCCACGGGGCCGATGAAGCCGACCGACTCCCGGCCCACGGCGGTTGCATAGCCGCGCACGAGGTCGCGGCGCCGCACCGGCTCCGCACCGACGTTGTAGACCCCACCCGGCGCGGTGAGGGCGGCGAGCACCGCCGAGCCGATGTCGTCGGTGTGCAGCGGGTGCACCCAGCCCTCCGGTGAACCGAGACCGACCGAGTGGCCGCGCCGGGCCACGCGCAGCCAGAACCGGGTCATGTCGTCGTCACCGACGATCGTGCCCAGCCGGAGCACGACCCCTTGGCGTAGGTCGCTCTGGTAGCGCTGCACGTGCGCCTCGCCCACACAGACCGGTTCGGTCGCGGAGTTGATGTCGAGCGGGCTGTGCTCGTCGATCCAGGCGTCACCTTGGTCGGCGTACACCAGCGAGAGGCTCTCCTGAACCAGCCGCCGCACGTGGGCGGCGCGCGCCGCAGCGGCGACCGAGCGGACGCCCTCGGTCCAGAACCGGTCGTTGTCGCGCCAGGCGTGCTTGCGCACGGCCCGAATTCCGGTGGGCGCTCGGCCGACGAGGCTGACCACCGCGTCGCAGCCCTCGAACACCGGCACCAGGCTGCGTTCGTCGAAGAGGTCGGCGCGCAGCGCGGTTGCACCCCAGGACTCGACGAGCTCGGACGTCTCCGGGGTCCGCGCCACCGCCAGGACGTCATGTCCCGCGGCGAGCATCGCCTGGACCGCTGAGGCGCCCACCACTCCGGTGGTCCCCACAACCGCGACCTTCATCGGCGGCCTCTTCCCCTCTCATCGCCCCCACACCACCGTCCAGATGGCGAGACCCTCGGACGACGATAACGGAATCATAACGCCGATGTCCCCAACGGACCTCGAGACGCGGAGGAGACCGGATCGGACCCGGCGACGTGGTCCATCGAGGTGGCGATGTTGCGCAGGTTCAGGATCAGCCCGCCGTACTCCGGCCAGTGCAGGGCCGAGAGCCGCTCGTCGGAGTAGTCGTCGGCCAGCACGCCGAGGTCCGCGCGGATCTCCGCGAGGCGTTTGGGTCGTGGACCCTCGGGCGCCTCGGGTCCCTCGGAGGGCAGGGACTCGTCGGGCGTGCGGATCGCGGTCGCCACCTCGCGGAGCAGGCCGGTCCACCGGTCACGGAACTCGTCGTCCCACTGGTTGCTGTCGGTGATGCTGTGCTCGAGGGTGCGGGCCATGCTGCGGATCTCGGCGAGCGCCTGCTCCGTGCGGTCGAGCAGCTCGCCGAAGGCCCCCGGTTCCCGGACCACCGCCGAGTCGCGGCGCGGGTTCAGCCGACCGCTCTCCCTCGCCTGCCGGACCAGCGCCCACGCCTCGTCGACCTCCACGTCCAGCTCCTGGCTGCGCCGGATCCACTCCTGGACGTGGGCCTCGGTGCACTCGTCCCCGAAGTCGTCGGCGACCTGGTGCAGGAGCTCGCCGACCCGTCGGCTCACCGCGGCGATCGCGCGCGCGGCGGTGAGGTCGCGCAGCGGCGGCCACACCGTGGCGTTGACCAGGAAACCGATCCCGACCCCGATGGCCGTGTCGATCAGCCGGCCGAGAAGCACCTGGTCCTCGTCGCTGAACCCGGTGGTGAGCACGATCAGCGCCGTCGCCGCCGCGGTCGTGCCCTCCTCCTTCAGCCAGCGCACCTGGCTGACCAGCAGGGCGACGAACAACATCACCGCCAGGGCCCATGGGTCGAGACCCAGGGTGTTCCCCGTCGCCCAGGCCAGCAGCACGCCGAGCACGGTGGCGGCGATCTGCTTGGCCCCGCGCCAGAACGACCGGTAGACCGTGGCGTGTACGACGAGCAGCGCGGCCCACGGCGCCAGGAAGGGCTGCGGCAGGCCGAACACCACCGCCGCGACGACCCACGCCAGCACGGCGGCGACAACGGTCTTGACCAGCTGGATCCCCTCGGTCCAGGCGGCCGGGTCCCGCAGCAGCTCCGTGACTCTCGCTCTGATCCGGGCATACCCGGGCATAGCGCTCCCCTTCCTCCCAGCCGACCACGTGCCCACACAACCGGTGCGGCAAACGCGTTTACCGGCGTCGGCGCTCGGCAACCACCGGGGTGCAACCAGGCAGAAGATGGAACATCAACCACGTCCCCAGGAGGTCCCCATGGCCGACAGCTCCGGTCCGCTGAACGGAAAGAAGGTCGCCTTCCTCGTCGCCGGCGAGGGCATCGAGCAGGTCGAGCTCGTCGAGCCGTGGAAGGCGGTCGAGCAGGCCGGCGGCACGCCACAGCTGGTCTCGCCGAAGAAGGGCAGCGTCCAGGCGTTCAACCACCTCGACAAGGCCGACACCTTCGACGTCGACGTCCCCGTCGCCGACGCGGACCCGGCCGATTTCGACGCGCTCGTGCTGCCGGGCGGGGTGGCCAACCCGGACGCCCTGCGCATGGACGAGGACGCTGTCGCGTTCGCCAAGGCGTTCATGGAGTCCGGGAAGACGGTGGCGTCGATCTGTCACGCACCGTGGACGCTCGTGGAGGCCGGTGTGCTGCAGGGCCGCACACTGACCTCGTGGCCGAGCCTGCAGACCGACATCCGCAACGCCGGCGCCACCTGGGTCGACGAGCAGGTGGTGGTCGACGGCAACCTGATCTCGAGCCGCAAGCCCGGCGACCTCGAGGCGTTCACCGCCAAGATCGTGGAGGCCCTCAGCTAGTCACCGGGAGCAGTCCGGCGGTGGGTCAGCGGCGGCCGCCGGCGTTCGGTCGGACGAGCACCGGCGCGCCGCGCTCTCCGACCATCACGTCGAGGACGGCGTGGTTCTCGCCGGTGCCGAGGAAGCTCTGGTTGGCCACCAGCACCCGCCGGCCGAGGAACGTCGCACTGGAGGGAGTGTCGAAGGGGATGTCGCTGCCGTTGTCGCCGGTGAGCGGCACCTCCGGGAAGCGCTCCAGCTCCTCGCCCGACGGATCGAGCACCACCAGCTGTGCGGAGAGCCCTGCGTTGGCGACGTAGATCCGCCCGGACCTGCCGATCCCGAACCCGTCGGGCAGCTCGCCGGGGAGGCTCTCCCAGAGCAGCCGGAGACCGGCGGCACGGCCGTCGCGGATCGGGATCCGGTACAGCTTGCCGGTCGCCGGGTTCGCCTCGCCGAGCCCCATCGAGGTCTGCTGTGCGACGAGCAGCGCCCGCCGGTTCGGAGCGAGCAGCAGGCCCGTCGTACCGAACTCCACGCCGTCGAGCCGCCGGTCCGCCAGCCAGACACGGGCTGCCCCACCGCCCGGCGGGACCCGCCAGATCACCGCCTGCCCGTAGTCGGTGACGTACAGCTCGCCACGCGGACCCCAGGCGGCGAAGTTCGGGCTGGCCGGCTTGTCGACCAGGTTCGGGGAGCAACCTGCGCTCTCCCCCGGCAGGCAGACCGGCAGGTCGGCGAAGGTGGCGTAGCGGGTGAACCGCCCCGTGCGCGGGTCCAGCAGGAGGGCACGGGCGGTCGACTTCTCCAGCAGCACCAGCCGGCCGTGGGCGTCGCTGGTGGCGACCTGCACACCGTGGGCGGTCTCGAGGTCCTGGCCCGGCACGGTCCACGAGCGCTGCAGCGCACCGTCCGCGGTCCACTCGAGCACCCGGGAGCGGATCCGGTCCCCGGCCGGGTTGTTGTAGGTGCCGGCGTACACGCGGCCGTTGGGATGGGCGTACACGAACGCCGGGTAGCCCGGCTTCGGAACTCGCGCGAACACGCGCGTGTCCCAGCGCTCGCGCGTGGTCTGGTTCGCACCGGCGTCGGCCGGGGCGACTCCGCCGAGCGTGCCCGTGACCAGGGTGCCGGCCACCACGGTCGCGGTCAGCACCGTGCCGACGATCTTCCTCACTCTCGTCCCCCTCACAGGTGCTCCAGGACCTCGCGGGCGGCCCGATCCCCCGCCCGGACGGCACCGTCCATGTAGCCGGACCAGTACGTCGAGGTCTCGGTGCCTGCCCAGTGCACACGGCGGAACGGCTTGCGAATCGTCGCCCCGAACGACGTCGTCGTCCCCGGCCCCATCAGTGCCACCGGCCCGCCCTTGGTCCAGCGTTCGTGGGTCCAGTCCTGCTCGACGTACTCGATCGGCTTCAGCGCCTCGGGACCGAACAGCTTGGCGAAGCCCTCCAGCACGGCGGTACGACGGGCAGCCCGGCCCTGCACACCGTAGCGCTCCCAGGTGGAGCCGCCGATGAACGCGAGCAGGACCCCGACGCTCGCGTCCGCGGGGCTGTTGTCGAAGCACACCCGCACCGCGCCGCTGTCGGCCACGCCCATCCCGGTGAGCCCGTCCTTGCGCCAGAACGGCGTCTTGTAGACCGCGTCGGCCTTCATCAGCTGGCCCATCGGCATCCGCTGGAGAAGCTGCATCCGCTTCGGCGGGAGGAACGGGAACCAGTCGATCGCCAACGCAGTGGCGGGCGGGGCCGCGACGATCACCCGGCGCGCCGATACCGTGCCCCGGTCGCTGGAGACCAGCACCCGCTCTCCGCGCTGCTCGATCCGGCGGACTGCGGCGTCGAGCGCGACGATGTCGCCGAGCCGCCGGGCCAGGCGTTGCGGGATCAGCCCGGAACCGCCGACGAAGCGGGAGTCCTGCGCGCCGCCTGCGGTGTCGGAGGAGCGCTCGAAGCTTCCGGGGGTGGTCTCGTTGCCGGAGGCCGCGATGTACCAGAGCAGGAACAGCAGCGACATGTCCCGCCCGTCGGAGCCGAACGTCGGCTGAAGGTAGGACAGGAGCAGGTTCTGCACGCCGGGGTTCACGCTGTTCTGCGAGACCCAGTCGTGGAAGGTGACCGAGTCCCACTCCAGCGCCTTCGCGGCTGCCCAGGGAGCGTCGACGGGGACCTGCTTGGACATCTCGTTGATGCGGGTGATCAGCAGCGCCGCGTCGGGGAGGATCAGCGGGTCGGGAGGGACCGTGCCCTGGTAGCGGGTCACCCGGTCGCCCGACAGGTAGAGGTTGTCCCCGGTGACGTACTCCTTGAAGGTCCTCACGCCGAGCTCCCGGGCCAGCTTCAGCAGGTGGTCCTGGGTCGGTCCGACGAACGCACCGCCGGCCTCGATCACCGCGCCGGAGTGCAGCTCGTGGTTGAGGATCCGGCCGCCGACCCGGTCCCGGGCCTCGAGGACGAGCACCGAGCGCCCGGCGTTGGCGACCCGGCGCGCGGCCACGAGCCCCGACAGCCCGCCGCCGACCACGACCACGTCGACCTTGCGCGGCAGGCGTCCCTGGCGGGTCGCCGCCTCCGTCGGGAGGGCCAGCCCGTTCGTGGCCAGCACGCCGGCCCCGACGGTCAGCCCGCCGAGAAGACCGCGCCTGCTGACCCCGCCGGTCGACCTCGCTCCGGTGATCGAGCCCTCTGCACCGGTCGAGCCCTCTCCGGTGGTCGAGCTTGTCGAGACCTGTCGAAGGGTCGAGACCATGACTCCCCAATCGCATCAGACTGAGTTAACCTGAACCAGTGTCAGATTCAGGTTCACTCTACTGAAGGGTTCCTTTGTCCTCCACCGGTGTGTCCAACGACCGAACGGCCGGGAAGCGACGGGTCCCGCAGCAGACGCGCAGCATCGAGCGCGTCGAGCGGATCCTCGACGCCGCGGCAGCACTCGTCGTCTCTGAGGGCGTCGACGCGCTGACCACCCGGTCGGTCGCGCGCGCCGCGGAGGTGCCGGTGGCCTCGCTCTACCAGTACTTCGGGGACAAGGACGAGATCCTCCTCGCGCTCGTGGAGCGCGACATCGCCGAGATGGACGCCCAGGTCGCAGCAGACCTGGGGAAGCTCGACCTGCTGAGCATCGGGTCGATCGTGGAGACCACGATGCGGGCGTTCGTGAAGGTGTACCACCGCCGGCCCGCGTTCGTGGAGATCTGGCTGCGGGGCCGCACGAACAGCGCGATCAACGAGTTCGGCCGTGCCCACAACAAGCGGGTCGCTGCCGACCTGTTCCGGCTCGCCCGCGACGCCGGCCTGGTCCGGCCCGGCACCCGCCGGGTCCACGCCGAGCTGGCCGTCGAGGTCGGCGACCGGCTCTTCCAGCTCGCGTTCGAGGACAAGCTCAAGGGGGACAACGTGATCATCCGCGAGGGCATCGAGCTGGTGCGCAGCTACCTGGAGCGCCACGCGACCACCGAGGGCCTCGAGGGCGTGCGGCCGTGAGCGGCTCCCACGACGACGCGCGCGCGGCCGTCGCCGAGGCGTCGAGGCGGCTGGCAGCCGAGGGCCTCCTGGTCGGTACGGCGGGCAACGTCAGCGTCCGAGCCGGGGAGCACGTCGCGGTCACCGCGACCGGTGCCGAGCTGGCTGCCGTGACGCCGGCCGAGGTCACCGTCGTCGACCTGACCGGCTCGGTGGTCGCCGGGGAGCTCGAGCCGACCTCGGAGATCGACCTCCATCTCGGTGTCTACGCACACCATGACGCCCTGGCCGTCGTACACACGCACGCGCCGGAGGCCACCGCGCTGTCCTGCGTGCTGGAGGAGCTGCCCTGCCTGCACTACCAGCAGCTGGTGCTGGGGGGATCCGTCCCGGTGGTGCCCTACGCGACGTTCGGCACCCCGGAGCTGGCCGCGTCCGTGGTCGACGCGCTCACCGGGCGGCAGGCGGCACTGATGGCCAACCACGGCTCGGTGGCGACCGGCGCATCCCTCGACAAGGCCGTCGAGAACGCGCTGCTGCTGGAGTGGCTGTGTGGGCTCTACCGGCGGGCGACCGCCGTCGGCACGCCGCGGCCGCTCGACGACGCGCAGCAGGCTGCCGTGATCACGGCAGCGATCGAACGCAAGTACGGGGAGACCCGGCCCGTGAAGCAGAAGGAAGAGTCATGAGCATGAACGTCATCACCATGGGTGTCCACGTCCTCGACGTCCACGTCAGGCCGGTCGAGAGCATCCCCGAGCGCAGCGACGGACAGATCGTCGACGAGATCGCGATGTCGGCCGCCGGGACCGCGGGCGGGACGGCCACGATCCTGCGGAAGCTCGGGGCCTCTGTGCGCAGCTTCGGCGCCGTGGGCAAGGACGCGCTCGGCGACACGCTGGTCGGCCTGCTCGACCGGGCCGGAGTGGACACCGCCGGCCTGGTCCGCCGCGGCTCGGCCCAGACCTCGGCGAGTGTGCTTCCGGTGCGCGCCAACGGCGACCGCCCGGCGTGGCACTGCATCGGCGCAAACGGCGTCTACACGCTCGCCGACGTCGACCTCGACGCGATCACGACGGCCACGCACCTGCACCTCGGCGGCCCGGAGTTCCTTGGCGGCGAGGCCGCGGCCGAGGTGCTCGCGCACGCGCGGGCGCACGGCGTCGTGACGTCGGTGGACATGCTCGCGCCGGGCGACCCGGGGATGCTGGAGTGGGTCGAGGCGGTCTTCCCCCACACCGACTACTTCCTGCCCAACGACGAGCAGCTGCTCGGGCTGACCGGAGCAGCCACGCTGGAGGACGCCGCCCGGGTGATCCTCGGCAAGGGCGCCGGCTGCGTGGCGGTGACGCGAGGAGCGCAAGGAGCGCTGGTCGTGACCACGGACGACACGATCGAGGTCCCGTCGTTCGACGTCGACGTCGTGGACACGACCGGGTGCGGCGACGCTTTCTCCGCCGGCTTCCTCAGGGGACTGTCCGTCGGGAAGGACCTCGAGGAGGCCGCCGTACTCGGCTCCGCGACCGCGGCGCTCGTCGCGCAGGGACTCACCACCGACCACGGCGAGTTCGACCTGGTCACCGTCGAGAAGCTCGCCGCCGACGGTCCCCGGCGGAGCTGACGCGGGCGAGGTCTGGCTCGGGCGAGGCCCGAGGGCTCAGGCGCAGAGACCGGCGCTGCGCGCGGCCTCCGCCCGCTCCTCGTCGGTCGGGCTCGGCGACGCGCTCTGCGAGGGCTGCGCGGCCGGCCCCTCGGTCGAGGGGCTGTCGGTGCCACCCGGCGGCTTGCTGCCGGAACCGGAGGGCTTGTCCGCCGCGGTCACCACACTGCCGGCGAACTTGGCCGGGAGCTCCTCGTCGTTGCGGATCTTCTTCCACAACAGGTCGGCCTCCGGGGCCCACTCGACGCGGTTCGGGTCCGGCTCGTACCACTTCCACGGGACCGTCAGGAACTGGATGTTGTCCAGGCCGATCCCCCGCAGCTGGTTGGCCAGACCCGCGAGGTCCTTGAGGTTCGCGAACTCGGGGTCGGTGGTGAGCGACTCGGTCGCGGCGTCGAGGAAGTTGTAGAGCTTGACCGGGTTGGCCAGCGTGCCCGCGGAGATCGCCTGGTTGGCCATCGAGGCGAGGAAGGCCTGCTGGCGCTTCATCCGGCCGATGTCGCCGTTGTTGTCGCCGATCCCGTGCCTGATCCGCACGTAGTCCAGCGCCTGCTTGCCGGTGGCTTCGTAGGTGCCGGCCGGAAGGTAGATGTTGCCGATCGGGTCGTTGACCTCCTCGGGCACGCAGACCTCGACGCCACCGAGCGCGTCGACCATGTGCTTGAAGCCGGCGAAGTCGACCACGACGAAGTGGTCGATGTGGATCCCGGTGAGCTGCTCGACCGTCCGCTGGGTGCAGCCGGGGCCGCCGACGGCGTAGGCGGCGTTGAACTGGCTCAGGCCGCCCGGGTCGGTGCTGCCGTCCTCCAGGAGGCAGTCGGGCCGCTCGACCATCGCGTCGCGCGGCAGGCTGACGCCGTACGCGTGCTTCCGGTCGGCGGACAGGTGCAGCAGGATCGTCGTGTCCGACAGGCCCGGGGACTCGCCCCCGATGCCGGCGTTGCCGATGCCCTCGCGGGTGTCGGAGCCCAGCAGCAGGATGTTGAGCGGCTCGCGCGGCCCCTCGTCGACCTTCTCCGGCCGGTCGGTGCCCAGCGCCTTCGTGGTGTCCAGCGAGGTGATGTTGCCCTCGAGCTTGCGGTAGACGAACAGGCCGCCGACGATCAGGGCGAGACTCACGACCACGGCAGTCAGACCCGCAGCGCGGATCGCGCGCTTGCGGGCCAGCTCGTGGTTGCGGTGTCGAGCAGGGTGGGACACGGGTGCGGGGGTCTCTTCTGTCGGGTCCGGCACGTCGGACTGTCGGCGTTCTGAGGCCACGTCGCAGAGTACGCGGACCACAGACCATTGTGTGTCGCAAACCCGGGAAACTCCACTTGGGTGTCACCTGCGTCCCCGTCTGAGGCGAATGTGAGGGATGTGGCGGCATCCCGGCCTGTCCGGAGGGAGTGGTGGTGCCCCAGGCCAGAGTCGAACTGGCGACCTTTCGCTTAGGAGGCGGCTGCTCTATCCACTGAGCTACTGGGGCCGGCCATGTGCACGATCGTGGCAAACCTGCACGTGACGGCCTCCATATTGTCAGGCTGGACCGACCGGGGTCACCACCGCCCCCGAAGCACTTGACCCTCACGCGACGTGAGTGTCCGCGCGAGATGCACGCCGGCATCGCGGAGCTGTACGTCGCCGACCCGAGGTACACCCAGACGTACGAGGCTCTCGCTCCCGGCCTGGCGCAGTACGTTCGTGACGCAGTCGTCGCCAACGCCGCACGCACCTGACGGCACGACTCCGGCTCTTCCCTCACCGGGGAGTGCGCGTCGATACTGAGCCGATGCGGACCAGCACGGACGTGGAGATCACGACCCCGCAGGGACTGATGCCGGCGTACTTCGCGACGCCGAGCTCATCGCCGCCGTGGCCGGGAGTCGTGGTCATCCACGACTTCAACGGGATGAGCACGGACCTGCGGGCGCAGGCGGACTGGCTGGCGGGCGAGGGCTTCCTCGCGTTGGCGCCGGACCTCTTCTACTGGGGAAGCCCGATGCGCTGCCTGGGCACGATCATGGGCGACATCGGTCGGCGTCGCGGACGCACGTTCGATGACGTCGAGGCGGCCCGGTCCTGGTTGCGCGACCGCGAGGACTGCACCGGGCGGATCGGTGTGATCGGCTTCTGCATGGGCGGTGGGTACGCCCTGGCGCTGGCGTCGAACCGAGGCTTCTCCGCCTCCAGCGTCAACTACGGCGGCTGCCCGTCTGACGCCGAGGAGTGGCTGCCCGAGGCCTGCCCGATCGTCGGCAGCTACGGCGGCGGCGACCGGTCTCCGATGGGCGGGAAGTCGGGAAAGCGCCTGGGCCGGCTGCTGAGCGAGTACGGCGTCCCGCACGACGTGAAGGTCTACCCGCGAGTCGGACACGGGTTCATGAACGACCACGACACGTCCGACACGTCGCTGTTCATCCGCTTCCTCGCCCGGGTCAGCAACACCCGGTACGACGAGGATGCCACCCGTGACGCCCGCCGGCGGGTCGTGTCGTTCTTCGACACCTACCTCCGCGGGTGATCCGGCCAGGGCGTTTCCCCGCGGGTCGTCTGGGCACCACGTGGCGTGGCACGTCGTACGCCACCGGCAGCCGAACCGACCGAAAGGCCAGACCACCGTGGGACCCGGTATCACCCTGCTCATCCTGGGCGCGATCCTCGCCTTCGCCGTGCGTGCCGACGCCTCGGCGATCGATCTGCAGACGGTCGGGTTGATCTTCATGGTGGCCGGCGCCGCGGTCGTCGCCTACTCCCGCCGCGAGAGGCGTCGTACGACGGTCGTCGAGCACGTCGAGAAGGACGGAGCCGGAGCCGACGTCGACACCGCGGTCCACGAGACCGTCACGCGGGAGAGCCTTCCCGAGCACGGGGACGTCCACCGGCACCCCTGACCGCCCCACCCCCCGACCGGGCGTTGGCGTACCTGGCGCTGACCCAGCCGCGCGGCGTCCGCTCCCGCCCACCACCTGAGACGGGGTTCGGGTCTGTAAAGTCCGGGCCTGACACGGCGTCCCGGCAGAGCGGCTCGATTGCGTTTCCCCGGGGTGTGGAACGCCCCGGTCGGCGGGCCGGAAATGTCGGTGGTGCCCTCTAGCGTCGGGGTATGGCAGCACAGGTAGAGGTCGACGAGCTGGACGTGGTCGGTGCGCTGACCGCGTTCGGTCAGCTCCGGGGGACCCGTGATGCCGCCGAGCGGGACCTGCTGGTGCTGGCCGCGCACTTCGCCGACCTGTACAACCTCGACGCCAACCCCGCCGGTGAGCTGGTCTCGATCCCCGGCGGACAGCGCGGGGTCCGCCTCGGCGGGGACGGCACCCCCTTGATGTGGGAGTTCGCGATCGCCGAGGCCGCCGCCGAGCTGCACACCACCACCTGGGCCACCCGCCGGCTGATCGCCGACGCCCTCGACGTGCGCCACCGACTCCCCCGGCTGTGGGCCGCGGTCAACGCCCTGGACTGCCCGGCCTGGATCGCCCGCAAGGTCGCCCAGGCAACCCGGCAGCTCACCTACACCCAGGCCCTGGTCGTCGACGACGAGATCGCCGACTACGCCGGCCGGCTGCCCTGGCGCCGGTTCGAGGCACTGCTCGAGGCCAAGATCATCGCCGCCGACCCCGACGCCGCAGCCGCCCGCGAACGCGCCGCCGCAGCCGAACAGTTCGCCAAGGTCGGCCAGTCCAACCAGCACGGCCAAAAGACCCTCTACGTCAAGACCAACGCCGCCGCGATGGCCCGCATCGACGCCACCCTCACCTACCTCGCCGACGCACTGCGCACCCTCGGCGACACCGACACCGAAGACCAACGCCGCGCCAAAGCCATGCTGCTGCTGGCCAACCCCACCCAAGCCATCACCCTGCTCCAAGCCCTGGCCACCCACCACACCAACACCAGCAGCGACACCGGCCGCAGCGGCGGCACCGACACCGACACCGGCACCGGCCACGGCAGCGGCAGCGGCCGCGGCCGCGGCACCGGCCGCAGCGGCGCCCCCCGGAAACGCCACCGCTACGACCCCACCGACTACCCCTTCCCCGACCCCGACCCGGACACTGGCCCGGACCCTGGCCCGGACACTGGCGCAGCGACCGACCAAGCCGACCAGGCCGAAAACCCCGCGGCAACCGCGAAGCCGACCGAGGAACCGACCACCGCCAACCCCTCCACAGGTCCCGACGACACCAGCACGAGCAACACCGGTGCGGACGACCCCCGCATGAACGACACCAGCGCGGACCAACCGGCACCAGGCCCAGACCAGGATCCCGAGGATCTGCCGTTCAGCGCTCCGGAGCCCGACGACACCAACGCTACGGGCGAGCGAGACATCGACCTCCGCGACGCCGGCAGCCCGGTCGAACCCCCAGACCGCGCCACCGAAGAGACCGCACCACCCGACCCCGGACCATCACCCCACGACGTCCCGCCGGACGGCCCCGACCCCGGACCATCCCCCGACGCCGGCCCACCCGACGATCCCGACCCAGGGCCACCCGAGGACCCACTAGCTCGGTTCTTCACACCCTTCGCGCCCGACCAGATCCCACCATGCCCCTGCCGCGGCGGGACCTACCACCACGACACCACCCAGCTCCTGCCCAAGATCCGGCTCTACCTCCACCTGCACCACGACACCATCGAGGCCGGCAACGGCGTCGCCCGCTGGGAAGACCACGGCCCGATCACCGCCGCCTACATCCGCGACTTCCTCGGACCCCACGCCCAGTTCGAGATCAAACCCGTCATCGACCCAGCCACCCTCGCCCCCGTCGACGCCTACGAAATCCCCGAACGCCACCGCGAAGCACTCCGCCTCCGCACCCCCGCCGACGTCTTCCCCTACGCCTCCAACACCACCCGCCACCAACAGATCGACCACACCACCCCCTACCGCCGAGGCACCACCCCCAACCCAGCCCCCGGCCGCCCTGTCGCCGACGACCCCGCACCCAACCACGCAGCACCCGACCACCCCGACGCCGGCGACCCGGCCGCATCCACCACACCAACCGGACAGACCGGCCTGCACAACCTCGGCCCGATGACCGGCTACCACCACCGCGTCAAAACCCACGCCGGCTGGCAGCTCCACCAACCCATCCCCGGCATCTACCTCTGGGTCGCACCCCACGGCAGCATCTACCTCGTCGACCACACCGGCACCCGCCAACTCCGCGGCCCCGGCAACCACCCCCACACCCCAGAACCCAGCCAGCCACCCCACTACACCCCCCAACCCCCCACCATCAGGCTCTACACCAC
>NZ_BAAGUV010000080.1:0-508 GCF_054781215.1 Nocardioides pakistanensis | reverse complement strand
CTCGGAACGGAACCGGGTGATCCCGGCGGCCTCACCGACCAGCTTGGCCGCGGTCAACGCGCCGCAACCGGGCATGGCCAGCAGCACCGGCGCCACCTCCTTGACCCGGGCGGTGATCCGCCGCTCCAGCGCGTTGATCGCCACGGTGGAGCGGGTGATGTCGGCCAGGATGTCGCGGGCGATCTCGGCGACCAGCCCGTGCTCGGTGGCCAGCCACTCCGCGAGCGCGTCGCGGTGCTTGGCCAGGTCCAGCGACCGCGGCTTGGGGTCGCGGGCAGGGTCGAGCTCGTGCACGTGCCAGCGCAGCCGGTTGATCATCCGGGTCCGCTCGGCGACCAGGTCCTCGCGCCGGTCCACCAGCAGCTTCAGCTCCCGGGAGACCTCGTCGTGGGAAGCGACCGGCAGGTCGGGCTCGCGCAGCACCGCCCGGGCCACCGCGAGGGCGTCGATCGGGTCGGACTTGCCCCGGGTGCGTGCCGATGCGCGGGTCTGGGCCATCAGCTTCGGT
>NZ_BAAGUV010000079.1:0-10605 GCF_054781215.1 Nocardioides pakistanensis | reverse complement strand
ACTCTCGTGACCGTCAGCGGGCAGGCCTCATGACCGCCACTGGGCGGTTCCTACTGGCCCTTGACAACTTCGGAGATCTTGCTCGCCGTCGCGGTCCGGTCCCACTTGGGCAGCGCCAGATGACTCCGTCAGGCGCACCATGGTGTCGGCCGCGTCGACGACGTCGTCTGGGGGAAGGCTCGGGTAGCTCTCCGCCACCCATCCGGCCAGGGTGTCGGAGGCGAGGTCGAGAAGCCGCGCGGATGTCGTGAGCAGCGGGAGCATCCCCGTGGAGGCCTGACTGCCCGCATCCAGGTCGCGGTTGGAGATGAGCACTGCCTTGAGCAGGGGGCTGCGTTCGGCCTCGTTCAAGGTGTAGTCGACGGCTGCTGCGATGCCGCGTTCCGCATCGCCGATGTGTGCCTCCAGCGCCTTCTGGATGCCCTCCAGGAAGCGCGAGGCCTCGCGGAGTACGACGGCTTCTCCGAGGCCGGCCTTGTCACCGAACTCCTTGTAGAGCACCGCCCGGGACACCCCGGCACGATCCGCGACCTCCCCCATACGCACCCGGTCCCAGCCGCGGTCGACGATCAGGTCGTGGGCAGCCTCGAGGACAGCGGCGCGCATGTGCTCCCTGAACCGTTCGCGCATGGACGGTGCCCGCATGACAGAGAGGTTAGCGATCTCTGTCTCGCGACCGACTCGCGTCCCTGACCTGGACACGCCCGCACGCTACCTAGCGTGCTCGTCGGCCAGTTGGTCGACCATGGCGGCGAGGGTGTCCTGGAGTCTCTGCACCCCTACAGTCACTGCCGTCGCCCTCGGACACTTTCGGAGGTCCTCGAGTGGCACCGGGTCCCCGACCAGCAGGGTGACCCGACGACGGCGGCGGCCTAGCACTACCCTCCCTTCGTAGGCTGGCACGATCGCCTGCACGCCCCATTGAGCGACGGGAATCAGTGGAGCTGACGTCTCCAGCGCGATGCGAACAGCACCTGACCTGAGCGACATCAGGCGCCCATCCGGTCGCTTCGTGATCGATCCTTCCGGATACACGACGACAAGAGCGCCACGCTCCACGGCTTTGACCGCGGCACGGATCCCAGACCGGCCGTCGGACCGATCGACCTCGACGTGGCCGGCCGACCGGAACCACCAGCCGACTGCTCTACTGTGAAACAGGCTCGCCTTGGCCATGAACCGGGGGGTCCGGCCCTGGGCGAGGATCATCTCCCCCAGGAACAGCGGGTCGGCCTGGGAGACATGGTTGGCGGCGAGCACCGCGCCTCCCGACCCGGGCAGGCGTTCGGTGCGGCGCCAGTCCGCTCTCCTGCCCAGCAGGAGCAGCGGTTTACAGACGAGCAAGGCCAGCCACCACGCAGGCCCGCGGGCGTCTCCGGGGACGCGTCTCTCGCCCGCGGGCCGACGCGAGTCACGCAAGTCCGGAGCGATATGCAGGACTCTCATCGCCGTCCAGACCGTCGACCTCCAAGCCATCCTTGCTCAGCTCGGCGGGCGATGGCTCGGTGGTGACCACGACCAGCGGTTACTGCGGCTTCTCACACCGCCACCTCCGCTGTCAGTGCGGCCATGTCGATCGCGGTCCCCTGGGTGAGCATGCGTTTGGTGGCCATGAAGTCGCGGGGACGGTTGACACAGTCAGCGGCTATCGGCTCGCCCTTCCGGAGGTAGTAGCAGGTGAAGTGGCGGTCACGGGTCGGGTCACCGCTCACGACGATGTCGTCATAGCCGGTGTTGAGTCCCGCGATCTGGAGCTTGAGGTCATACTGGTCCGACCAGAACCACGGGAGCGCCGCCACCTCCTTGTCCTTTCCACAGATGGTCGCTGCTGCCACCTTGGCCTGCTCCACTGCGCTCGGGACCGACTCCAGCCTGATTCGTCGGCCGTAGCGGGGGATGTCCTGCGACGCGCAGTCCCCGGCCGCCACGATGTCAGGGTCACTGGTGCGGGCGTGGGCGTCGATGAGGATCCCGTCGTCCACGACCAGGCCGGCTGCCTCGGCGAGCTCGGTGGTCGGCTCGATACCGATGCCGACGATCACAAAATCGGCTCGGACCGATTCGCCGCTGGCCAGGACCACCTCTCGCAGGCGGGTGTCGCCGACCAGGGCCTCGACCGAGGCGTTCGTCCGCACGTCGACGCCCTCTTCTTGGTGGATCCGCGTGAAGAAGGCTGACACCTCAGGGGCGGTGACCCGCTCGAGGACCCGGTCTGCGGCCTCGAGGACCGTGACGTGGAGGCCCGACGAGCGCAGCGAGGCAGCGGTCTCCAGCCCTATATACCCACCACCCACTATGACGGCGTTGCGTCCGGGGATCGCGTCCTCGCGAATCCGCTCCACGTCCGACGACCGACGCAGGTAGTGCACCCCGTCGAGGTCGGCACCCTCGGCACGGAGACGTCGGGGGTGCGCTCCCGTGCAAAGAGCAAGAGCGTCATAGGACAGGCGGTCCCCGGTGCCGAGCACGAGCTCGCCCGCCGACCGGTCGATCGACTGCACGCTGGCAGTCAGGGGCTCGACGTCCTGCTTGACGTAGAAGTCCTCAGACCGGATGGCCAGCTCCTTCAGCGAGCACTTCCCGGCCAGATATCCCTTCGACAGCGGAGGTCTTTGGTACGGCAGCGCCGACTCGTCACCGACCAGCACGATGTCACCCGACCAACCCTCCTGGCGGAGGCTGGTGACCAGCTGTACCCCGGCATGGCTGGCGCCGACCACCACCGCGCGTTCCGTGCTCATCCGGCGCCCTTGGGGGTGAGCTCGACCATCAGCTTGCTGATGCCGCGAACGAAGTTGGACTGCACGTACTGCGGCTCCCCGACCACATCGATCCTCTCGAAGCGCGGGAGCAGCTCCTCCCAGAGGATCCGCAGCTGCAGCTCGGCCAGCCGGTTGCCCATGCACCGATGCACGCCGAAGCCGAAAGCAATGTGGTTGCGGGCGTTGGGCCGGTCGATGATCAGCTCGTCCGGTCGCTCGAACACCGTCTCGTCGCGGTTGCCGGACGCGTACCACATGACCACCTTGTCGCCCTTGCGGATGAACTGGCCGTTCAGCATGGTGTCGGTCTTGGCGATCCGCCGCATGTAGGCAAGGGGGGTTTGCCAGCGGATGATCTCAGAGACCATGTTCGGGATCAGGTCCGGGTTGGCCTTGAGCTTCTCGAACTGGTCGGGGTACTGGTTGAGTGCGAGAACTCCGCCGCTCATCGAGTTGCGTGTGGTGTCGTTGCCGCCCACGATCAGCAGAACGAAGTTGCCGATGAACTCCATCGGACGCTTGATCAGGTCCTTGGTGCTCTCATCGCTCTGCAGCATCGTGACCAGGTCGAACCCGGGCTCTTCGCCGGCCGCGAGCCGGGCGGCCTTGGCGTGCCAGAGTTCCGTGAGTCCTCGCGCCATCTCGAGCATGCCGCGGAACAGCTCGTCGTTGTCGGTAGTGGCGGGGCCGCCGTTGGTCTGCTCCATCGAGGTTGCCAGGTCCGACCACTCGACGAGCTTGTGCCGCTCCTCGAAGGGGAAGTCCAGCAGCGTGGCCAGCATGCGGGCGGTCAGCTCGATCGACACCGTGCTCACCCAGTCGAACGGTTCGTTGACGGGCAGGTTGTCCAGGACGTCCCTGACGCGCTCGCGAATGAGGTCCTCCATCTCATGGAGGTTCTTCGGTGCGACGACACCTTGGACGGCGCGACGCTGTATGTCGTGTTTGGGTGGGTCCATGGCGATGAACATCGCGACGTCCATGAACCGCGGGGGTGTTCCGATGACGATGAGAGGCTCGGCGGAGAAGACCTCGTGGTTCTTGTCCACCGCCATGATGTCGGCGTGACGCGTCACCGACCAGAACGGGCCGAAGGGACTGTGGGGCTGGTAGTGGACCGGAGCCTCGTTGCGCAGACGTTCGAAGTAGGACGCCCACCGCCCCTGTCGGTAGAGGAACGGGTTGCTGAGGTCGATGTCGGCGAGGGGGACCTCTTCGACCGGCGGGATCGGGGCCTCGACGAACATCGGCCCGTTCGCGCCGGTGAGCCACCGCCGGCCCTTGTCGTAGAGGCGCGCGCCCTGGATCTGTCGCTCCAGGGGGATGGCGGACTCGACCTTCGTTTTCACTGTTTCTGGGATCTTGACTTCTGGGAACTTCATCTGGCTTGACCTCCTGCTACATCTGGAACTCGGGCAACTGCACGGTCAAGCCATCCCACGATTCGCAGACTTTGACTTGGCACGACAGGCGAGACGTCGGCTGTCGCTCGGGGTTCATCGAGAGCATCTCCTCCTCCTCGGGACCGGACCGGCCGACCTTGTCGGCCCAGGCGGGATCAACGATCACGTGACAGGTGCCGCATGCGGCCTCGCCGCCGCAGTCGGCATCGATGCCCGGGATGGCGTTGTTCGTCGCCACCTGCATCAGCGAACTGCCCTCCTCGAGCGGGGCCTCGTGCTGCTCCCCGTCGTGTGACATGAAGGTGACCACTGCCATCGACAATTCTCCTGACTTTGCCTACTGGATGGACGTTCTGGCGATGATTGTTGTCGGCGGTCCCCGGCAAAGCCATGTCGTATCGTGTCAGTATGTTGTGAATTCGGATCACGTGAGGGTTGCCTGTGTGGACAGACGAGCCAGGCGTCCCGTCGCTGGCCTTCGTGCAGCTGCTGAGCAGTCCGGCGATCGACGAGGACGCCGTCGAGCGTTTTCGCGTCGTCATGGCGCGCGAGGGAACCCGTGAGCTGACTCTCATCCAGACCCAGGGCGAGGCACCGCTGCGGTGGTTCCGCGAGGTCTATCCCGACCTCGACGGCGAGCAGGCCACCCGGCTCGGGATCGCCTGCGCAGAACACGCACAGCTCACATCCTTCGGACCGTTGAGTGTCCCGTTGGTCAGCGCGTGCACCGTCGCAGAGGTCGTGGAGCTGCTGACCTACCTGCCCTTGATCACCAAAGCGGTCACCACGCAGTTCCAACCGCAGCAGGACGACCTGACGATCAGGCTGTTGGGGAACGCAGGCGACCCCGATCTCGACTGTCTGGTCGTCACCTACTGCGGACTGGCACTCATACGCTTGATCGACCTGCTGGTCGGCGAGCCGTCGGAGGCAACCATGCACAGCCACTGGCCGGAGCCGAGCGGGCTACCCCGAGAGGCCGAGAGCCGGTCCCGACTCGAGTTCGACGCCCCCTTCTCCTACCTGCACATGCCCGCGAGGACGCTTCAGGCTGCCTGCCGCTTCCCCGACCCGATCACCTACGGACTCGCCGTCACCGAGCTCCAGCAGGCGCTCGCGCGCCGAGCCGGCACCCCGGAGTTCGCCCGCAGGGTCCGGGCGTTGCTCGACGACGGGCCCGGGGCGAGGACGATCCAGTCCGTCGCAAACGAGTTCTCGATGTCCTCGAGCACCCTGAAGCGCCGCCTCGCCGCTGAGGGGACCAGTTTCCGCGAGCTGCTGCAGCAGTCGATGGTCGACCGCGCCAGGAAGCGGCTTCTCGACCCCTCCACGTCGGTCAGCGAGGTCGCCAACGAGCTCGGCTACAGCGATCTCACCAACTTCTCGCACGCCTTCAAGAGATGGACCGGCAGCTCACCGAGCCACTTCCGAGGTGAGCACGAGCACCGATGAGGCGAGAGTGCTCAGTCCGAGCTCACCGACGGGTTCACGGCTGCATGCTCGGTGGCCTCCCCGGTGTCGGCAGGAGCAGCGAAGGTGTCGTCCGCAACCCCTAAGCCGGGGGTCATGCGGCCGTAGGCCTGGTCGAGGGCCGTCAGGGTCCGGTCCAGCGAGAGGTCGTCGAAGCTGTCGAAGTCCATCGGGGCACGTCGAAGCTCTCGCACAGCTCGCCATTGAAGGCCGGCGTCGCCTTCAACCATCGGTCGTCGAGGTGGACGCTGCAGTACCCGTGGTACACGAACAGGTCCGCGCCACCCATGAGGGCCCGCAAGTTGTCGGTCCGCAGGTGGTTGAGGAAGTCGGCGAAGCCCACCCGGGCAGGGATGCCCACGGCCCGCAGCGCTGCGGTCAGCAGCACCGGCCTTGGGAACGCTGTAGGCGCGGCCTGCCTCGAGCACGTAGCTGGCCCGGTAGTGCTCAGGGTCTCGGGACACCGAATGGGGGTCGTACCAGACTCTGTCCCGGACCGCTGCGAAGAGCAGGCTCGCCCGCTCACGCGGCGTCGATGCGCCGGCGACCACCTGCTGCGTGAAGTCGCGCACCGCAGCGCTGTCGTGATCGAGGAAGAAGGCCGACTCAAGGTGCGGTCCCGCCGTCGGCGTCATCGCCACCGCCAGGTGGTCGTCGGCCTTCCCGACCTCGACGACCATGCGTCGGCCTCCTCTTCCCAACGCGGCTGCGCACAGTGCGCGCCGTCCACACGCTGGAGCGGTCCTCATCGGACGCTCAAGTAGCTGTCGTCGTCGAAGCCGAGCCCGACGCTGTCAGCGAGATTGCGCGGGTCAACCACACCTGGTGTGCGATCCGGGCGACGACCTCGTCGTGCGACTCGTCGTGGTAGTCGAGCCAACAGATGGTCCCAGCATCGACCGGGTGCCCATCAGCCCCGCCATGACGCCGTCCCGGAAGGTCGACCTCGGGGTTGCGCAGGTACGCCCGACGCGGCGGCCACCAACTCCCCCGGAACCGCGTGCGCCCCAAGCCTGGCCCGACGCATCTCCCTGTTCTGCTGGCGCACTGCCATGAAGCGATCGAGGGTCGGATGCTCGGCCGCCCAACCGAGTGCAGCCCCGATGGCACCCGGATGATGGCAGGGCCGGTGCCACTGACCTGCATCGCGGGCCGAAGGGTGGTCGATGACCTGGTCCGCCGCGCACCGCAGCACCTCGCCGACGAGATCTTCCTTGCTGCGAAGTGGCGGTAGACGTGGGGCCGCGCATGCCTGCGCGTTCGGCGATCTGAGCGGTGCCGACCCCGGCGCCGTGATCCTCGATCGCGTCAGCCGCCGCCACTAGCTGTTCGCGCCGCGGACCTCGATGGGAGACGAGTCGAGATGACTCGGCGATCGGCTTGGAATGCTTAAGCTGTGGAGCCGGGATCGTCGGCGGTGGTGTTCGCGTATTGCGTTCGCCGACCGGCCACGATCGGTCACCCACCCCGGAGTTCGCCCGCAGCAGTGCGCATCTGGGAGATGGCATGGTGCTCGTCGCTGGTGAGAGTCGCGGCGAGTTCATTGACGTGTCGCCAGCGAGCGAGCGTCGATCCGTCGCTACGGCCGGCGGCAGCTAGAGCCGACCATGTGGCCGCGCAGCGCAGGAGCGCAGTTTCAGCCTTCGCCATCTCAGCGGACCGCGTTCGCCGCGCCACGTCGGCACAGAACTGCGCCTGCAACCGGCGGAACAGGCCGCCGCCGGTCCCTGCCTTCTCCACGAAGGCGTGGAGAGAGCGCAGCGCGACGTCCAACTCAGGTTCGGGCATGAGTTCCGGCCACCGGCCGACATCTTCCGCGAAGACCCCGATTCCATCGATGCCGGCACCAGCAACGGCATCCGGCGGCAGCACCGAGGTGTCCGGGATGATCGCGGTCGCCGCCGCTTGCATGTTCTCGACGGAGGCGACGAGGGCCGAAGCCGCGGTCGGGCGGAGATCCGGCAGGACCTGGGGCCAGTTCACGAAGTAGGTCGTGTGCCTGGTGGGCACGGGGAAGGATCGTGACGCGCGCGCCCGCGCAAGCGCATCGTAGGGGACCTCCTGCACCTCGGCTCGGTCGTTGTCAACCACGAAAGCGGTCTGGGTCTCGTCGTCGTAACCGATCACGACGATGTCGTGCCGACTCATCTGGAGGCGGACATTCAGGTAGGGCAACTCAGCGATGTCTGCCCACATCAGCACGGGACGACCTTGTCGTAGTTCCCCACGGACCCAACCCCAACCGGTGGCGGGGTCGTCGGTGTGCCGGACGTCGACCTCTGCACCCAGCCTGGCAAGAAGATCCACCTCAAGGTCACTGCTACGCCCGACGACGTAGATGGGCGGGGTGAGACCAGGCACCCGCAGATAGGTGAAGCCGAGCCCACCGCCCATTCCGAAGACCAGACCTTCGCTCGGCACCTCCTCCCAGCCCAGGCCGGCCCACTCCAAGAGGTCTCTCAGCGCTCCGGACCCGCAATGACCTGCCTGACGGTGGGGATAGTCCAGCAGCACTCGACGCGGCTCCGGCCGAAGCGCAGCGACCTCAACTGACATGGGAACTCCTGGAGTAGTCGGAGCACTCTGCGCGAGCGTGTGCCCGTCAAACGGTGGGCGCGACTCTACATGCATTCATGCACGCATGTAGACTCAGGCTGTGCCGCTGAAGCTAGGACGACAAGAAGACCGCTCGGCTGCTACCCGTCGGGCATTGCTGGACGCGACGGTCACATGCCTTGCCGAGCTCGGCTATACGGGGACAACCAGCGCCGCGGTCGCGGCTCGAGCGGGCCTTTCTCGCGGCGCGCAGCTGCACCACTTCGGGACACGCGACCAGTTGGTCGTGGCGGCGGTTGAGCACTTGGCGCAGCAGCGCCTGCGCCGCGTCCGAGAGCAGATGGCCCAGCTCGAGCTCCGTGACGCCGAGGACGGGGGGGCGACCGACCACAGGAGGCGAGGGACGGCGCTCCGCCTGCTATCAGATGCGCTGTCGGGGCCCTTGTATGCGGCGAGCCTCGAACTGTGGGTGGCCGCCCGCGCTCACGAAGAGCTGCGGGCAGAGTTGGTCCCCACCGAAGACCGCGTGAACGCGGAGCTCGCCGAGATGTGCCGCACCTACGTCACACAGGACCCCATCGAAATCCGACTCACCCTGGATCTCCTTCTCGGTCGAGGGGTTAGCGGTCTGCTCGCTCCTCATTCCCATGAACGGCAGTCCGAAGTCTTGGCTGCCTGGGCGCAGCGCCTCCAGGGCGGTCCTCGTGGCTGACATGCAAGCGCTGCTGGCCATGTGGGCGGAGAAGTTCGCCGTCTACCCGGACGGGGCTGAACTCCCGACTCACCACGACCACTGCCTGGGGTGCGGCCCGAACAATCCCCATGGGCACCACCTCCGGGCCCTGCGGCACGGGGATGGTGTGCAGGCTTGGCACACGTTCGACAATCGTCACGTAGGCGCACCGGGCATTGTCCATGGCGGCGCAGTCGCCACCGTTGTCGATGACCTTTACGGTTGCCTGCTTTTCCTCGAAGGAGGCCCTGCCGTCACCCGCCAACTGACGATCGAGTATTTGGCACCGGTACTCATCGGAGCGGAGTACCGACTCCAGGCCGATGTCGTCCGGCGCGAAGGGCGCAAGCTGTTCGTCGCTGCCCGTGCAACCGAGCCAGACGGTCGCGCGGTCATCACTTCTACGGCCGTGTTCGTGAAAGTGTCTGTCGAGCACTTCGCTCAGGGCAGTCCACCTGGCGTGCCTGCGGATTGACCGCGCCCGTCCTTGCAGGGCCGCCTCGGGCCATCGCTCGCGGCCTGCGGCCTGCGCCTCCAATCCGGGCATCCGCTGACGCTCACACCCGGGATCGGGACCACTCGAGCGGCTCGCCAATCCGGCCCCGACCCCGGGCCGTCGGCTGACGCGGTCAGTTGTGCAGATGGACGCCATGTTTGTACTCTCGGTACAAGCCCAGCACAGCGAAGGGATCCACGTCGGTGCGTACTGTCCCGGCTCACACGGCGGTCAAACTCAGCGTCGCAGCGGAGCTGTTCGCCGATCACGGTGTCGAGCAGACCAAGATCGAGGACATCGCTGCTGCCACTGGGATTCCCAAGGCGACGTTGTACTACTACTTCGCCGGCAAGGAGGAGATCCTTGCCTTTCTGTTCCGCGACACCTTGAACCGCGTTGCGGATGAGGTGGCCATCGCCGTCGAGTCGGAAGGGTCGGCAGCGGCCCGGCTCGCCGAGGTGATTCGAGCGCAGTTGCGGGTGATGGCGGAGCAGCCGGCGATCTGCCGGGCTTTGGTGGGTGAGCTAGGACGTGCGGGCCGTATCCCTGAGATCGCAGCGATGATTCATGCGGCCTACTACCAGCCCGTACAGTCGCTGATCGAGGACGGCGTGACTGAGGGCTCGCTGCGGCAGGTGCCCGATCCGGAGTCGGGTGCCATGGCGGTCTTCGGTGCGGTCACCATCAGCGCCCTGTCCTACCTTGTCACCGACCAGGCCCTGGACCAGGAGCGCATCGCGAGCGCCGTGACGACCCTGGTCCTCGACGGCCTGCGGCTGCGTCAGCGCTGACCCCGACCGCGCGGCCGCAAGCGACGGTGCCGGTCCCGACAGACGAGGATCTTACGACGTGCTCAACCAAGCCCTGCCGATCTGGGCAGTCCGCGTACTGGCCGCTGTCCTCGCACTGGCACTGTTCGTCCTCACCGTTGCGGTCGCCCTGCTGCTGCCGCACATCCCCCGGCTGGTGCGGGCGGCCTCCGACATGCCGGCGGCCCTAGAAGTGGTTGACCGAGCGCCGGACACCCTGGACCAGGTAGAGAGGATCGACCGCAATGTCGAGAGCCTCACTCCCCCTGTGGCCACCGCGACCGAGGACCTCTCCGCGGTCGCGCCGCACTGATGGCGCTCGCCGGAATTCCCCAGTGATGCTCATCGAAGTTCCCCACCCTGGGCGGTGGTCACT
>NZ_BAAGUV010000078.1:0-1626 GCF_054781215.1 Nocardioides pakistanensis | reverse complement strand
GCTGGTCGCTCTGGGCTACACCGGGTCGGAGCGCACCACCCGCCGCGCGGTCGCGCAGGTCAAGGCGGCTTACCGGGCCGGCCGGGTGCGGGTGCACCGGCCCTGGATCACCGAGCCGGGGATGTGGCTGCAGTACGACTACGGTGACGGCCCCGTCGTCGACGGCGTCAAGACCGTCCTGTTCGTCGCGTGGCTGGCCTGGTCGCGGTTCCGGGTGGTGATCCCGCTGCGCGACAAGACGATGCCGAGCGTCTTCGCCGCGCTCGACCAGGCGTTCCGGCGCCTGGGCGGGGTGCCGACCTACGTGTTGACCGACAACGAGAAGACCGTCACCAGCGAGCACATCGCCGGGATCCCGGTCAGGAATCCGCAGCTGGTGGCGTTCGCGCGTCACTACTCGGTGACCGTGCACACCTGCGTGCCGGCGGATCCGGCGTCCAAGGGCGGCACCGAGTCGTCGGTGAAGATCAGCAAGGCCGACCTCGTCCCGAAGGACGCCAACCTGCGTGGCCAGTACGCCAGCTTCGCTGAGCTCGAGGCGGCCTGCGTGGACTTCTGCGAGAAGGTCAACACCCGGCCCCACCGGGTGACGAAGCGGCCACCGGCCGAGATGCTCGCCGAAGAGCGCGCCCGGCTGCACCCGGTCCCGGCGACGCCGCACACGGTCGCGTTCGGCACCACGCGGGTGGTGCCGGCGAACACGCCGATGGTGACCTTCGAGTCCGGCCAGTACTCGGTGCCGCACACCCTGCTCGGCGCAACCGTATGGGTCCGGGTTCACGGCCGCGGCGCCGACGAGCAGGTCGTCATCGTCCACGTCGGCGAGGACGGCCCGATCGAGGTCGCCCGCCACCGACGGGCCACGCCCGGAACGCCGAAGATCGAGGACGAGCACTTCCCGCCCCAGCCCGAAGGGCCGCTGGACCGCCGCCCCCGGGCGAAGAACGCCGCGGAAGCCGAGTTCCTCGACCTGGGCGAGGGCGCCCGGCTGTGGCTGGTCGAGGCCGCTGCCGCGGGCACCCCGCGCATGCGGGTGAAGATCACCGAAGCGCTCGCCTTGGCCAAGCTGTTCGACCCCGTCGAGGTCGACTGGGCACTGGGCCACGCCGCGGTGCACGGCCGGTTCGCCGAGGCCGACCTGTCCTCGATCCTGGACCACCACGCGCGTCGCCCAGCTTCGGGTGAGCACCGTGCCAGCGAGGACTCCTCGCTGACCCAGGGCACCAGCGCGTGGGCACGACTCGGAGCGCCGGTGAAGGCATCGGGCACCGACGAGCAGGTGATCGCGTGAGGACCACGAGCACTGCGCCGCCGTTGCCCGCCGACCTGGAGGATCTGCTGCGCAAGCTGCGGCTGCCGCACATCCGTCGCCACGCCCCCGAGGTCGTCGCGACCGCGAAGGCCCAGCGCTGGGAGCCCGCCGAGGTGTTGAAGGCGCTGTTCGCCGAGGAGGTCGCCGGCCGGGAACGCTCCGCACTTGCCACCAGACGAGCCGCGGCCGGGTTCCCGACCGGGAAGACCTTCGAGGCCTGGCAGCCCGAGATCTCCTCGATCCCGGCACCGACCCAGCAGGCGCTACGCACACTGGAATGGGTCCACCGCCGCGAGAACCTCGTCGTGTGCGGC
>NZ_BAAGUV010000077.1:0-570 GCF_054781215.1 Nocardioides pakistanensis | reverse complement strand
CTGAAAGGCACTTGTTGCGTTCACACCCCGACAACCTCGGGACTTACCTGCGGAACCGGGTCAGAGTGAACATGCGTCACTGATTCGAGCAAGTACCGCTTAGGGTCCACATTGGGTCCGTTCCTCTCGGTGCCAAGCAGGTATTCTGAGACTGGAAGCGAGGGCAAATCCCTCACCACACCGAGCGAATCAGTAGCTTCCGGCCCGAAGCAGTAGTAGCCGCGGCGCCCCCGATGGCGCCCAGAGGTCGCAGGTTCAAATCCTGCCCCCGCTACCAATGTGATGTCTCAGGACATCGCGGACGGACGAACCCAATAGTGGTGGGTTCGGCCGTCCGTCGTTTCAGCGTGTTGGTCCGGGCGGGCGTCCGGTGCCTTGGTAGCGCTTGGATGTGTCGAGGGTCAGCTCCCTGAGGAGTTCGCCGGTGGCGGCGTCGATGACGCGTACTTGAAGGTCTTGGACGAGCAGGACGACGCGGGTTCGGGCGTGGGTTCGGCCGATGCCTGTCAAGGGCCAGTAGGAACTGCCCAGTGGCGGTCATGAGACCTGCCCGCTGACGGTCACGAGAAC
>NZ_BAAGUV010000076.1:0-599 GCF_054781215.1 Nocardioides pakistanensis | reverse complement strand
CACCCGAAGCCGGTGGCCCAACCCCTTGTGTGGGAGGGAGCCGTCGAAGGTGGGGCTGGCGATTGGGACGAAGTCGTAACAAGGTAGCCGTACCGGAAGGTGCGGCTGGATCACCTCCTTTCTAAGGAGCACTCAACCCCTACACCTTTCCGGGTGTGCGGGGTTGCAGAGAAAGCATGAACGTCACCGAACGCGTGACGCATGCTGCTCAAGGGTGGAACACAAAACAACACGGCAAGCCGTGATGATGTGTCTGTGCTAGTACGCAATGTGTCCCTGGTGGAGATGTTGTTGGAACGGATGGATGCGTGGTTCGGGTTGTCTTTGAGTGCATGCTATTGGGTCCTGGAAGCCCAGCCGGCTCGCACCCCCTTGTGGGGTGTGGGTGGACTTGGTTTTCTGACCCGCGGTCATCGGACGTGTTGCCGGTGATGGTGGGATCGGCCGTACGTTGAGAACTACACAGTGGACGCGAGCATCTATACCAGCGTCATTGCAGTGACCTTTTTGGGGTTAGTGGGGTGATGGTGGTGTATTTACTTTAATTTCATTGGTCGCGCACCTGACCGTGGGGTTGTTGTTTCTTCGGGAATGATGAC
>NZ_BAAGUV010000075.1:0-18203 GCF_054781215.1 Nocardioides pakistanensis | reverse complement strand
GTTAAGCCTTTCAGCGCCGATGGTACTGCACACGCGAGTGTGTGGGAGAGTAGGACGTCGCCGGACATAACATTCGCTAGTGGCCACCCCTCGGGGTGGCCACTAGTCGTTTTCGGGCATGCTTGAAGTCGTGCGCGAGAGGAAGGACTGACCCGCAGTGCCGCAGGAACGACGCTCCAACGACCCCCGCCGCAAGCCGTCCGCATCCGGTGGGCCCCGACGGGGCTCCGACTCCGCGCGCGGCGGCGATTCACCGCGCCGCGGGGAGGCCCCTCGCCGAGGCGCTGAAGGTCGTCGCGACTCGGCGCCGTCGCGCGGCCGCGGCCAGGGCGGATCCGGTGGCGGCAAGCAGTGGAGCCGTCCGCGCCGCGAGGAGGAGCAGCGCGAGCGCCGGCCGCGCAGCGAGGACCAGGCGCGCTACGACGGTCCGCCCCTCGATGAGTCGATCACCGGCTCCGAGCTGGACCGGTCCGTTCGCCAGCAGCTGCGAGGACTGCCCGAGAAGCTCGCTGCCCGCGTAGCCCGGCATCTCGTCGCAGCCGGCCAGCTGATCGACGAGGACCCGAGGACCGCCTACGAGCACACCCTGGCTGCCCGGGCCCGCGCGGCCAGGGTCGCGGTGGTGCGTGAGGCGTGCGGCGAGGCCGCCTACGCCGCCGGTGAGTACGCTGAGGCGCTCTCCGAACTTCGAGCGGCCAAGCGGATCAACGGCGCCAACGACTACCTGGCAGTGATGGCCGACTGCGAGCGTGCGCTGGGCCGGCCCGAGAAGGCATTGGCACTTGCCAAGAGCCCCGCGGTAGAGAACCTGCCGCCCGACCAGCAGGCCGAGATGACCATCGTGGAAGCTGGGGCCCGCCGCGACATGGGCGACCTGGACGCGGCCGTCCGCACCCTGGAGAACGCCCCGTTACGGTCCCGGACTCGCGCGGACTGGGTGGTGCGACTGCGCTACGCGTACGCGGACACGCTGCTCGCTGCCGGGCGCCGGGACGAGGCGGTGGAGTGGTTCCACCGCACGGTGGCGATCGACGGTGAGGGGATCACCGACGCGGCCGAGCGAGCGGCCGAGCTGGAGGGCATCACGTTCCTCGAGGACAGTGACACGGAGCTCGGCGATGTGGCGGAGGATACCGGGGAACTGGCCTGAGCTTCGGCCATCGGCTCTCCACATCGCGTCGCGGGCTGCTGTTGTGCACAGACCGCCGAAGGGACCCGCCGGGGCTCCCGGCGACCTGCGAGCCTCGCTCATGGAGGTGGTGTGGATGAGCACCCAGGAAGCAGTGGAAGTCGAAGAACGCAACGCGGTCTGCCTGATCGGGCGGGTCTCCTCGACCCCCCTGGAGCGTGAGCTGCCCAGTGGTGATCGCGTGGTCGTCTTCCGCCTGGTGATGGCGCGTGGGCGCACGGCCATGACGGCCCGGTCCAAGCAGGTGTCGGACTGGGTCGACTGTGCCGCGTGGGGCAGCCGGGTCCGCCGCAGCGTGGCGTGCTGGCAGGTCGGGGACCGGGTCGAGCTGGAGGGTGCGCTGCGGCGCAGGTTCTTCCGTGACGGCGGCGGGGCGACCACGCGACTCGAGGTGGAGGTGCTCAGCGGTCGCCGCCTGGAGCGTGCGACCCGGGAGCGGCCGGCGGGCTGAGGGGCTGCTCAGGCGTCGCGAAGGTCCCGGAGCACCAGGCCCATCCGGGGCTTGGGGCTGAACGAGGTCGACTTCCGGGGCATCCGCTCGCCGCGGCTTGCGGCGACCATCACCTGATGAAGGCCGGGCGGGCGGACGCCGATCACCACGCCGGGATGCCGGGCGGTCATCTGCACCGCTTGGTCGATCGAGTGGTGGTAGCCCACCTGCTCCTCACTGACGTTCCAGGCCGGCAGGAGTCCGGTGTGCAGGACCGCAGCGTCGACGTCGTGCGTCCGCGGTGCGGTCAGGCGCACCCAGGCGCGCCCGTCGGACAGCGCGAACACCGCCTGGTCCGGGTCACGGGCGGCTGGGTCCGAGACTGCAGCCAGGGCTGCGTCGCGAGCCACCGGCACTGCGGACTGGTCGTCGCGCTCAGCAACAGCGTCGAGTACGTCCGACAAGGTCATGCCTGTCACGAAGCGGTGGATGGGGCCCACCGTCAGCGGGTGGTCGCCCTGGTCGACGACCATCGCCAGCCCGTAGTCCCAGGGCGAGGCACCGGGAGGAGCCCCGGTGGGGCGCTCCTCACGCTGCAGCGCGAGGTAGGCCGCGTAGCGGTGGTGCCCGTCGGCGATCAGCACCTGGCCCGGTGCGAGCAGCTGCGCGATCTCCGCCAGCTCGTCCGGAGCCGTGATCGACCAGAGGCGGTGGTGGCCTGCTTCGCGGGTGGTGAAGTCCTCCAACGGTCGGCGCGACGCCACCCGGCCGAGCAGGTCCCGGAGCGCGGGCGGGCCGTGGTGCACGAGCAGGATCGGTTCCGGGTTGGTTCCCGTGGTGCGCATGAGCACCGTCCGATCCTCGACCGGGCCGGGCATCACGTCCTCGTGCGGCAGCACGACCATGTCGCGCTCCTCGCGCAGGCCGACGAGCCCCACCAGGCCGCGCACGGTGGACCCGTCGACGGTGTACTCGTACAGGTACAGGCCGGGCTCCCGGTCGGGGACCAGGCAGCCCTCTGCTCGCCAGGTCTCGAGCCGGCGGCGCACCGCGAGGTAGGGCCCCTCGTGGCTGCGTGGGAGAATCAGCCGGACGATGTTGCGCCGGTTGCGGGCCTCGAGCTCGCGCACCGTGTCGGCATCCAGGACGTCGTACGGCGGTGAGATCACCGAACCGAGGTCACCGACGACGGATGCGTCGAAGCGCAGGCCCCGGAACGGGGCCAGCACGAGAGGTGCGCGTCCACCGGTGCCGGCCATCGGTGCATCGTACGAGCAGCACCACCGACCACGCCAAAGGAGAGTCGCGGGACGTGTTGAAGGAGAGCCGAGAGCCGCTGTGGTCGGTCTACGACCTCGCGATGCTCGACCTCGACGGCGTGGTCTACATCGGTCCCCACGCGGTGCCGGGGGTGCCGCAGCACCTGGCGGCGGCCGCGGCCGCGGGGATGCATCTTGCCTATGTCACCAACAACGCCGCCCGGCCGCCGGCCGCGGTGGCCGAGCACCTCAGCCGCCTGGGCATCCCTGCTGAGGAAGACGATGTCGTGACCTCTGCGCAGGCGGCGGCGCGCCTCCTGGCGGAGTGGCTGGAGCCGGGCGCCGCGGTCTTCGTCATCGGTGGACCCGGACTGTTCGAGGCGCTCCAGGAGCGGGGTCTGGGACCGGTGCAGTCCGCCGACGACGACCCGGCGGCGGTCGTCTCGGGCTACTACGCGGATCTGCGATGGGGCACGGTCAGCGAGGGCGCGATCCTGGTGCGCGAGGGGCTGCCGTGGGTCGCCACGAACCTCGACATCAGCGTCCCGACGCCGCGGGGGCACGGCCCGGGCAACGGCGTGCTCGTCGAAGCAGTGGCGAGGTTCGCGAACCGGGAGCCGGTGGTCGCCGGCAAACCCCTCCCGCCGTTGTTCGAGGAGACCCAGCGGCGCGTCGGTGGCAGCAGACCGCTGGTGGTCGGCGATCGTCTCGACACCGACATCGAAGGGGCCCGCAACGCCGGCCTCGACAGCCTGCTCGTGCTGACCGGGGTCACCGGGGTCGCAGAGCTGGTCGCGGCGGCGCCGGCCCACCGTCCGACGTACCTCTCCGCAGGGCTGGAGGGGCTGGGGCTGCCCCACGGGGTGCCGGTGGTCCGCGACGGTGGCCACGAGCTGGGTGGCTGGCGCGCGGTGGCCGGTCACGGCACGGTCAAGATCGACGGAGCGGGGGATCCGGCCGACTGGTGGCGGGTGCTGGCGCATGCGGCCTGGGCGCATCTGGACGCGACCGGCGAGAGCGTCGATCCCGACGGCCTGACGCCTCCGATGTAGCGTGAACCAGGCCGTTGAGGCGGCACGGTGGGTTCGGCCGTCCCACGCGAATCCCGCAGCCCGAGCAAGCAGATGGTGAGGCACCAGCCAGTGAGTGAGCACAACGACCCGGAGACGGACACGCCCGAGCGCGACGTGCACACGCACGATGACCCGGCACCGCTCGAGGCGACCGGGGACGAGAGGATCGACGAGGTTCTGCACGCGGTCGCCGGCCTGGAGGGTCGTCCTCTGGAGGAGCACGTGGCCGTGTTCGAGGCCGCTCACGAGACGTTGCGCTCGGCGCTCTCCGACGCCGCGCGGGAGCCCGGTGCGCCGGGTCCTCGACCTGGACCCGCCGGCGGCCCGTACCCAGGGCCTCGCCCACGCTGAGGCAGCGATGCCGCGACGACTCCGCCTCGACGCCGAGCTGGTCCGACGGGGCCTGGCCCGGTCCCGTGAGCACGCCAGCGAGCTGATCGCCGCCAAGCGCGTGAAGGTCGCCGGCTCGGTCGCGACCAAGCCCGCGACCGGAGTCACCACCGACGTCGCTCTGGTGGTGACCGAGGATCCCGAGCGCCCTGACTTCGTCTCGCGAGGCGGTCACAAGCTGGCCGGCGCGCTCGCGGCCTTCGCGCCTCGGGGGCTGGAGGTCTCCGCCCGCCGATGCCTGGATGCGGGTGCGTCCACGGGCGGGTTCACCGACGTGCTCCTCCGACACGAGGCGGCCGAGGTGGTCGCGGTCGACGTCGGCTACGGGCAGCTCGCGTGGAGCCTGCAGCAGGACCCCCGGGTCGTGGTGCACGACCGGACCAACGTCCGCGAGCTGTCGGTCGAGCAGATCGGCGGGCCGGTCGACGTGGTCGTCGGCGACCTGTCGTTCATCTCCCTCGAGCTCGTGCTCGATGCGCTGATCGGGGTGACCAGGGACGACGGCGACCTGGTGCTGATGGTCAAGCCGCAGTTCGAGGTGGGCAAGGACCGGGTGGGCAAGGGCGGCGTGGTCCGCGACCTGGCCCTCCGCGCCGAAGCGGTCGGATCCGTCGCCGAGGCGGCCGCACGCCGCGGGTGGGGCGCCAGGGCGGTGACCACCAGCCCACTGCCGGGTCCATCGGGCAACGTCGAGTTCTTCTTGTGGATGAGGCGCGGGCAGGCCGAGATCGGCCACGATGACATCGAGCGTGAGGTCCGGCGGCCCGCCGTGCCGTCGGTGGCTGATGAGAGGCTGGACGCGTGAACGGAACCGAACCCCCCAGCCGCCGCGTGTTCGTGCTCGCCCACACCGGCCGCGACGACGCCCGCGAGGTTGCCCGGCAGTTCTGCCATGCCCTCGACAAGCACGGTCTCGGCGTTCGGGTCCTCAAGCAGGAGGCCGAGGACCTGGGGCTCAGCCTCGAGGGGCTCGAGACCGTCGAGTGCGACGGGCAGGCGACCGCAGGCTGCGAGCTCGCCGTGGTGATCGGGGGCGACGGCACCATTCTGCGGGCGGCAGAGCTGACCCGGGAGACCGGCACACCGGTCCTCGGCGTCAACCTCGGCCATGTCGGGTTCCTGGCCGAGGCCGAGCACGACGACGTGGAGTTCACGATCGACGCGATCGTCCACCGCCGCTACACCTCCGACCAGCGGATGACCGTGGATGTCTCGGTCTACCAGGGCCAGGAGCTGATCGCCACCACCTGGGCCCTCAACGAGGCCAGCGTGGAGAAGGCGGCCCGGGAGCGCATGCTCGAGGTGGTCGTCGGGGTGGACGGCCGCCCGCTGTCCCGCTGGGGCTGCGACGGGGTGGTGTGCGCGACACCCACAGGCTCCACGGCCTACAACTTCAGCGCCGGCGGTCCGATCGTCTGGCCCGGCGTCGAGGCGCTGCTGATGGTGCCGATCAGTGCCCACGCCCTGTTCGCCCGACCGCTGGTGGTGGCCCCGACCTCGGTGCTGGCCGTCGAGGTGCTCGCGCGCACCGATACCGCCGGAGTCCTGTGGTGCGACGGACGCCGCACCGTGGAGCTGCCGCCCGGCGCCCGGATCGAGGTACGCCGAGGAACCACACCGGTCCGGTTGGTCCGGCTGCACCAGGCGCCGTTCACCGACCGGCTGGTCGCGAAGTTCGGGCTGCCGGTCCAGGGCTGGCGCGGAGCCGCCGAGCGCCGGCGCAACCGTGAGAACGGAGCCGAGTAGTGCTCGAGGAGCTGCGCATCCGGTCCCTGGGCGTGATCGACGAGTCGGTCCTCGAGGTGGCGCCCGGGCTGACCGTGATCACCGGTGAGACCGGTGCCGGAAAGACCATGGTGGTCACCGCGCTCGGTCTGCTCCTGGGTGGACGCGCGGACTCCGGGGCGGTGCGCACCGGGGCGAAGGCGGCCCGCGTGGAGGGCCTGCTCAACCTCGAGGCCGCCGGGCCCGAGCTGCGCGAGACCGTCGAGGAGCTCGGCGGCGAGATCGAGGACGGCCGGCTGCTGATCGCCCGGCAGATCTCCGCCGAGGGTCGCTCGCGCGCCTTCGCCGGGGGCGTGTCGGTGCCGGTGTCGGCGCTCAGCGAGCTCGTCGACCCTCTGGTCGCGGTCCACGGACAGTCCGACCAGCACCGGCTGCTGCGTCCCGCGGCGCAGCGCGAGGCGCTCGACACCTTCGCGGGCGCGGCCGCGCTGCGCGCCAGGGAGAAGTACGCCGACCTCTACCGCGAGCTGAAGGACACCGAGGCCGAGCTCGAGGAGGTCGTCCGCACCGCCCGGGAACGTGCCCGCGAGGCGGACCTCCTGCGGTTCGGTCTCGACGAGATCGAGGCGGTCTCTCCTGAGCCCGGCGAGGACGAGCGGCTGGCCGCCGAGGAGGCGCGGCTCGGCTTCGCCGACACGCTGCGCAACGCCGCTGTCCAGGCACGCGAGGCGCTCTCCTCCGAGGAGGGGGCCGCCGACGCACTCGCAGCGGTCTCCGCTGCGCGCAAGCTGCTCGACTCCGTCCGCGAGCACGACGTCGAGGTCGCGGGCCTGGCCGACCGGCTGGCGGAGGTGAGCTACCTGCTCTCCGACGTCGCCGCCGACGTTTCCTCCTACGCCGCGGGCATCGACACCGACCCGGCCAGGCTCGCGACGGTCTCCGACCGCCGGGCGGCGCTCACGGCGCTGACCCGCAAGTACGGCGAGACCATCGACGAGGTGCTTGCCTGGTCCGCACAGGCCGCCGAACGGCTGCTGCTGCTCGACGACACCGAAGGCCTGATCGAGACGTTGCGTCAGCGGCGCACCGAGCTGCGCGCGGCCCTCGCCGAGACAGGTGCGACGCTCAGCGGCCTGCGCAGAAAAGCAGCCGCCAAGCTGGCGAAGATCGTCACCGGCGAGCTGGCGTCCCTGGCGATGCCGCACGCCAGCCTGACCATCGAGGTCACCCAGACCCCCGACGAGGACGGCCTGGCAGTGGGGGAGCGGACGCTGGCCTTCTCCGCCTCGGGCATCGACGACGTGGAGATCCTGCTCGCGGCCAACAAGGGCGCCGAGCCCAGGCCGCTCGGACGCGGCGCCTCCGGCGGCGAGCTGTCCCGGGTGATGCTCGCGATCGAGGTGGCGCTGGCCGAGACCAACCCGGTGCCGACCTTCGTGTTCGACGAGGTCGACGCCGGGGTGGGCGGGAAGGCGGCCGTCGAGGTCGGCCGACGGCTGGCGATGCTCGCCCGACACGCCCAAGTGCTCGTTGTCACACACCTGCCGCAGGTGGCGGCCTTCGCCGACCAGCACCAGGTGGTGCGCAAGAGCAGCGACGGCGTGGTCACCACCTCGGGCCTGGTCGCCCTCAGCGAGGCGGAGCGGGTGCGCGAGCTGTCCCGGATGCTGGCCGGCCTCGAGGACTCCGAGACCGCGATGGCGCATGCCCAAGAGCTTCTCGAGGCTGCGCAGGAGGCGCGCACGCCGACCCGCTGAGCGGGCGTCGCCTGACCGGAACTCACTCGGCTGCGTGGCAGGATTGCAGCGCGATGAAGTTCCCCTCACGACAACGAACCGATGCAGCCCTGCCCGGAACGGTGGGCACCGCTCGGGTGGATCGGCGCACCAGCAGCCTGGTGCGCCGGCTCAAGCCTGGTGACATCGCGGTGCTGGACCACCTGGACCTGGACCGGGCGAGCGCCGAGGCGCTGCTCGACGCGGGAGTGACCGCCGTCGTGAACGCCTCGCCGTTCATCTCCGGCCGTTACCCCAACCTCGGTCCCGAGCTCCTCGCCCGGGCCGGTGTCGTGCTCCTCGACGACGTCGGTGCTGAGGTGTTCGGCAAGGTCGAGGACGGGAGCTCGGTGCGCATCCACGACGGCCGGCTCTACGTGAAGGACCAACCGGTCGTCTCGGGCAGCCAGCTGACCGCCGAGGACATCGCCGAGCTCATGGAGCAGGCCCGCGGCGGTCTGGCGACCCAGCTGCAGAGCTTCACGCACAACACGACGGAGTTCCTCCGCCGGGAGCAGGACCTGCTGCTGCACGGCCAGGGCGCTCCGAGCCTCCGCACTCGGCTCGAGGGTCGACCCGTCGTGGTGGTCGTGCGGGGTTACGACTACCGCGAGGACCTACGCGGGCTGAAGCGCTACATCCGCGAGCAGCGGCCGGTCCTCGTCGGCGTTGACGGAGGAGCCGACGCGCTGCTCGAGGCCGGGCACCGTCCCGACGTCGTGGTGGTCGGCGAGGCGGGCCTGGCCCAGGGCGGGCGCGGCGCCGAGCGTGCGTCGGTCTCCGACAAGGCGCTGCGCGGCGCCCGGGAGGTCGTGCTGCACAGCGACCGGGCCGGCCGCGCGGTCGGCGCGGAAAGGCTCGACCGGATCGGCGTGCGCACCCAGAACTTCTCCGCCTCCGGGACGACCGAGGACGTCGCGCTCCTGCTGGCCGACCTCGCCGGTGCGTCCTTGATCGTGTCGGTGGGCACGCACGCGACGCTCACCGAGTTCCTCGACAGCCATCGCGCCGGCCTGGCCGGCACCTTCCTCACCCGGCTCCGCGTCGGCCCCAAGCTCGTCGACGCCAAGAGCGTCCCCTCGCTCTACTCCGGCCGAGTCCGGGTGTGGCACCTCCTCGCCGTGCTCCTGGCCGGCATCGTGGCCCTGCTCGTCGCGGTCGCCGGCACGCCGGTGGGCCAGGAGTGGTGGGACGCCGTACAGAGCTGGCTCAGCGACGCAACCGACTGGTTCCAAGGACTTCTCACGTGATCTCTTTCCGCTACCACATCGTCTCGATCGTCTCGGTCTTCCTGGCACTCGCGGTGGGGGTGGCTCTCGGCGGTGGCCCGCTCAAGGGGGAGGTCGACAACACCCTGGTCGAGCAGGTCGAGGCCGATCGCAAGGCCAAGGCCGACCTGCGCGCCCAGGTGCAGGCGCTCGGTGCCGGCAACGCGTTCACCGACGACTTCACCAGCGCGGTGGCTCCCGAGCTGGTCGGTGGCTCCCTGAAGGAGCGCACGGTGACGCTGCTGGTGATGCCGGGAGCCGACGAGTCGGTGGTCGGGTCCGTCTCCGAGCTCGTCGAGACCGCCGGCGGCACCGTGGGTGGGACGGTCCGAGCAGCCGAGGGGCTCCTCGACGTGGGCAACAAGCAGCTCGTCGACGAGCTGGGCAGCCAGCTCCTCGACGGGGTCAACGACGTCACGGTGCCCGACGACGCCGGCACCTACGAGCGGCTCGGCGCGATCATCGCCCGGGCGGTCGCCACCGACGAGGACGGCGGCGCGGCCATGGACGACGCCGCCAGCTCGATCATGTCCGGGCTGAGCACCGCGGACCTGATGTCGCCGGCCGGCGAGATCACCCGGCGGGGCAGCCTGGTCCTGGTCGTCACCGGCGCCGGCAGTGCCGACGCCGAGGAGCGCGAGGGTGCCAGTGCCGTGCTGGCCGCTCTGGTCGGCGCCCTGGACGAGGGCACCGACGGGGTGGTCGTGGGCGGCCCGATCGCCGCGGCCCGCTCCGGAGGCGCGCTCGAGGCGGTGCGGCGCGAGGTGGTCACCGCGCAGGAGGTCTCCACCGTCGACACCGTGGACCGGGTCCCCGGACAGGTGGTGGCGGTGATGGCGCTGGCCGAGCAGGCCGACGGTGCCGCCGGGCACTACGGGGCGGTCGACGCCGCCGACGGTGTCCTGCCCGCCGCGGAGTGACGCCCCGTCTGCGACCCGCCCGGCGCGGCTTCGCCATGCCGGGCACCTTGTTGGTAGCCTAGAACCCCGTGGACGGTTGGATTCCAACCGCCTCTTCGCTGGCCCGGTCAGCGAGGTCCGGCACCGAGACCACGGGAGTTGCCTTGGCCGCATCGCAGCCAACCAAGCACGTCTTCGTCACCGGAGGCGTCGCCTCCTCCCTCGGCAAGGGGCTGACCGCCTCCAGCCTGGGGAACCTCCTCAAGGCTCGCGGGCTGCGGGTGACCATGCAGAAGCTCGACCCCTACCTCAACGTGGACCCGGGGACGATGAACCCGTTCCAGCACGGTGAGGTGTTCGTCACCAACGACGGCGGGGAGACCGACCTCGACATCGGCCACTACGAGCGGTTCCTCGACGAGGACCTGAGCCAGATCGCCAACGTCACGACCGGCCAGGTGTACTCGCGGGTGATCGCCAAGGAGCGACGCGGCGACTACCTCGGCGACACCGTGCAGGTGATCCCGCACATCACCAACGAGATCAAGGAACGGGTTCGCGCGATGGCCGGGCCGGACATCGACGTGGTGATCACCGAGGTCGGCGGCACGGTCGGCGACATCGAGTCCCAGCCGTTCCTCGAGGCCGCACGGCAGGTGCGCCACGACGTCGGCCGCGACAACGTCTTCTTCCTCCACGTCTCCCTCGTGCCCTATCTCGCCCCCTCCGGGGAACTCAAGACCAAGCCCACGCAGCACTCGGTGGCGGCGCTCAGGTCGATCGGTATCCAGCCCGACGCGATCGTGTGCCGCTCGGACCGCGAGATCCCCGACTCGGTCAAGCGCAAGATCTCCTTGATGTGCGACGTGGAGGAGGAGGCCGTGGTCGCCGCGGTCGACGCCCCGTCGATCTACGACATCCCCAAGGTGCTGCACAGCGAGGGCCTCGACGCGTTCGTCGTACGACGTCTCAACCTCCCGTTCCGCGACGTCGACTGGACGCAGTGGGACGACCTGCTCCGCCGGGTGCACCACCCCGCCGAGGAGGTGACCGTGGCGCTGGTCGGCAAGTACGTCGACCTCCCCGACGCCTACCTCTCTGTCGCCGAGGCGCTGCGAGCCGGCGGGTTCGCGCACGAGGCCAAGGTGCAGCTGCGGTGGGTGCCCTCCGACGAGTGCCAGACCGCCGAGGGTGCCGCGCGGCACCTGGCCGACGTCGACGCCGTCTGCGTCCCCGGCGGCTTCGGCATCCGGGGCATCGAGGGCAAGGTCGGTGCCCTGGAGTACACCCGCACCCACAAGATCCCGACGCTGGGCCTGTGCCTGGGCCTGCAGTGCATGGTCATCGAGTACGCCCGGCACGTGGCGGGCATCGAGGACGCCGACTCCACGGAGTTCGACCCGCAGTGCCAGGAGCCGGTGATCGCGACGATGGCCGAGCAGAAGGCGTTCGTCGACGGGGAGGGCGATCTGGGCGGCACGATGCGACTCGGTCTGTACCCCGCACACCTCAAGGACGGCTCCGTGGTCGCCGAGACCTACGGCGCGCACAACGTGGAGGAGCGCCACCGGCACCGCTACGAGGTGAACAACTCCTACCGCGGACAGCTGGAGAAGGCCGGCCTGGTGTTCTCGGGAACCTCACCCGACGACACGCTGGTGGAGTTCGTCGAGCTGCCCCGCGACGTGCACCCGTACTACGTGTCCACCCAGGCCCACCCCGAGCTGCGTTCGCGACCGACCCGCCCGCACCCGCTGTTCGCGGGGCTGGTCGGTGCGGCCCTGGAGCGCCAGCGCGAGCTGCGGTTCCCGATCGACGAGTCGTCCCTGCGTCGCCCGGCGGCCGCCGACGGCGACGAGGAGCTGGTGAGCACCGGCGCCGCCGGGCCGGACCGGGAGTCCTGACCGCCTGCCGGCCCGACCGCACGTCCCCGCACGGCGCCCGCGCGTCGCGGGAGCCTGCGCCCTGAGTGATCGCCGTGACGCAATACACTCGCCGCGTCACCCCGACGACGTGGTGACGATCACTTTGTGGAGGGAGTGCGCACCGTGAAGGTCGGCGTGCCGAGGGAAGTCAAGAACAACGAGTACCGGGTGGCGATCACCCCCGTGGGCGTGCACGAGCTGGTCCAGCACGGTCACGAGGTCTTCGTGGAGGCCGGAGCGGGTGCCGGGTCGCAGATCGCGGACGAGGAGTACGCCGCCTCGGGTGCCACCGTCCTCGACAGCGTCGACGACGTGTGGGGCACCGCCGACATGGTGCTCAAGGTCAAGGAGCCCATCGCCGAGGAGTACGCGCGGATGCGCGAGGGGCAGACCCTGTTCACCTACCTCCACCTCGCGGCGGACCAGCGCCTCACCCAGGAGCTGCTGGACCGCAAGGTGACCGCGATCGCCTACGAGACCGTCCAGCTGCCTTCGGGCGGCCTGCCGCTGCTGTACCCGATGTCCGAGGTGGCCGGCTGTCTGGCCCCGCAGGTGGGGGCGCACGCGCTGATGCGGGCCCAGGGTGGACGTGGTGTCCTGCTCGGCGGTGTCGGCGGTGTGGCCAACGCCAAGGTCGTGGTGATCGGCGCCGGGGTGTCGGGTCAGAACGCCGCGAACATCGCGCTCGGCATGGGCGCCGACGTCACCCTGCTCGACACCGACCTGGACAAGCTTCGGATGTCCTTCTGGCGCTACAACAACCGCGTCCACGGCCTCGCTTCGTCGAAGCTCGCCATCCAGCAGCAGGTGTTGGAGGCCGACCTGGTCATCGGCGCCGTGCTGATCCCCGGGGCCAAAGCACCGAAGCTGGTCAGCAACGAGCTGGTCTCCCAGATGAAGCCGGGGTCGGTCCTGGTGGACATCGCCGTGGACCAGGGCGGGTGTTTCGAGGACACCCGGCCCACGACGCACGCCGATCCCACCTTCGAGGTGCACAACTCGATCTTCTACTGCGTGGCGAACATGCCCGGGGCGGTGCCCAACACCTCCACCTATGCCCTGACCAACGCGACGCTGCCCTACACGACGGCGCTCGCTGACAAGGGCTGGCAGCGCGCCCTGCGCGAGGACCGGTCGCTGGCCCTGGGGCTCAACACGCACGCCGGCAGGCTGACCAGCGCGCCCGTGGCGGAGGCGCACGGCATGGAGCACGGGTCGGTCGAGGAGGCATTGGCCTGACCGGGACCGCGACGGAGCCGGGTGGGACCAGGACCGGCCCCACCCCGCTCCAACGCGCCCTGAGGACCTACCTCGACCACCTCATGGTCGAGCGGGGGCTGGCCGACAACACGCTGAAGTCCTACCGGCGGGACCTGCGCCGCTACGTGTCCTACCTGGCGCAGGTCGGGGTCGAGGACCTGACACAGGTCACCGAGTCCGCGGTGAGTGGGTTCTTGATGTCGCTGCGGGAGGGCGACGCGGAGCACCAGCCGCTGAGTGCCGGATCGGCGGCCCGCACGGTCGTCGCGGTCCGCGGGTTCCACAAGTTCGCGGTTCGCGAGGGTCTGACCCCGCAGGACCCGGCGGCCGCCGTACGACCTCCGGCGTCGGCGAAGCGACTGCCCAAGGCGCTGCCGCTCGCCGAGATCGAGGCGATCCTGGAGGCCGCGGGGGCTCCCGGCACGGCACTGGCTCTGCGGGACCGCGCGCTGCTGGAGCTGCTGTACGGCACCGGTGCGCGGATCTCGGAGGCCGTCGGGCTCGACCTCGACGACCTGGACCGCACCGAGGGCAGCGTGCTGCTGCGCGGCAAGGGCAGCAAGGAGCGGATCGTCCCGGTCGGCTCCTACGCCCTGGAGGCGCTCGAGGCATACCTGGTCCGAAGCCGCCCCGAGCTCGCCGGCGTCGGACGGGGCACCCCGGCGATGTTCCTCAATGCACGCGGCGGCCGGCTGTCCCGGCAGAGCGCCTGGGCGGTGCTCGCCAAGGCCGCCGAGCGGGCCGGAGTCGAGGCCGAGGTGTCCCCGCACACCCTGCGTCACTCCTTCGCCACACACCTGCTCGACGGTGGCGCCGACGTGCGCGTGGTCCAGGAGCTGCTCGGGCACGCCTCGGTCACCACCACCCAGGTGTACACGCTGGTCACCGTCGACAGCCTGCGCGAGGTCTACGCCACCGCGCACCCGCGGGCGCTGGCCTGACGCCGGACCGTCCCCAGGGTTATCCACAGCGGGGGAGTGTGCTGTGTACGGCGCGCCTGCCCGCTGCACACTCCCTCCCCAGGTTTACTGGGGACGTACCCGCGTCGGGCGATCGTGTTGTAGGACGCACGGCGCACCGCATAGAGTCGCCGCGTTGCTGCGACAAACCGACCTGTCGGCGAGTCGACATTTGGCGCAACGCAGACCAGGACACGGGAGGCGCGAGCGTGAACGACTCGTATCCGTACGGCAACCTCGCCGCAGGAGCATCTGCTCCCGAGATGCCTCCCCTCGACACGCTTCCGCCAGGAGATGCCTCGTACGTGAGTGAGCCCCTTCCCTTCCGGCACGAGGAGCCCGTGCTCGGGCCCACCGGCCGTCCGATGCCCGAGCTGCCGGTGCCGGCCCCCCGGGCCAAGCACGGCAATGCGCGCGTGGTCGCGATGTGCAACCAGAAGGGCGGCGTGGGCAAGACCACGACGACCATCAACCTCGGTGCGGCACTGGCTGAGTACGGCCGCAAGGTGCTCCTCGTCGACTTCGACCCGCAGGGCTCGCTGTCGGTCGGGCTCGGTCTCAACCCGCACGAGATGGAGCTGAGCGTCTACAACCTCCTCCTCGAGCCTGGGGTGCGTCTCGACGACGTCGTGGTGCCCACGGGCGTGGAGGGGATGGACCTGCTCCCGTCCAACATCGACCTGTCCGCGGCCGAGGTCCAGCTCGTGCACGAGGTCGCCCGGGAGCAGACCCTCCAGCGGGTGCTCGGTCCGGCCGTGGCGGAGTACGACTTCGTGCTGATCGACTGCCAGCCGTCCCTCGGTCTGCTCACCGTCAACGCGCTCACCGCCGCCGACGGCGTGATCGTGCCGCTGGAGTGCGAGTACTTCGCACTGCGGGGCGTGGCGCTGCTCAAGACCACCATCGACAAGGTCAAGGAGCGGCTGAACCCGAAGCTGACCATCGACGGCGTGCTCGGCACGATGTACGACGGTCGCACCCTGCACGGCCGCGAGGTCATGGAGCGGCTCGTCCAGGCGTGGGGCGACACCGTGTTCCACACGGTGATCCGACGCACCGTGAAGTTCTCCGACTCGACTGTCGCGGGGGAGCCGATCACGTCCTATGCCGGGAGCTCGGCCGGAGCGCAGGCCTACCGACAGCTCGCCCGTGAGGTGCTGGCCCGTTGTCCCGACGAGTAAGCCTGCCCAAGGCCGACGACCTCTTCCGCCCCACCGCGTCACCCGAGCCCGCTGAGTCCGCGGCACCGGGACAGCCCGCCACCGATCAGCGCGGCGGCTCCGACGGTGACGCCGACCGCGGCCGTCGTGGCCGCCGGCCCAGTGGCCGCGTGCGCCACGACGAGAAGATGACCGTCTACGTCACCGCCGAGGAGCTGCTCGACCTCGAGCACGCCCGGCTGTTGCTGCGTCGCGACCACAACCTCGCGGTGGACCGCGGCCGGCTGGTCCGCGAAGTGGTCGCCTGGGCGCTGGCCGACCTCGACGCCCGGGGCGAGGACAGCGTCATCGTGCAGCGACTGAAGCAGGCATGACCGACGAGGCCGCCCTCGCCGATGCAGCGCCCGTCGAGCAGTCCGCGGAGGCGCCGCCGGAGGCTCAGTCGGGCTTCGCCGTACGCCTCGACAACTTCGAGGGCCCCTTCGACCTGCTGCTGAGCCTGATCGCCAAGCACAAGCTCGACATCACCGAGGTCGCGCTGTCGAAGGTCACCGACGAGTTCATCGCGCACATCAAGGCCGCGGGCGAGGTGTGGGACCTCGAGCAGACCACCTCGTTCCTGCTCGTCGCCTCCACCCTGCTCGACCTCAAGGCGGCCCGGCTGCTGCCCCAGGGCGACGTGGAGGACGAGGAGGACCTCGCCCTGCTCGAGGCACGGGACCTGCTGTTCGCCCGGCTGCTGCAGTACCGCGCCTACAAGCAGGTCGCGGCGGTTCTGGAGAAGCGGATCGCTGGCGAGTCGCGGCGCTTCCCGCGGGCGGTCGGGCTCGAGGAGCGGTTCGCCGGGCTGCTGCCCGAGGTGCTGATCGGGATCGGCCTGGAGCAGTTCGCGGCGCTGGCGGCGAAGGCACTCGCCCCCAAGCCCGTGTACGAGTTCTCGCTGGCGCACATCCACGCCCCGACGGTCAGCGTCAAGGAGCAGGGTGCGATCATGGTCGACCGGCTCCGTCGGCAGAAGACGATGACGTTCCGGGCGCTCGCCGCCGACTCTCCCGACACGCTCACCACGGTGGCGCGGTTCCTGTCGCTGCTGGAGCTGTTCCGCGAGGGCGCGGTCTCCTTCGACCAGGTGTCGCCGCTCGGTGAGCTGACCGTGCGGTGGACCGGGGCCGAGGAGGGCGAGGTCGAGATCCAGGACGAGTTCGACGGCGCACCGCCCGAGGCGGGGGACACACCGCCCGACGCGGCGGACACGGCGCCCGAGGCCGCGGAGGCAGCGCCCGACGAGGTGGACACACCGGCGGCGAACCCGAACGACGACGAGGAAGACCAGTGAGCGAGCAGCAGCACGACGCGGAGACCAACGAGGTCGTCGAGCAGACAGATGCGCCCGAGCCGACGGAGACGGAGGAGCAGCCGGTGGCCCCCGAGCCCGCCGGGGACGCCGAGCCGGAGACGCTGGCGATCCCGCTCGCCGAGCTCCGGCCGGCCCTCGAGGCGGTCCTGATGGTCGCCGACCAGCCGCTCGACGAGGTCACGCTCGCAACCGCCGTCGGGTATCCGGTCGACGAGGTCGTCGCCGCGCTCCGCGAGCTCGCCGAGGGGTACGCCGAACAGGGCCGTGGCTTCGACCTGCGCAACGTCGCAGGCGGCTGGCGCTTCTACACCCGGGAGGAGTACGCCCCGGTAGTCGAGAAGTTCGTGCTCGACGGACAGCAGGCCCGACTCACCCAGGCGGCTCTGGAGACGCTCGCCGTCGTGGCCTACAAGCAGCCGGTCAGCCGCGCCCGGGTCTCGGCGGTGCGCGGGGTGAACGTCGACGGCGTGATGCGCACGCTCCTGGCCCGAGGGCTGGTCGAGGAGTGCGGCCACGACGAGGAGACCAGCGCGATCCTCTACCGGACCACCAGCTACTTCCTGGAGCGGATCGGGGTCACCTCGATAGACGAGCTGCCCGAGCTCGCGCCGTTCCTGCCCGAGATGGGCGACCTCGACGAGCTGGAGCCGCCGGCGTCGCAGCCCACGCTTGCCGACGCGGCCCCGGCAGCACCGGCCGGCGCTGCAGACGAGGATCCCCGGTGACCGAGGGTCACGAGCACGACGAGGAGCACCTGGTCAGGCTGCAGAAGCTGCTCGCGCAGTCGGGGGTGGCGAGCCGGCGCAAGTGCGAGGAGCTGATGCTCGACGGGCTCGTCGAGGTCGACGGGGAGGTGGTGACCCGGCTAGGCACCAAGGTCGACCCCCGCACGGCGGTGATCCGGGTCGCCGGCAAGCGCCTCCCCCCGGTGAGCCCGCACGTGTACCTCGTGCTCAACAAGCCCCGCGGCGTGGTGTCCACGATGTCGGATCCGGAGGGCCGCCGTACCCTCTCGGACTTCGTCGCGGACCGACCCGAGCGGCTCTTCCACGTCGGTCGGCTCGACACCGACACCGAGGGGCTGATCCTGTTGACCAACGACGGTGACTTCGCGCACCGGATGGCGCACCCGTCGTACGAGACGGACAAGACCTACGTCGCCGAGGTGAAGGGCCAGGTGGTCAACGCCACGGCCCGTCAGGTGCTCGACGGCGTGACGCTCGAGGACGGCCCGGTCTCGGTCTCGTCCTTCAGGGTGATCTCCAGCCACGGAGGTCGCTCCATCGTCGAGCTGGTCATCCACGAAGGGCGAAACCGGATCGTGCGCCGGCTCCTGGACGCCGTCGGGCACCCCGTTACGCGGCTGACCCGGACCGCGATCGGCCCGGTCCAGCTGACGGGTCTGCGCAAGGGCGAGCTGCGCGAGCTGACCCGGGACGAGCTCGGCGCCCTGCTCGATGCCGCGCAGCTCTGACCCGATCTCGCAGGTAGGGGTGTGAGGGCGTCTGGTTTCGGGTGCTCGCCCCGCGTGTCA
>NZ_BAAGUV010000074.1:0-199125 GCF_054781215.1 Nocardioides pakistanensis | reverse complement strand
CGCACCACCCTCAACCCCGCATCACACGGAGCCTCGGCCTGGGGCAACCTGACCAAACTTACCGGAGCCGCTCGTCCCGGTCAAATCCGGGCCTTGCCTTTTCCGGCCCCGCACACATCTGTCCTCCGGAAGCGATCCGAGGCCGCTGTTGCGCGCGCTCGAGCCACCCTGGATGAGGTGAGTGTGTGGGTTTTCGCTGGGGCCGAGGGCCCTGCCTTGCGGCCTTGCCCTCCGTCGCTCCCGGCGACAGGAGAGAACATTACGCAGCCCTCTCCCTTCGCGCAAATCCAAAACCTGTGGCCCCGGTCACTGCGCCGACGCGAGGTTCAGACGATGTCGGGGGCGCTCACGCGGGCCTCGTCGGCCTCCCGGTCGGACAGCGCCAGCTGGCTCTGCCGCTCCGCCTCGACCCGGCGCAGGTAGTGGTCCACCTCGTCGTCGCGACGTGCGCGGTCCCAGCCGAGCTCGCCCGCCATCAGGTCCGCTGCGGGACCGGCGGCCTTGACGCCGCGGTCGAAGGTCTCGATCGAGATCCGGGTGCGCCGGGTGAGCACGTCGTCGAGGTGACGGGCCCCTTCGTGGCTCACCGCATAGACCACCTCGGCGGCGAGGTAGTCCTCGGCTCCGGCGAGTGGTTCGCCCAGCTCGGGGCGTTCGGCGACCAGCTCGAGCAGCTCGTCGACCAGACCGCCGTACCGGTTGAGCAGGTGGTCGATGCGGGCGACGTGCAGCCCCGACCGGCGAGCCAGGCTGTGGCGCTGGTTGCGCCGCGTCTCGTAGCCCTCGGCTCCGGCCAGCAGGACCCGGTCGGTGATCGACTCCGGCACCCGCTCGCCCAGGCAGTGCACGGCGGCGTCGACGGCATCGCGCCCCATCACCCGGTAGGTGGTGAGCTTGCCGCCGGCGATGATCACCAGGCCCGGGACCGGCGTGACCACGGTGTGCTCCCGGGAGATCCGGCTCGTCGGCTCGGACTCCCCGGACAGCAGCGGCCGCAGACCGGCGTACACGCCCTCGACGTCGTCGTGGGACAGCGGCTCCTTGAGGATCCGGTTCACCTGCTCGAGCAGGTAGTCGATGTCGCGCCGCGAGGCCGCCGGGTGCGCCTTGTCGAGGTCCCAGGGCGTGTCGGTGGTGCCGATGATCCAGTGCCGTCCCCAGGGGATCACGAACAGCACCGAGACCGACGTGCGCATGATCAGACCGGCCTCGGACCGGATCCGGTCGCGGGGCACCACCAGGTGGATGCCCTTGCTGGCCTGCACGTGCAGGGCACCACGGCCGCCCACCATCTCCTGGATCTCGTCGGTCCACACGCCCGCGGCGTTGACCACGGTCCGGGCCCTGACCTCCAGCTCCCGTCCGGTCTCGAGGTCCACGGCGCGCACGCCGGTGACCCGGTCGTTCTGGCGCAGGAAGCCGACCACCTTGGTGCGGTTGACGCACAGCGCCCCGTGGGAGACCGCGGTGCGGGCGATGGTCACCACCAGGCGCGCGTCGTCGACCTGGGCGTCGTAGTACCGGATGGCCCCGGCGAGATCGTCGACGCGGAAGTCGGGGGCGATCCGGCGCACCTGGCGGCGGAACAGGTGCCGGTGCGTGGGGACCCCCATGTCGTACTTGCCGGCCATCGCCATCGCGTCGTAGATCGCGAGGCCGGCGCCGACGTAGGGCCGCTCCCAACCCTTGCCCGTCAGCGGGTAGAGGAACGGCACCGGCTTGACCAGGTGCGGGGCCAGCCGGGTCAGCAGCAGACCGCGCTCCTGCAGCGCCTCCCGGACCAGGCCGAAGTCGAGCATCTCGAGGTAGCGCAGGCCGCCGTGGACCAGCTTGCTCGACCGCGAGGAGGTGCCGGAGGCGAAGTCGCGCTGCTCCAGCAGGCCCACGCTCAGGCCCCGGGTGACCGCGTCGAGCGCGGTGCCGACGCCGGTGATGCCACCACCGACCACGAGTACGTCGAGCTCGTCCCGCTGGAGCCGCGCCAGCGCGTCCTCGCGGCCCTGGGGGCTGAGCCTCCCGTCGTGGTTCATCGTGCTCCCAGGTCGTGTCGGGTGCGGGCGCCGAGACTGGGCAGCCGGTCCCGGCCGATCGGGTTCATCGCCTGGACCCGGAGCACCTCGTCGGCGTGGAGATCGGCGACCGCCAGGGCGGGCGACTCCTCCCCCACCCGGTCCAGCGGCCGGCCCTCCGGGTCGTAGACCGCGCTGCCGCCGTTGAACGTGTGCTCGCCACAACGGCCGGTGAGCCCGGAGAACAGCACGTAGATGCCGTTGTCGAGCGCGCGGGCTGCGTAGTACAGGTCTCTGCGATGCTCCGACCCGGTGTAGTACGCCGACGGGCACAGGTAGGCACGCGCCCCGTCCGCTGCAGCCGCGGCGGCGTGCTCGGGAAAGCAGCCGTCGTAGCAGATGCCGAGGCCGAGCTCCCAGCCGTGGAGCACGATGCTCGCGCCGTGGTCGCCCCGCGCGAAGAACTTCGCCTCCTCGTCGAAGAGGTGCTGCTTGTCGTACGGCGCGCTGACTGCGCCGTTCTCGGCGACGACCAGCAGGCTCAGCGTCGTGCGGTCCGGTGACCGGCGTACCGCCGCCCCGGCGACGACCACGATCCCGAGGCCGGCCGCGGCATCCCGCAGGGGCGTCAACCGGGCGTCGTCGAGCGAGACCCCGTGGCCGGAGACCCACACCTCGGGGGCGTAACCGGTCAGGAACAGCTCGGGCAGCACGACCAGCCGGGCCCCCCGCTCCCTCGCGGCACCGACCAGCTCCACCGCCGTGGCGACGTTGGCGGCGACGTCGTCGGGGACCGACTCCGCCTGCGCAGCCGCCACGCGCAGGACCACGCTCACCGGCTGCTCGCCGTCACTGGACGACGACCTCCACGCGCTGGAACTCCTTGAGCTCGGTGTAGCCGGTGGTCGCCATCGCCCGACGCAGGGCACCGACCAGGTTCATCGTGCCGTCGGCGACACGGGAGGGCCCGAAGAGGATCTCCTCGAGCGTGCCGACCGTGCCGATCTCGACCCGCTCGCCGCGGGGGAGCTTGGAGTGCCAGGCCTCGGCGCCCCAGTGGAAGCCGCCGCCGGGCGCCTCCTCGGCGCGCGCCAGTGGAGAGCCGATCATCACCGCGTCGGCGCCGCAGGCGATCGCCTTGGCGACGTCGCCGCTGCGGCCGATAGAGCCGTCGGCGATCACGTGTACGTAGCGGCCGCCGGACTCGTCGAGGTAGTCACGGCGCGCGGCGGCGACGTCGGCGACCGCCGAGGCCATCGGCACCGCCACGCCGAGCACCGTGCGAGTGGTGTGCGCCGCGCCCCCGCCGAAGCCGACCAGCACGCCCGCGGCGCCGGTGCGCATCAGGTGCAGCGCGGCCTGGTAGGTGGCGCAGCCGCCGACGATCACGGGTACGTCGAGCTCGTAGATGAACTCCTTGAGGTTCAGCGGCTCCGACTGGCCCGAGACGTGCTCGGCGGACACCGTGGTGCCCCGGATCACGAACATGTCGACACCGGCGTCGACCACCGTCTTGGCGAACTCCTTGGTGCGCTGCGGGGAGAGCGACCCCGCCACGGTGACGCCGGCCTCGCGCATCTGCTTGAGGCGGGCGGTGATCAGCTCGGCCTTGATCGGCTCGGCGTAGATCTCCTGCATCCTGCGGGTCGCAGCCTGGCCCCGCAGCTCGCCGACCTCCGCGAGCAGGTCGGTCGGGTCGTCGTACCGGGTCCACAGCCCCTCGAGGTCGAGCACGCCGAGGCCGCCGAACTGACCGACCGCGACCGCCGTGGCCGGGGACATCACCGAGTCCATCGGGGCGGCGACGATCGGGATCTCGAACCGGTAGGCGTCGATCTGCCAGGCCGTGGACACCTCTTCGGGGTCGCGGGTGCGGCGGCTCGGGACGATCGCGATGTCGTCGAAGGAGTAGGCGCGGCGGCCGCGCTTGGCACGGCCGATCTCGATCTCGGTCACGTCGGGACTCTACCTGTCGTGGCTGGGGTGCTGGCTGTGACGGCGGGCGGGGCGCGGAGTCAGCGGGAGCTGTAGTTGGGCGCCTCGACGACCATCTGCACGTCGTGCGGGTGGCTTTCCTTCAGGCCGGCCGAGGTGATCCGGACGAACTGGCCGCGCTCCTGCAGCTCGGGCACGGTGCGCGCGCCGACGTAGAACATCGACTGGTGCAGGCCGCCGATCAGCTGGTGGGCGACGTTGGCGAGCGGGCCGCGGTAGGCGACCTGGCCCTCGATGCCCTCGGCGACGATCTTGTCGTCGCTGGACACGTCGGCCTGGAAGTAGCGGTCCTTGGAGAACGACTTCTTCCCGCGCGAGGCCATCGCCCCGATCGAGCCCATCCCGCGATAGGCCTTGTACTGCTTGCCGTTGACGAAGATCAGGTCGCCGGGGCTCTCCTCGCAGCCGGCCAGCAGCGAGCCGATCATCACCGAGTCGGCGCCGGCGACCAGTGCCTTGGCGATGTCGCCGGAGTACTGAAGGCCGCCGTCGGCGATCACCGGCACCCCGGCCGGCTTGGTCGCCAGCGAGGCTTCGTAGACCGCGGTGATCTGGGGGACGCCGACACCGGCGACGATCCGCGTGGTGCAGATCGAGCCCGGCCCGACCCCGACCTTGACGGCGTCGGCACCGGCGTCGACGAGGGCCTGAGCGCCGGCCCGGGTGGCGACGTTGCCGCCGATCACCTGCACGTGGCGGGTGCCCGGGTCCTTCTTCAGCCGGGCGATCATCTCCAGCAACAGCCGCGCGTGACCGTTGGCCACGTCGGCGACCAGGACGTCGACGCCGGCCTCGACCAGCGTGGTGGCCCGCTCCCAGGCGTCACCGAAGTAGCCGATCGCGGCGCCGACCAAAAGCCGGCCGACGGAGTCCTGGGAGGCGTTGGGGTACTGCTCGCCGCGGACGAAGTCCTTGACCGTGATCAGCCCGGCGAGCTTGCCGTGCTCGTCGACCAGCGGCAGCCGCTCGAGCTTGTGCTTGCGGAGCAGCGCGGTCGCGTCGTCCCGGCTGATCCCGACCGGTGCGGTGATCAGCGGCATCTTGGTCATCACGTCGCCGACCCGGGTGGTCGCCCACTCCGCTGCCGGCAGGAAGCGCAGGTCGCGGTTGGTGATGATCCCGATGAGGGTGTTGTCCTCCTCGATCACCGGCAGGCCGGAGACGCGGTACTCCCCGCAGCGCTCGTCGAACTCCTCCAGGGTCGCCTTCGCGCCGATCGTCACCGGGTTGGGGATCATCCCGGTCTGGGTCCGCTTCACCAGGTCGACCTGGTAGGCCTGGTCCTCGATCGACAGGTTGCGGTGCAGGATGCCGATGCCGCCCTGGCGAGCCATGGCGATCGCCATCCGCGACTCGGTCACGGTGTCCATCGCGCTGGAGACCAGCGGGATCTTGATCTCCAGGTCGCGGGTCAGCCGGGTGGTGGTGTCGACCTCGCTGGGGATCACGTCCGTCTCACCCGGCAGGAGCAGGACGTCGTCGTAGGTCAGCCCGAGGGCTGCGAACTTGTCGGGGAGGCCGGCGGGGTTGAGGTTCATGAGACCTTCCGGAGCAGGGGGGAGGCTGACCTCCAGTCTACCGAGGCGAGCCGCCCCTGCTCCGGGCGGTCCAACGGCGCTCCGGCGTACGACGGGCGCGGTGCTCGTCGTACGCCGGCGGCCGGTCGTAGTGCTCAGACCCGGCGGGAACGGACCGTGAGGTGACCGCTGTCGGCGGGGTTGCCGTAGGCGATCCCGACCCGTCGGCCGACCACGTCGACAGACAGCCGCGACGGTGAGTAGCCGACGCTGCCCTGGACCGTGGAGAGCCGCCCGCGGCTGCCCTGCAGAGTCAGGTGGTAGATGCCGTTGCCCGCGCAGCCGTAGAACCACCAGCAGGCAGGCGCGCCGCGGAGCGAGAACGCGACGTGGGTCCGGTCGCCGAGCGCCGCCACGCCCACGGTCTCGGCCTTGAACCTGGTGCGGACGACCCGCTTCCCGTTGTAGACGCTGAGCTTCGGCACCGCGCCCGCGGACCACGCCGCCGAGAGCCGGCCGGTCGGGCTCACAGCCAGGTCGAAGTCCTGGATCCCGGACGCACCGACGACCTTCTTGAACGCCCCCGTGCCCTTGCGCGCCAGCACGGTGAGCCCGCCCTGCGCGGTACGCGCGGCCACCGCGACCGTGCCACCGCCGGCCGCGATGCGAACCTCGCGCACGCCGGTGACGCCGAGGCGCTCCGGACGCCCACCGACGAGCTGGTAGGTCAGCCGGTTGCCGACCTCGTAGGCCAGGTGCAGCTTCCCGGTGCGGCGGTCACCGGCGAGGTCGACGTAGTAGAAGCCCGAGGAGCCCGCGGGAAGCCGGCGGACGACCTGAGGCGTCCGGCCGACCTGGGTGAGGTACAGCTGGGGGCAGTACTCGATGAAGCGTCCCGAGGACGGCTTCGTGGCGCCCCAGGCCACCACCGGGCGGCCCTTGCGGTCCATCGCCAGGCCCACCGATCCCTCGGTCTGCGAGGAGTCCAGCTGCCAGCTGCCGCCAGGGCCGTAGTAGTAGACGCCCTGGTGGAAGACGCCCCGGCCCGCGGTGTGGGTGCGGCCCCTGGCGTCGTAGCGCAGCCGGACGTCGTTGAAGTTGTCCTGCTTGCCGACCACCTGGCCGGTCCAGTTCCCGCGCCCTCCGGCGCGGGTCGCCTTGCCGCGGATCTTCTTCGGCGGGAAGGGCGCCGGCGTGCAGGCGTCACCCGGGGTGCCCGTGCCCGGGTCACCCGTGCCGGGGTCGCCCGTGCCCGGGTCGCCTGTGCCGGGGTCGCCGCCGCCGGCGTCTCCGGCCTCGATATCGACGCTGAAGAGCGCCTGCAGGGCTGGCTTGTCGGAGTAGGTGAGCGTGCCGGACTGGTGGTTGTCGGAGCGGACCGCGGCGACGTCGCCTGAGGACCCGGCGCCGAGCACGTCCACCTCGGAACCGGCCCAGGCGCTCGAGACCCGCAGTGCGAGGTACTGCCCGGCCTGGACCGGCAGGTTGACCGGCAGCTCGGTGACCCGGTCGGGGTCGGTGGAAACCGGCAGGGAGCCGGCGGCACCGACCCGCACCACGGTGTAGCTGCTCCCGCTGCGGGTCAGCACCACCACCGCTACGTCGCTGCTCATCAGGGCACCGCCACTCGCCACCGCGCCGTGACGCACGCGCAGCTTCTTCGCGGTGCCGGTCGCGGTGACCAGGGTTCGCCCGGGGCCTTCGGACTGAAGCACGTTGCAGGTCTGGGCGCCGCAGTCCTGGGTCGGCGGTCCTGAGGCGCTCAGGTCGGCTCCGACGGTCACCGTCGTCGCGGCGGTGGCCGGGGACAGGGGCACGCCCGCGAGGGGCAGCGTGGCAACGACGAGCGCCAGTGCCCCGAGCAGCCCGGCACCAAGACGGCGACGGACGGTCATGATCGGCAGACTAGGTCGGCTCGAGACCGTTGGCCCCGTTTTTACCCAGTTGCCCCGCGCCCGCGGCGGCGGTCGTCGTCGCCGCACTCCCCTCGCGTTCTGGACGCAACGCCGGCGTCATGCCGCGTGTTCAGCGTCCATAACCCCGCGTTACTTGGGGTGGAGAGGATGCCGGAACGGCGAACGCCGCCCGGCCCCGTGGGGCGCGAGCGGCGTTCGGACGTGCGTGCGAGCCGTCAGTGACCGTGGCCGTGGCCGTGACCGGCTCCGGCGGCGGCAGCAGCCTCGTCCTCGTCCTCGGGCTTCTCGACGACGAGGGTCTCGGTCGTCAGCAGCATGCCCGCGATCGACGAGGCGTTGACCAGCGCCGAGCGGGTGACCTTGACCGGGTCGAGGACGCCCTGCGCGACGAGGTCGCCGTACTCACCGGTGGCGGCGTTGTAGCCGTTGCCGGGCCCGGCCTCGCGAACCTTCGCGACGATGACGTAGCCGTTCTCGCCACCGTTCTCGGCGATCCAGCGCAGCGGCTCGTCCGCGGCCACGCGGACCACGTTGACACCCATCGCCTCGTCACCGGTCAGCCCGAGGTTGTCCCCGAGCACGGAGACGGCGTGGACGATGGCCGAGCCACCGCCGGCGACGATGCCCTCCTCGATCGCGGCGCGCGTCGCGGAGACGGCATCCTCGATGCGGTGCTTCTTCTCCTTGAGCTCCACCTCGGTGGCCGCGCCGACGCGGATCACGCAGACACCGCCGGCGAGCTTGGCCAGACGCTCCTGGAGCTTCTCGCGGTCCCAGTCGGAGTCGGTGTTCTCGATCTCGGCCTTGATCTGGTTGACGCGGGCGTCGACCTCGTCGGGCTTGCCGGCGCCGTCGACGATCGTGGTGTTGTCCTTGGTGATCACCACGCGGCGGGCCTGGCCGAGCACCTCGAGGCCGACCTGGTCGAGCTTGAGGCCGACCTCCGGGGAGACCACCTGGCCGCCGGTGAGCGTCGCGATGTCCTGCATCATCGCCTTGCGGCGGTCACCGAAGGCGGGAGCCTTGACCGCGGCGGCGGTGAAGGTGCCGCGGATCTTGTTGACCACCAGGGTCGAGAGCGCCTCGCCCTCGACGTCCTCGGCGAGGATGAACAGCGGCTTGCCGGCCTGGATGACCTTCTCCAGCAGCGGGAGCAGCTCGGCGATCGCGGAGATCTTGCCCTGGTGCAGCAGGATGTACGGGTCGTCGAGGACGGCCTCCATCCGCTCGGCGTCGGTGACGAAGTAGGGCGAGATGTAGCCCTTGTCGAACTGCATGCCCTCGGTGAAGTCGAGCTCGGTGCCCATCGTGTTGGACTCCTCGACGGTGATCACACCGTCCTTGCCGACCTTGTCGAAGGCCTCGGCGATCAGCTCACCGATCACCGCGTCGCGCGAGGAGACGGTCGCGACGGCGGCCATGTCCTCCTTGGAGTCGACGTCGCGGGCGGCGTCGCGCAGGGCGTTGCCGACGGCCTCGACGGCGAGGTCCATGCCGCGCTTGAGGCCCATCGGGTTCGCCCCCGCGGCGACCGCACGCAGGCCGTGGTGGACCATCGCCTGCGCGAGCACGGTCGCGGTCGTCGTACCGTCACCGGCGACGTCGTTGGTCTTGGTGGCAACCTCCTTGCACAGCTGCGCACCGAGGTTCTCGAACGGGTCGTCGCACTCGACCTCGCGCGCGACGGTCACACCGTCGTTGGTGATGGTCGGCGCGCCCCACTTCTTGTCCAGGACGACGTAGCGGCCCTTGGGGCCCAGGGTCACCTTGACGGCGTTGGCGAGGGTGTCCACACCTCGCTCGAGCGAGCGACGTGCGTGCTCGTCGAACTCAAGAATCTTCGGCATCGTGAGACTTCAACCTTTCCGGTCGGCTGTTGGACGACACAGCCCCGAGGGCCCGGACGTGTCAGGTTCCTGACCGAGTCGTTGGGCCGCCCGGGGCGGTGTCGAAGAGATCGTGCTGTCGGCTGGTGGAGCCCAGGTCAGCCGATGACCGCGAGCACGTCGCGGGCGGACAGGATGAGGAACTCCTCGCCGGAGTACTTCACCTCGGTGCCGCCGTACTTGCTGTAGATGACCTTGTCGCCGACGTTGATGTCCATCGGGATCCGCTCGTCACCGTCCTCGTTGAATCGGCCGGGACCGACGGCGATGACCTCGCCCTCCTGCGGCTTCTCCTTGGCGGTGTCGGGGATGACCAGGCCGGAAGCCGTGGTCTGCTCGGCGTCGAGCGGCTTGACGACGATGCGGTCCTCGAGCGGCTTGATGTTGACCGACACGATGTCGACCTCCACTTTCTCGTGTTTCGAGAGTTCACATGGCAGATGGGGTGCTTGCGTCGGTCGCACGCCGTCGCGGGGGTCGCACGTCCTGCAAGCTGGCACCCTCCAGGGGAGAGTGCTAAGTGCGAATCTATGACGCGATTAGCACTCGGTCAAGTCGAGTGCCAGACTGCATGGTCGTGGATCTCGACGCGTTCCGATGGCTGCTCTCCGCAGACGGACAGGGCCTGCTCGCCCGGGCCGCAGAGGTGTACGACGGCCGCCCGGCCGGCGCCCTGCCCGCGGCCGAGGTGCTGCGCCGCGAGGCCGCCCCTGAGCAGGTGGCCGCGGCGATGACCCAGGTCGAGCTCCGGCTCCGGGCGCGCGATAAGTTCGGCGATCTCGCCGTCTCGATGTACTTCACCCCCGAGGGGCTCGAGCAGGCCACCCGGCTGCGGGTCGCCGAGCACCGTGCGGCACGCGTCGCCGCAGCCGCCCCCGCCTCCGTGCTGGACGTCGGCTGCGGTATCGGCGGCGACCTGGTCGCGTTCGCGCGGGCCGGGCTCACCGCCGCCGGCATCGACCGGGACCCGTTGCGGGTGGCCGTCGCGGGCGCCAACCTCACGGCGCTCGGGCTCGGCGGGGCGGTGCAGGTCGCCGACGCCGAGGCGCTGGACCTGACCGCCTTCGGCGTGGTCTTCGCCGACCCCGCGCGGCGCACCGACCGCGGCCGGGTGTTCGACGTCGACGCCTACGCACCGCCCTGGTCGTTCGTCGAGCGGCTGCTCCACCGGCCCTCGGTCGTGAAGGTCGCCCCCGGCATCCCGCACGACCTGGTGCCGCCCGGCGTCGAGGCCGAGTGGGTCAGCGACGACGGCGACCTGAAGGAGGCCTCGCTGTGGTCGCCGCAGCTGGCGACCGTCACCCGTCGCGCGACGGTGGTCCGGCCGACCGGCCTGGCGAGCATCACCGACGAGGACGACCCCGGTGACCGGTCGGTGCGGGCGGTGGGCAGGTACCTCTACGAGCCCGACGACGCGGTGATCCGGGCCGGGCTGGTCACCGCGGTCGCCGCCGGCGTGCACGGCGGGCTGGTCGACGAGCACATCGCCTACGTCACCAGCGACTCCGGGTTCACCACGCCGTTCGCCCGCAGCTACGAGGTGCTCGAGGAGCTGCCCTACAAGGAGAAGGCGCTCAAGGCCGCGCTGCGGCTGCGCGGCATCGGCCGGCTGACCATCAAGAAGCGCGGTGTCGACGTGGTGCCCGAGGAGCTCCGGCGCCGGCTGGCGCTGAAGGGCGACGCCGAGGCGACCGTCGTACTCACCCGGGTGGCGGGCAAGGGCACCGCACTGCTGGTCCGCCCGGTGCGCTGACCCGTCGGGACGTCCGGGCGGCTCAGGTAGCGGGATCGCGGCGGTAGGTCTCCGGCGGGGAGCCCACCACCTGGCGGAACGCCCGGGTGAGGTGGGCCTGGTCGCTGAAGCCGAGCTCCTGCGCGAGTGCGGACCAGTCGACGGGCCGGTCACCCGTCGCAGCCGCCGCGGCCTCGAGGATGCGGAACCGCTGGATCACCCACTTGGGGCCGACGCCGACGTACTCGGTGAACAGCCGCTGCAGCGAGCGCAGGCTGGTGCCGGCGACTGCTGCCAGGTCCTCGGCCCGGCGGAGGTCGTGGCGGCGTTCGGCCTCCTCCACCAGGCCGCGCACGCGTCGGGCGGTCTCGTCGGGCTCCGGACAGGTCTCCAGCAGGTAGTCCTCGATGGCTCGCACGAGCTCCTCGGCCGGCCCGTCGGCGAGGATCCGCTCCGCCGCCGCCCGGTCGTCCACCCCCAGCACCTCGTGCCCTGGGAGCACCGTCTCGGCGATGCTCCCCACGGACCGTGTCAGCAGCGGCCGGAAGCCGGCGGGGTGGAAGGCGGTCCCGAGGACGAGCCCAGAGCCGGTGAGAACCCGTTCGAACGGCTCTCGGCTGAGGCCGTGCACGAGCAGCCGACCGTGCTCGGCCGCGACGTGCACCCGCGGCTGCGGCACGACCTCCTGACGGTGTCGTCCCGGCACGTCCCAGTGCACCAGCCAGTGGTAGTCGACGTACTCCGCCAGCTCGGGTCGTGGCGCGAACCGCTCGACGCGGAACACCTCCGCGCCCGCGCGCGGCCGCACGATCGCCTCGGGCCTCCCCCGCGGGACGCTCTCGCCGGTGCTCACGAGCCCCGATGCTAGTCGTCGCGTTTGTTCAAGACCGGGTCTCCGGCGGTTCCTAGGTTGGCCGGCATGGACACCATCACCTACACACACCAGGCAGTCACGCGGTTCCAGGTCTCGTCGTGGTCAGAGACCACGCTGGTCGACATCGACGGGACGGGGACCCGGCACGGCGAGGTCTACACCCCCACCCGCGGGATGAGCCGGGTGGAGGCGGGCTACACCTACACCGGCGACCTCGTCGGCTCCTCGACGATGGCCTACCTGCTGGCCTACCACCCGGGCTCGGCCCCGGCGTTCGGCCTCGAGCACGTCACCGGCTCGCTGGAGGGCCGCGAGGGCTCGTTCGTGCTCCGGCACGTGGGCGAGCACGACGCGGATGCGGTCACGGTGCGCGTCGAGGTGCTCCCCGGCATGGGCACCGGCGAGCTGGCCGGACTCCGGGGCGAGGGGCAGCTGCGGATCGCCGGTCACAGCGAGGACGGGTACGAGCTGGTGCTGGAGTACTCGCTCGGCTGACGGCCCGGCGCAGGCCCGAGGGCCCGGTCAGCAGCCGGTGCGCTGGACGCCCGTGACCGGCACCGGGAGGTGACCCGGCGCCCGCGCCTTGCCGAGCAGGACACGCACCAGTGCCTTCATCGCGCCGGGGGTGTCGCCGTACATCGCGAGCTTCGCCACCCGCGCCGAGCTGCGCCCGAGCACGTAGGGCGTGTCCAGGCTGACCACCACGTCGGCGAAACGTGCTCCGCCCCGGTAGCCGATGAGGGCGACCTCGGTGCCTGCACCGGTCCGCAGTCCCGCAGCCCGCGCGGCCGCGTCGAACCGGGCGACGGCGTCGGCCGGGCCGGTCGCGCGCACGGCGCCGCCGACCAGCCTGCCCCGGCACGGTCCGGCGACGACCGTCGCCGCCCCCGCCGAGAGCAGGTACGACGCTCGCCCGCTCGTCCCGGGCCGGCGGGTCAGCGACGGCTCGGTCGCGCGCTGGTGCAGGAGCACCGCGATCTGGCGAGCGGCCGCCGACTCGACCCGGCCGCGGGAGAGCCGCCCGCTCCGCACCGCGCCGACGATCGCGTCGCGGGCGGCCCGCGGGTCCGGGGGCATCAGCACGACGTCGACACCGGCGGCCAGCGCCCTGACCGCGGCCTCGCCGCTGGAGAACCGGTTCGCGACCGCGGCCATGTTCATCGCGTCGCTGACCACGAGGCCGGAGAACCCGAGGTCGCGGCGCAGCAGCCCGGTGACCACCTTGCGCGACACCGTCGAGGGCGTCCGCGGGTCGACCGCACGCACGTCGATGTGGGCGACCATCACCGACGGCACCCGTTGCTCGACAGCCGAGCGGAACGGCACGAGGTCGCCGGCTCGCAGCTGCCGCAACGTCTTGCGCTGCACGGGGAGCTCGACGTGGCTGTCGGCGGTCACCGAGCCGTGCCCGGGGAAGTGCTTGACCACCGGGACGACGCCGGCACTGAGGTAGCCGTCGACGGCGGCGTTCATCTGGCGGGCGACCACCTTCGGCCGGCTGCTCGCCGAGCGCGATCCGATGGTCGGGTCGTCGGGCCCGGAGGTGACGTCGGCATCGGGGGCGAACACGACGCTGAACCCGAGGTTGCGCAGCTCGGCGCCGCTGGCCGCCGCGGCCCGGCGGGAGAGGGTGGCGTTGCCGGCGGCGCCGGTGCTCATGAACGTCGGGAACCGGGTCGCGGCGCCCTTGACCCGCTCGACGATGCCGCCCTCCTGGTCGACCCCGATGAACACCGGCCAGCGGCGGCCGGCGTCACGAGCGGCAGCCTGCAGGGCGCGGTTGCTGCGGCGCAGCGCGGCGGTGCCGCCGATGTTGTCGGCCATGACGATCACGCCGCCGAGGTGCAGCCCGTTCACCAGCCCGGTCGGCGCCCGGCGCCCGTCGTACTCGGCCACGATGACCTGGCCTGCGAGCTTCGCCAGCGGCAGCCGGGCCGCGATCCGGCGCGCGCGCCGCAGCTCGGCGACCGTCGGGCCCCAGCCGGTGGTGGCCGGCTCCGGCGCGTGGACCTGTCCGCTCACCCGGGCGCTCATCGCGGCGAGCGTGACCCGGTCCCGGGCGGCGTGCCGGTCGCGGGCCTGGGCGCCGGACAGCTCGGCGGCCGGCGATGAACCGACCCCGTCGTCGCTCGCGCCGCCGAGCGTGCAGGCACTGAGCAGCAGGCCGAGCACGAGCGAGGCGACGGAGGCGCGGCGGATGGTCATCGGTCGATCCTTACAGGCCAGCGGGTGCGGGCGCGAGCGACGGGTCACGGACCGACGACCACGGCGCAGTGCGGCGGCACCTCCACGACACCGTCGACCACGGCGACCCCCGGCTCCCAGCTCAGCAGCACCTCGCCGACGGCCTCGGTGCGCACCTCGGCCGCGGAGAGGTTGACCAGCACCCGGTGCCGGCCGCGCTCCATCGTGAACAGGCCGGTGTCGTGGTCGTGCCTGGCGCGGACCCGGCCGAGGTGCGGGTCGTGCAGGTCCCGCTGCTCGCGACGCAGGTGGATCAGGTCGCGGTACCACTGCAGCAGGCGCGCGTGGTCGCCGCTGTCGCGCTCGGACCAGTCCAGCCTCGAGGCGGTGAAGGTGGCCTCGGCCTGTGGGTCGGGTACGTCGTTCTCGTCCCAGCCGTGCGAGGCGAACTCCGCGCGTCGTCCCTGCCGCACCGCCTCGCCGAGCTCGGGGTCGGTGTGGTCGGTGAAGTACTGCCACGGGGTGCTCGCGCCCCACTCCTCGCCCATGAACAGCATCGGCGTCCACGGCGCGGTCAGCAGCAGCGCCGCGCCGCAGGCCAGCAGACCCGGCGGCACGGTGGCCGAGATCCGGTCGCCGGTCGCGCGGTTGCCGACCTGGTCGTGGGTCTGCAGCGAGGCGACGAACCGCCAGCCCGGCACCGAGGCGGCGTCGACCGGCCGGCCGTGCCGCCTGCCCCGGAACGACGACCACGTGCCGTCGTGGAAGAACGGGCTGCGCATCGCCTTCTCCAGCGCGCCCGGATCGGCGAAGTCGCTGTAGTAGCCCTGCGTCTCGCCGGTCAGCGCGACGTGCAGCGCGTGGTGGACGTCGTCGGCCCACTGGGCGTGCAACCCGAGCCCGCCCACCGCGTCGGCCCGGCCGCGCGGGGTGACCGTGCGCGGGTCGTTGCGGTCGGACTCGGCGATCAGCCACAGCCGCCTGCCCTCCCGGGCGGCGAGCTCGTCGACCTCCCGCGACATCTCCTCGAGCAGGTGCACTGCGCGGTCGTCGTGCAGCTCATGGACCGCGTCCAGCCGGAGTGCGTCGACCCGGAAGTCGTGGAACCACTGGCGGACGTTGTCCAGGACCCAGCGGCGGACCGGCTCGCTGTCGGGGGCGTCGAGGTTGAGCGCGGCACCCCACGGCGTGTGGTGGGTGTCGGTCAGGTACGGCCCGAACTCGCCGAGGTAGTTCCCGTCCGGGCCGAGGTGGTTGTAGACCACGTCGAGGCAGACCCCGAGCCCCCGCCCGTGGGCGGCGTCGACGAACCGCTGCAGCGCGGCCGGCCCGCCGTAGACCTCATGCACCGCGTAGGGGGCGACCCCGTCGTAGCCCCAGCCACGGCTGCCGGGGAACGGCGCCAGCGGCATCAGCTCGACGAGGGTGACCCCGAGGTCGACGAGGTGGTCGAGCCGGTCGACCGCCGCGTCGAGGGTGCCCTCGGGGGTGAAGGTGCCGACGTGGAGCTCGTAGATCACCGCGCCCTCGAGCGGCACGCCGGTCCAGCGCTGGTCGGTCCAGGCGAAGTCGGCGGGGTCGAACAGCTGCGACATGCCGTGCGGGCCGTCGGGCAGCCGCAGCCCGCGGGGGTCGGGGCGCGGGTCGCCGCCGTCGAGGGAGAAGGCGTACGTCGTACCGGGTGCGGCCTCGACCGCGACGTGCCAGTGACCGCCGTCGCCGGGGGCCATCGGGTGCCGCTGGTCGCCGAGCACCAGGTCGACCGTCTCGGCGCGGGGCGCCCACAGCGTGAACTCGCGCATCGGGTCCTCTCTCACCGCGCCACGAGCAGGGCCACGGGCATCGTCGCGAACAGGTCGGCGCAGCGGAGCTCGCCGGCAGCGTGGCTGCGGCCGGTGAGCTCGTCGCGCCAGGTGCCGTCGGCCGGGGGCAGGGTGACCGTCTGGTCCTGCCAGCCGCCGGCGTCGACCAGGCGTCGCGGGGCCCGGGTGACGACGGCCGCCACCTGGCCGGTGCGGACGAAGCCGACCGCGTGCTCGGTCGTCGAGGCGAGCGGCTCGTAGGTCGCGTCGTCGCCGAACGCGCCGCGCAGCTCGCGGCGCACGCGCAGCGCGCGCGAGGTGACCAGCAGCTTCTCGTCGTCCAGCGACTCGGGTCGCTGCTCCTCCAGCCGGCGCAGCCGGGCCTCGAGCGCGTCGTAGTCGACCGGGCGGCGGTTGTCGGGGTCGACCAGGGAGAGGTTCACGACCTCGCAGCCCTGGTAGGTGTCGGCGGTGCCGGGCAGCAGCAGCTGCAGCAGCTTCTGCCCGAGGACGGTGGCCCGGATCCCCTCGGTGTTCTCCAGCACCGCCTCGTCGACGCAGGCGCGCAGCGGGCCCGGCGACATCGCGTGGTCGGCGAAGGCGAGCACCCGTGCCTCGTAGTCCGGGTCGCCGTCGACCCAGGCGGTGTGCCGCTTGGCCTCGCGCATCGCCTTGGTGAGGTAGGCGTGCAGCCGGTCCTGCGGCAGCGGGCCGGCGCCGACGATCGTCTGCCACAGCAGGTGCGCGGTCGGCCGGTCGACCCCCGCCTCGTCGGCCGCCTCCCGGTAGAGCTTGGAGCAGTCCTCCCACGCGATGGTGTCCTGGGCGACGGCCAGCAGGCGCGCACGGACGTCCTCGCTGCGCTTGGTGTCGTGGGTGGACAGCGTGGTCATCGACAGCGGCCAGTGCCGCTGCTGGTGCGCGGCCCACTCGTGCATGATCGCGGGCTCGGCCCGCTCGAGGACCGCCGGGTCGCCGCCGACCTCGTTGAGCGCGACGAGCCGGTGCCAGCGGTAGAACGTGGTGTCCTCGATCCCCTTGGCCATCACCGGCCCCCACGTCTGCTGCAGCCGGATCGCGAAGTCCAGCGAGTGCTCGTCATCGGGCTCCTCGGCCTTGGCGATGTCGGCGAGGGCGTTCAGCTCGAACTCCAGGTCGGGCCGCGCCGCGACCGCTTCCTGGCGCGCCTGCTCGAGCCGCTTGCGCGCCAACGGGGACAGCCGCTCGTCGGGACGGACGTAGGCGCGGTAGACCTCGCTGGCGACCAGCAGCTCGACGACCGCGTCGGTGACCCGCTCCTCGTCGAGGTCCGGCAGCGCGTCGCAGGCACGGCGGGTGAGCCGCTGCACCTCCGGGCCGAGCAGCTCGTCGACGACCTTGCGCTTGGCGCGCTCGACCGCGTTCTCCAGGTCCAGCCCGCCGCCGGCCTGCACCCAGCACTCGTCGAGCACCGGCAGCGGCTCGGGGTCGACGAGGGCGGTGGTCACCGCCCGCATCGCGTCGTAGCCGGTGGTGCCGTCGCAGGGCCACGACGAGGGCAGCCTCTCCTCCCCCTCGAGGATCTTCTCCACCCAGATGCCGGTGCCGTTGACCGTCGCGTCGCGCAGCTGCTGCAGGTAACCCTCCGGGTCGGCGAGGCCGTCGGGGTGGTCGATGCGGAACCCCTCGATGATCCCGCGGTGGTTCAGGTCGAGCAGCAGCCGGTGGGTCGCCTCGAAGACGTCGGGCAGCTCGACCCGCACCGCGATCAGCTCGGTGACGTCGAAGAACCTGCGGTAGTTGAGCATCGCGTCGCTGTCGCGCCAGTTCGCCAGCACGTAGTGCTGTCTGTCGAGCACCTCGGCGAGGTCGCCGTCGCTCGTGCCCGGTGCGACCGGGAGCACGTGGTCGAAGTAGCACAGCACCGGCTGACCGTCGTACTCGTCCCGGGTGATCTCGCCGGCGGCGAGCGCCTCCTCCAGCGTCCCACCCAGGATCGGCAGGCCCAGCTTGCCGCCGCCGGCGTCCCAGTCGATGTCGAACCAGTGCGCGGTCGCCGCCTCCCGTCCCTCGCGCAAGGTCTGCCAGAGCGGGGCGTTGGCGTGCTCGGGGGCGACGAAGGCCATGTGGTTGGGCACCACGTCGACGACGATCCCCAGGCCGTGCTCGCGCGCTGTCTCGGCCAGGGAGACGAGCCCGTCCTCGCCGCCGAGCTCGTCGCTGATGCGGGTGTGGTCGAGGACGTCGTACCCGTGCAGGGAGCCGGGGACGGCCTGGAGGACCGGGGAGAGATAGAGGTGCGTGACACCGAGACTGGCGAGGTAGGCGACCCGGGCTTCGGCGTCCGCGAAGGTGAAACCGGCATGCAGCTGAAGACGGTAGGTCGCGATCACGGTGTACTCGTTCCCCCTCGAAGCACGTTCAAGCGTGTGACCCCTGACCATAGACGCGGCCGGTGCCGGGTCACCACCGGCGGGCTAGCGTCGGTGCATGACGACCACCATCGAACGCACCGTCACCGTCGACCGGCCGGTCGCGGCCGTGTTCGCCTACCTCAGCGACTTCACGACGACCAACGAGTGGGACCCCGGGACGGTGCGGACCGAGCGGGTGAGCGGTGACGGCGGGGTCGGTACGGCGTACCGCAACGTCTCCAAGTTCGCCGGCCGCGAGACCGAGCTGACCTACGTGGTCGAGCGGATCGTGCCGGGCGAGGTGTTCGCGCTGCGCGGGGAGAACAAGACCGTGGTGGCGCACGACACGATGACGTTCCGGCCGACAGCGTCGGGCACCGAGGTGCGCTACGTGGCGCGGTTCGACTTCAAGGGCCTGGCGCGGTTCGCCGCGCCGCTGCTCGCCCCGGCGTTCAAGAAGCTCGGCGACGAGGCGGAGCAGGGCATGCGCGAGGCGCTCCTCAGGCTCTGAGCCCCGGAGCTCAGCCCAGGTTGGCCTTCTCCGCGCCGATCGTCGTGTCCTCGCCGTGCCCGGTGTGCACGACCGTGCTGTCGGGCAGTGCGAACAGCCGCTCGCGGATCGACGCGACGATCGTGTCGTGGTCGCTGAACGACCTGCCCGTGGCGCCCGGTCCGCCGTTGAACAGCGTGTCGCCGGTGAAGACGCAGCCGAGCTCCTCGGCGTAGAAGCACACCGCGCCGGGGGCGTGGCCGGGTGTGTGGATCACCTGCAGCCGGATGTCGCCGACCTCGATGATCTGGCCGTCGGCGAGGTCGACGTCCCACAGCTCGTCGGGGTGGGTCAGCTCCCACACCGGCCGGTCGTCGGGGTGCAGGAAGATCGGCGCCTGCGTCTCCTGGCGCAGCCGCGGGGCCACTCGGACGTGGTCGTCGTGGGCGTGCGTGCACAAGATCCCCTTCACCTGCCGCTCCCCCACCGCGGCCAGGATCCGTGTGACGTCGTGCGGCGCGTCGATCACGACGCACTCGTGGTCGTCACCGACCACCCACACGTTGTTGTCGACGTCGAAGGTCTGCCCGTCGAGGCTGAACGTGCCGCTGGTGACGGTGTGGTCGATGCGGGTGCGCGGGCACTCGGTGCCGGTCATGGGTGCTCCTCGGGAGGGTCGGGGAGGTACGTCGGTCAGAGGATCACCACGGAGCGGAGGACCTCGCCGTGGTGCATGTGCTCGAAGGCCGCCTCGACGTCGTCGAGCCCGATCCGCTCGGTGACGAACGCGTCGAGGTCGAGCCGGCCCTGCTGGTAGAGGTCGACGAGCATCGGGAAGTCGCGCGACGGGAGGCAGTCGCCGTACCAGCTCGACTTCAGCGAACCGCCGCGCCCGAAGAAGTCCAGCAGCGGCAGGTCGGGGACCTTCATGTCCGGGGTGGGCACGCCGACGAGCACGACGGTGCCGGCGAGGTCACGGGCGTAGAACGCCTGCTTCCAGGTCTCCGGCCGGCCGACCGCGTCGATCACCACGTCGGCGCCGAAGCCGCCGGTGAGCTCCTGGACCGCCTCGACCGGGTCGGTCTGCTTGCTGTTCACGGTGTGGGTGGCGCCCATCCCCTTTGCCCACTCGAGCTTCCTGTCGTCGATGTCGACGGCGATGACCTTCGACGCACCCGCCAGCCGGGCGCCCATCACCGCGGCCGATCCGACGCCACCGCAGCCGATCACCGCGACGGACTGGCCCCGGCGGACCTGGCCGGTGTTGATCGCCGCGCCGATGCCGGCCATCACGCCGCAGCCCAGCAGGCCGACCGCTGCCGGGTCGGCGGACGGGTCCACCTTCGTGCACTGGCCGGAGTGCACCAGCGTCTTGTCGGCGAACGCGCCGATGCCCAGGGCCGGGGTCAGCTCGGTGCCGTCCTCGAGGGTCATCTTCTGGGCGGCGTTGTGGGTGGCGAAGCAGTACCACGGCTCACCGCGGTCACAGGCCCGGCAGTTGCCGCACACCGCGCGCCAGTTGAGGATCACGAAGTCACCGGGGGCGACGCTCTCCACGCCCTCACCGACCGCCTCGACGACGCCCGCGGCCTCGTGGCCGAGCAGGAACGGGAACTCGTCGTTGATGCCGCCCTCCCGGTAGTGCAGGTCGGTGTGGCAGACCCCGCAGGCCTGTACCTTCACCACCGCCTCGCCGGGGCCCGGGTCGGGCACGTTGATCGTGACGACCTCGACCGGCGCGCCCTTGGACCGCGCGATGACTCCTCGGACCTGCTGCACTGCTGCCTCCCGGTGCTCGTACGGCGACTCCCGTCACCCTACTGACCCGGTCGACAGCTCTACTCGGTCGATCTGATTCGCCGGCCCGGCGTCAGCGGGTGAAGAGCCAGCCGGTGGCGACGAGGTAGCCGGCGACGAGCAGGAGACCGAGCGGCCGGGGCAGTGTCCCGGTACGGCGGCCCGCCAGGAGCAGCAACGGCAGGGCGGCTGTCACGAGGCCGATCGTGAGCACCGGCGAGCTCCGGCCCAGCAGGAGCGGGTCGACCCACGCCGCGAGGCCCAGCGTGACCGTCGCGTTGTAGGCCACCGACCCGACCGCGCCGGCGAGCGCGATCTCGGTGACCCCGCGCCGGTGGGCGGCGAGGACCAGGGCGACCATCTCCGCGCTGGTGGCCAGCGCCAGCACGGTCAGCCCGATCACGGACTCGGTGGCGTCGAACGCGTCCACCAGGCCGCGAGCTCCCCGCACCGCGAGGAACCCACCGACGACCATCCCGAGCAGGCCGACGAGCACCAGCAGCAGCGCCCTGGCCGGCTCCTCGTCACGCCCCTGGCCCCGGTCCTCCTCCTCGGCGAGCTCGGCCAGCTCGCCGATCACGGGAGGTTCCTGCTCCCGGCGCCACACCCAGACCACTCCCGCGACGTAGGCGAGCACCAGCACGGTGCCCTCCCCTCGTCCGAGCACGCCGTTCCACATCAGCACGACGGCGAGCAGACCCACGGCAGCAGCTGCACCGCCGTACTCCACCACTCGACGGCTCACCGGCAGCGGCGCGAGCAGCGCCGCCAGCCCGACGGTGAGGGTGAGGATCACCAGGTTGGCGCCGATCGCGTCCCCGGCGGCGAGCGCGGGGTGGCCCTGCCCCGCGGCCAGCATCGCGGTCACCGCCTCCTCGGGCTCCGCGCCGGCGAGCAGCACCCCGAGCGCCAGCACGCTGACCCCCAGCCGCGAGGCCGCCTCGCCGATGTGCTCGGCGAACGCCTCGGCTCCCGCGGTCAGCAGGCCGGCTCCGGCCACGAGGAGTACGACGGCGAACAGGATCTCCAGCACGACCCCCATCCTGCCGGGTCGGCCACCGGGGTCTCGACGGGCTCGACCACCGGGGCTCGACCACCGGAGGGGCGGCGGATGCAACCTCCGGCGCGGTTTTCGCGTCTTGGGGGCGCGGAAGCCGAGAGGATGTGGGAAAGGTGCAGCTGGTGACCCAGACGGGGGTGCAGATGGGGAGGGAGTCCTCCAGCGCGAGATCCGCGCGCGACGCCGAGTTCGAGCAGTACATGGCGGCCCGCCAGCCTGCCCTGCTGCGCACCGCCTACCTCCTCACCGGTGACCAGCACAGCGCCGAGGACCTGGTGCAGACCTCGCTGGCGAAGCTGTACCTGTCCTGGGACAAGGTGCAGCGCCGCGAGCTCGTCGACGGCTACGTCCGGCGGATCATGGTCAACGAGCACAACTCGCTGTGGCGACGCGCGTGGAAGCGCAAGGAGTTCGCCACCGACACGATCCCCGACCACACCGGGGTCGAGGACCGGCCCGACCACGGCGAGCGGTCCGCGCTGTGGGAGTTCGTGCAAACCCTGCCGCGCAAGCAGCGGGCCGTGGTCGTCCTGCGCTACTACGAGGACCTCAGCGAGGCCGAGGTCGCCGACATCCTCGGGATCTCGGTGGGCACCGTGAAGTCCCAGTCCAGCCGAGCCCTGGCCGCCCTGCGCGAACGCGTGCACACCCAACCGATGCTGACCCGTGACGGGGAGGAGGAGCGATGAACAACCTCGACGAGAAGGACCTGCTGGTCCACGAGCTCCGGGAGCGCTCCAGCGACGTCGGCGGGCACCCGATCGGCTTCGCCGCGGTGCGGCAGAGCGCGAAGCGGATCCAGCGGCGCCGGCACCTGGTCACCGGCGGCGTCGCTGCACTCGTCGCGAGCATCGCGCTGCCGACGGGCGTGGCGGTGAACTCCGCGCTCGACGGTGCCGGGCAGCCGGACCGGCAACCCACCTTCGCGACCAGCCCCACGCAGGCCACGCCGAGCGAGGCCCCCACCGCGCCGTCCGGCCCCGTGACGCTCACGCTCGACGGTCTCGAGCGCGGCGCGGAGCCCGGGATCGACTACCTCCTGGGCACCGAGCTGGTGCGGGCCGACGGCACCCGCGTGCAGCTGGAGCGGGAGTACCAGCAGATCGCTCCGTTCGACGACGGCTGGGTCGCCCTGTGGCAGGAGAACGGCGAGTACACCCGCGACTTCCTCGACGCGGACGGGACGGTCCGGGACTCCATGCCGTCCGCACCCGGGCTGGCGGTGAACCAGGCCGGGACCCAGGTGGCCTATAGCCAGGTGGACGGCGGCAAGCAGCAGATCTTCGACGCGACGGGACTGGACGCCCGCACCGTGGAGGACCCGGACGGCACCAGGCCGCTCACCCCGGTCGGGTACGCCGGCAACGGGGTCCTCGTGTTCAAGACAGAGGGTGACCCCGGCCAGGTCTATGTGTACGACGAGCGGTCGAAGGTCTACGAGGTGCCGGCCAACCCGAAGCTGATCTCGGCCCGCGGCACCTCGCAGGCGCAGGGTCTGGTCGCCGGCCAGCTGTCCTACAACGAAGACGGCACCTCCTGCTGGACGGTGGTGTCCTACAAGACCGGCAACCAGCTGTTCGGCAAGACCTGCGACTGGACGCTGGAGAAGTTCAGCCCGGACGGCCGCTACGTGGTCGGCACCCCGTCGGACGGAGACGGAGTGGGCCCACGCGGCTTCGCGATCCTCTCCGCGCAGACCGGCGACGTGCTCACCGAGTTCGAGCAGGACCGCGACGGCCAGCTCTTCCTCGGCGACCCGGTCTGGGAGGACGAGGCGCACGTGCTCGCCACGGTCGTCGACGGGCTGGAGTCGAGGGTGGTCCGGTTCGGTCTCGACGGCAGCATGGAGGTCGCCTCGGACCCGGTCACCGGCGAGGACTACGAGATGCCCTCACCGATCCGGTTCGCCACCCAGCCCTGAAGGTCAGGCGACGACGGTCGTGACCGGCAGGCTGGAGTCCGCGGGCAGGTCCAGGGACGAGGCGGCGCGACCGCGGGCGACCAGCTCGGAGCCGAGTGCCGCGACCATCGCACCGTTGTCGGTGCACAGGCCCGGCCGCGGCACGCGCACCCGGATCCCCTTGGCCGCGGCGCGTTCCTCGGCGAGCACCCGCAGTCGGGAGTTCGCCGCCACGCCGCCGCCGATCAGGATGTCGTCGATGCCGTGTACGACGGCCGCGTCCACCGCCTTGCGGGTGAGCACGTCGCACACCGCCTCCTGGAACGAGGCCGCGACGTCGTTCACCGGCACCGCCTCGCCGGAGCGCTCGCGCGCCTCCACCCAGCGGGCCACGGCCGTCTTGAGGCCGGAGAAGGAGAAGTCGAAGCGGTGCCGCTCCAGGTCGCGGCCCGAGGTCAGACCGCGCGGGAAGTCGATCGCCACCGAGCTGCCGGACCGCGCGGCCCTGTCGACGTGGGGCCCACCGGGGAACGGCAGGCCGAGCAGCCGGGCGACCTTGTCGAACGCCTCGCCGGCGGCGTCGTCGATGCTGGCGCCCAACGGGTCCACCCCGGTGGTGACGTCCTCCACCCGGAGCAGCGAGGAGTGCCCGCCGCTGACCAGCATCGCGATGCACGGCTCGGGCAGCGGCCCGTGCTCGAGCTGGTCGACCGCGACGTGCGCGGCGAGGTGGTTCACGCCGTAGATCGGCTTGCCGAGCCCGACGGCGAGCGCCTTCGCGGCTGCCACCCCGACGAGCAGCGCGCCGGCCAGGCCGGGGCCGCTGGTCACCGCGATGGCGTCGACGTCGTCGAGGGAGACGCCGGCGGTGTCGCAGGCGCGCTCGATCGTCGGCACCATCGCCTCGAGGTGGGCACGCGAGGCGACCTCGGGCACGACCCCGCCGAAGCGGGCGTGCTCCTCGACGCTGGAGGCGACGGCGTCGGCGAGCAGGGTGTGGCCGCGGACGATCCCGACACCGGTCTCGTCGCAGGAGGTCTCGATGCCGAGCACCAGGGGCCCGTCGTTGGTTGGCATGTCCTTCATTCTCCCTCGGGTCGGCGGGCGGCCAACGAGTGCTGCATCACGACCGCGTCGCTGCCGTCGCGGTAGTAGCGGCGACGACGGTCGATCTCGGTGAAGCCGGCGTCGGTGTAGAACGCGAGCGCCGGTGCGTTGGCCGCGCTCACCTCGAGCAGCATCCGCTCGGTCCCGACCGCCCGGGCCCGGGCGAGGACCGCGTCGAGCAGGGCGCGGGCGATCCCCTGCCGTTGCCGGTCGGTCCGCACCGCGATCCGCTGCAGGTCGGCCACCTCGCCGGCTGTCCAGGTGACGGCGTAGCCGACCAGCTGCTCCGCCTCCGCCGCCACGACCGCGTGCCGGCCGGTGCCCTCGACCTCACCGGCCACGGCGTCGGCCGACCAGGCGTCGACGCCGAAGAGCTCCACCTCGAGCGCCGCGATCGCCGGCACGTCCGCCGCGGTGGCCGGGCGCAGGGTCACCGACGGCAGGGTCACGAGACCCGCTTGGGCTTGTGGGGCTCGGCGGTGTCGGGGCGTCGCAGGTACATCGGCTCGGGGTCGTGCAGCTCGGCGCGCTCCTCGGCCACCACCCGGGCCAGCATCCCGGCGCTCGGGTTCTCCGGGCCGCGGCCGTCGGGGAACGCGTCGGGGTAGAGCACCGCGCCGCGGCCCACGACCGGGCCGTCCGTGGCGACGGCGGCCGGCTTGACGACGTGCGGCCCGTCGAGGCGGACGCCGTCGGCGTCGTAGGCGGCGAAGTACACCTCCTTGCGGCGGGCGTCGGTGGCGACGTGGAACCGTCCGGCGACCGTGCCGGCGTCGACCGCCTCGGCGGCCAGCACGTCGAGCGTGCACACCCCGTAGACCGGGATGTGCAGCACGGCGCCGAGGGTCCGGGCGGTGACGAGGCCGACGCGCAGCCCGGTGAACGGACCCGGTCCGACACCCACGGCGATCGCGGTCAGGTCCTGCCGGACGATCCCGGCCTCCTCGAGCACCGCGCTGATGCTCGGTGCGAGCAGCTCGCCGTGTCGCATCGCGTCGACCGTCGTCCGCTGTCCGACGACGTCCTGACCGTCGTACACGGCGACGGTGACGGCGGGGGTGGCGGTGTCGAAGGCGAGCAGCACGCCAGGAAGGTTACGCGAGGACCTCGTGCAGCCCGGCACCGATCCACCGGCCGCCGACCGGAGTGAACCGCAGGTGCCGCGTGTCGGAGCCGCCGTCGGGATCCTCGCCGCGGGGACGGGTGATCGTCACCTCGAGCCGGGTCTCGGCCAGCCCCTCGGCGACGCCCTCGCCCCACTCCACGACCGTGACCGCGTCGTCGAGGGAGGTGTCGAGGTCGAGGCCGTCGAGCTCCTCGATGCCGCCGAGCCGGTAGGCGTCGACGTGCACCAGCGCCGGCCCGCCGACCAGCGAGGGGTGCACCCGGGAGATCACGAACGTCGGCGAGGTCACCCCGCCGCGCACACCCAGGCCCTCACCGAGGCCCTGGGTGAACGTGGTCTTCCCCGCGCCCAGGTCACCGGTGAGGATCAGCAGGTCGCCGGCCCGGAGCACCTTGGCCAGCTGCTCCCCGAGCCGGCGGGTGTCCTCGGCGTCGGGGGCCTCCCGCTCGACGGGCAGCGCCTTCGCCATGGTCAGCCAGGTCCCTTCGCGGTCGGTCTCGGCGTAGCCGAGGTGCTGCCAGAACTCCACGGTGGCCGGCAGCTCCGCGCGTGCGGCGAGCACCAGACCGTCGTACCCCTCCTCGGTGGCGACCCGCTCGGCCGAGCCGACCAGCGCCCCGGCCACCCCGCTGCTCTGCGCATCGGGGGTGACCGACACCCGGCGCATCCGCAGCAGCGGGCCGTCGGGCTCGAGCAGCATGGCGCCGACCGGCACGCCCTCGCTCACCGCCAGCAGCCCGGGGTGCGCGGCGAGCGCCGCGGCGACGGACTCCACGGTCTCGTCGGTGGCCGTCGACGGCGGGTCGAGAACAGGACGGGCACCGAACGCGGCGTGTACGACGGTCAGCACGTCGCCGGCGCGCTCGGGGCCGACCGGGTGCACCTCCACCGCGCCGGGCAGGACCTGCACGCTCATGCCGCCCCCTCGGCGAGAGCGTCCTCGACCATCCGCTCGAGCGCGGCGTTGACCTGCTCGCTGCTCTCCAGGATCACCATGTGGCCGGCGCCGCTGACCTCCACGAGCTGGGCACCGCGGACCCGCGAGGCCATCTTGCGGCTGTGGCCGATCGAGGTCAGCACGTCCTCGGTGCCGCAGACGATCACGGTGGGGACCTTCTCGAAGGCGTTCAGGACCCGCCACTTGTCGAGGGTGTCGAAGTTCGGGAAGAACTCCGCGATCACCTCGAACGGCGTCTGGGAGAGCATCTCGTCGACGAACTCGATGTACGGCGTGGGCACGTCGTCCGAGCCGAAGGCCATCTTGCTGGTGACCAGGAAGCCGAGGTCGGAGCCGCTGCGCCGGGCGCCGTCGACGAGGCCGGGCGCCCTCGCCAGCAGGGCCATCGCGCGGGGAGTCACCTGCTGCATCACCCGGTCGGGGAGGTAGGGGTTGATCACCCGGTGCGTCTTCAGGCCACCGGCCGTGGTCGACACCAGGCCGACGCCGACGACCCGGTCACCGAACAGCTCGGGGTGGTGGTCGGCCAGCGACATGATCGTCATCCCACCCATCGAGTGGCCGACGAGGATCACCGGACCGTCGGGGGCGAGCTGCTCGATCACCGAGTGCAGGTCGTGGCCGAGCTGGTCGATCGTGGCGTGCTCCAGCTCCGACCGCTCCGACCGGCCGTGCGAGCGCTGGTCGTAGAACACCAGCCGGTGCCGGCCACGGAAGTGCGCGCGTTGGAAGTGCCAGCAGTCGAGGTTCAACGCATAGCCGTGCACGAAGACGATGGTCGGCTCCGCGCTGTGCCTGCCGCGGGTCTCGTCGGGCTCGTCGACCTCGGCGTGCAGCGTGATCCCGTCGGTGGTGACCACCTCGACCGGTGCGGAGCGCAACGTGCCGAACACGTCACGCGAGGTCGACTCGGCGCGACGGCGGCGCACGTCCCGTCGGGTCTTCAACGCGGCGGCCACCCCTCCGGCGACCACGGTGCCGGCGGCCGCGGCGGCCAGGCCGGCGATCCCGCGACGAGCGTTCATCGGGCGGTCTCCCCGAGGTACCTGCGCGGCATGCGTCCTCCGATGCGCGTGACGATCTCGTAGTTGATGGTGCCGCAGGCGTCGGCCCAGTCCTGAGCGGTCGGCTCGCCGTCGCGGCCGGGGCCGAACAGCACCACGGGGTCGCCCGGTGCGGCGTCGGCGTCGCCGAGGTCCAGCACGAACTGGTCCATGCACACCCGGCCGGCGATCGGGCGGACCTGGCCCGCGGCGAGCACCGGCGCCCGCGACGAGCCGTGGCGCGGGATCCCGTCGCCGTACCCGACCGGGACCACGCCGACGGTGGTGTCGTGCGCGGTGACGTAGGTGTGCCCGTAGGACACCCCGGACCCGGCGCGTACGCCCTTGACCACCGCGAGCCGGGCCTGCACGGTCATCGCCGGGACCAGGCCGAGCTCCTCCGACGTCGCAACGGACGGCGCCGGGGTGAGCCCGTAGGCGGCGATGCCGCAACGGACCAGGTCGAACCACGCGCTGGGCCTGGTCAGGGCACCGGCGGAGTTGCACAGGTGCCGCACCTCGGGACGCAGCCCGGACCGCTCGGCGAGCTCGACCGCCCAGCGGAAGACCTCCTCCTGGGCGTCGTTGGCCGGGTGCTCGGGCTCGTCGCTGCAGGCGAAGTGCGACCAGATCCCGGTGACGCGCACCTCGCCGGAGCGCTCGGCGGCGACCGCGGCGGCCACCAGGTCCGGCCAGGCCTCCTGGGTCGAGCCGCCGCGGGACAGGCCGGTGTCGATCTTCAGCTGCACCCGCGCGGTGGCGCCGACGTCGCGGGCGGCGGCCCGGATCTCGTCGAGCTCCTCGATCGTGTAGGCGGTGACGTCGATGCCCGCCTCGACCGCAGGTCGGTGGTCCTCCCCCGGCACGGCGAGCCAGGTCAGGATCGGCCCGGTGTCACCGGCCGCCCGGAGCGCGAGCGCCTCCTCGAGCACGGCGACGCCGAGCCACTCGGCGCCGGCCTCGCGTGCCGCACGGGCGGTGGGGACCATGCCGTGGCCGTAGCCGTCGGCCTTGACCACCGCCATCACGGCTCGGCCCTCGACGCGGTCCCTGAGGGTCCTGACGTTGTGCCGGACGGCGTCGAGGTCGACGACGATCTCCGCGCGCACGGACGAGGGGCCTGGGCTGCTCATGACCCCGTCATCTTGGCATCCTCACCCCAACAGCAGCATCCGGGACACGACCGGCAGGGCCGCTGCCACCCCGGGCGCGGTCACCGGCCCGCCGGCTCCGGCGTGGGCCGCGGCCGCGCCGTGCAGCCATGCCCCGGCCGCCCCGGCGTCGAACGGGTCGAGCCCCGCAGCGAGCAGCGCCCCGCACAGACCGGCCAGCACGTCCCCGGACCCGGCGGTCGCCAGCCAGGGCACGCCCGACGTGGAGACCCGCACCCGGCCGTCCGGTGCGGCGACCAGGGTGCGCCGCCCCTTGAGGAGTACGACGGCCGCGAACCGTCGTGCCGCCTCCCGCGCGAAGTGGAGCTGCCGTGCCTCGACCGCCGCCCGCTCCACCCCGAGCATCCGGGCGAGCTCGCCGGCGTGCGGGGTCAACAGACCGGGCACGCCGAGGGGGCCGTCGAGGTGCGCCAGCGCGTCGGCGTCCACGACGACGGGGACCCCGTCGGCGAGCGACTCGGAAAGAGCCTCCGCGGCTCCCTCGCCGCCGCCGGAGCCGACCACCCACGCCTGGACCTGACCGGCGCCGGCGACGATCTCGGGATGCGCGGCCCGCACCGCATCCGGGGCACCCCCGTCGTAGCGGACCATCCCGACCAGCCCACAGGAGGCGCCGGAGACGCAGAGCACGCCCGCGCCCGGGTACTGCGCGCTGCCCGCACGGACGCCCACGACGCCGCGGGAGTACTTGTGCGCGGCGGCGTCCGGCACCGGCAGTAGCCGTGCGACGTCGTCGGCCTGCAGCGCGGTGACCGCCGCCTCGGGCAGGTCCAGGCCGATGTCGACCAGGTGCACCGCTCCCGCCGCCCGTGCTGCCGGGTCGACGAGGTGAGCCACCTTGTGGGTGCCGAAGGTGACCGTCACGGCCGCCTCGACGTGGGGGCCGTCGACCTCGCCGGTGTCGACGTCGACGCCGGAGGGCACATCCACGGCGACGACGGGGATCCCGCGCAGCTGGTGGACCGCGCGCGCGGCCTCCTCACGCAGCGCGCCCTTGCCGCCGATCCCGACGATCCCGTCGACGACCACGTCCGGGGTGTGCGCGCGGTCGAGGTCGGCCACCACGCGTCCGCCCGCGGCACGCAGCGCAGCCTGGCCCGCGGCATGGGCTTTCTCGGGAGTGAGCAGCAGCGCCTCCACGGCCGTCCCTCGGCGCGCCAGCATCGCCCCGGCGAACAGCGCGTCGCCGCCGTTGTCGCCGGAGCCGACGAGCAGGAGCACCCGCCGGCCGTAGCCGCTGCCGAGCAGGTCGAGGACCGCGTAGGCCAGGCCGGCTGCCGCGCGCTGCATGAGAGCGCCCTCGGGGAGCCGTGCCAGCAGGTCGGCCTCCGCCCGTCGTACCTCGGCCACGGTGTGAGCGCTGCGCATGCCCTCACCCTAGGCCCGCCCCTCGCAAGTAATGCGGGGTTACAGACGGTGCACACGCGGCATGCCGCGGAGGATGCGTCCACAGCACCGCGGGAGTACGACGCGCTCAGGACTCGAGGATCACCACGGCGGAGGCGATGCCGGCGTCGTGGGACAGCGAGACGTGCACGCTGCGCGCGCCCAGCGCCTCGGCGCGGGCGAGCACGGTGCCGCGCATCTGCATCTGCGGGTTCCCGGAGTGCTCGCTGACCACCTCGGCGTCGTGCCAGGCCATCCCGACCGGCGCGCCGAGCGCCTTGGCCAGCGCCTCCTTGGCGGCGAACCGCGCGGCGAGCGAGGCCAGCGGCCGGTCCCGCTCCTGCTCGGTGAACAGCCGGTCGCGCAGGGTCGGAGTCCGGTCCAGGGACTCCTCGAACCGACCGATGTCGACCACGTCGATGCCGACGCCGAGGATCATCGCGGCCTACTCGACGGTGACGGACTTCGCCAGGTTGCGCGGCTGGTCGACGTCGAGGCCGTTGTGGGTCGCCAGCTCGCAGGCGAACAGCTGCAGCGGGATCACCGCCAGCAGCGGCTGCAGCAGGGTCGGCACCTTCGGCAGCCGGATCATCACGTCGGCGTAGGGGGTGACCACCTCGTCGCCCTCCTCGGCCAGCACGATCGTGCGGGCGCCCCGGGCGCGGACCTCCTGGATGCCGCTGACCATCTTGTCGTGCAGCTGGTCGCGGCCCCGGGGAGGTACGACGCAGAAGACCGGCATGCCCTCCTCGACGAGCGCGATCGGGCCGTGCTTGAGCTCGCCGGCGGCGAACCCCTCGGCGTGGATGTAGGCCAGCTCCTTGAGCTTCAGCGCTCCTTCGAGCGCGACCGGGTAGCCGGCGTGACGGCCGAGGAACAGCACCGACCTGGCACCGGCCAGCTCGCGGGCGAGCTCGTAGACCTGCTCGGCGTGGTCGAGGACCTGCTGGATCTTGTCCGGGGTCTGCGCGACCTCGTGGACCACCTGGGCGATCTCGTCGCCGTACCTGGTGCCGCGGACCTGCGCGAGGTAGAGCCCGAGCAGGTAGCAGGCGACCAGCTGGGTGGTGTAGCCCTTGGTGGAGGCGACGCCGATCTCGGGCCCGGCGTGGGTGTAGATCACCGCGTCAGACTCGCGCGGGATGGTCGAGCCGTTGGTGTTGCAGATCGCGAGCACCTTGGCGCGCTGCTCGCGGGCGTGCCGGATCGCCATCAGGGTGTCGGCGGTCTCCCCGGACTGGCTGATCGCGACGACGAGGGTGTCGCGGGTCAGGATCGGGTCGCGGTAGCGGAACTCCGAGGCGAGCTCGACCTCGCAGGCGATCCGGGTCCAGTGTTCGATGGCGTACTTCGCGACGAGGCCGGCGTAGAACGAGGTGCCGGTCGCGATGATGATGATCTTGTCGACGTCGCGCAGGTCCTCCTCGCTGATCCGGATCTCGTCCAGCTGCAGCGCCCCGGTCTCGTCGTGCCGGCCCAGCAGGGTGTCGGCGACCGCGCGCGGCTGCTCGAAGATCTCCTTGCGCATGAACCAGTCGTAGCCGCCCTTCTCTGCGGCCGAGAGGTCCCAGTCGACGTGGTACGGCGTGCCCTCGGCCGACGCCCCCTCGAAGTCGGTCACCGAGACCTCGTCGCGGGTGATCGTCACCACCTGGTCCTGACCGAGCTCGAGTGCCTCGCGGGTGTGCTCGATGAAGGCCGCGACGTCGGAGGCGAGAAAGTTCTCGCCCTCCCCCAGCCCCACCACGAGCGGGGAGTTGCGCCGGGCGGCGACCACCCGGTCGGGGTCCTGGGCGTCCACCGCGACCAGCGTGAACGCACCCTCGAGCCGGCGGGCGACGCGCTGCATCGCCTCGGTCAGGTCCGCCCCGCCGGCGACCTCGCGCTCGAGCAGGTGGGCGGCCACCTCGGTGTCGGTCTCCGAGCGCAGGTCGTGGCCCTGCGCCTCGATCTCGTCACGCAGGGCGGCGAAGTTCTCGATGATCCCGTTGTGGACCAGCGCGACGCGGCGCTCCTGGCCCAGGTGCGGGTGGGCGTTGCGGTCGTTGGGGGCGCCGTGCGTGGCCCAGCGTGTGTGCCCGATGCCGGTGGTGGCGCCCGGCAGCGGGGTGTCGTCGATCGCCTTCTCGAGGTTGGCGAGCTTGCCGGCGCGCTTGTCGGTGGCGATCTGGCCCTCGTGGACCAGCGCGATGCCGGCGGAGTCGTAGCCGCGGTACTCCATGCGCCGCAAGCCCTCGATCACGATGCCCTGCGCCTGCCGCGGCCCGACGTACCCAACGATTCCACACATGCGCCTCAGCCTACCGGCGTGGACTGGTGCTCCCGCCCATCGCGGGGTGGTGAAGAATGCGCCGCATGGCTTCTGCTCAGGCGCACGGCCGGCCCGGCGCTCCGGTGCCCGGCGACCGCGAGTCCTCGCCGTACGTCGAGCTGGACCGGGCCGCCTGGGCGGCGCTCGGCGCCACGACCGTGCAGCCGCTCAGCGAGGAGGAGATCGCGCGGGTTCGCGGCCTCGGCGACGAGCTGGACCTCGACGAGGTGGTGCAGGTCTACCTGCCGGTCTCGCGCCTGTTGAGCCTCTACGTGAAGGCCGCCGGCGAGCTGCACCGGGCCCAGGAGGAGTTCCTGGAGCGCCCGCACCCGCCGCGGACCCCGTTCGTGATCGGCCTGGCCGGCTCGGTCGCGGTGGGCAAGTCGACCACCGCACGGCTGCTGCAGCAGATGCTGGCGCACTGGCCCGAGCACCCGTCGGTGGCGCTGGTCACCACCGACGGGTTCCTCTACCCCAACGCCGAGCTCGAGCGGCGCGGCATCCTGGGCCGCAAGGGGTTCCCGGAGTCCTACGACCGCAAGGCCCTGCTGCGGTTCGTGATGGACATCAAGTCCGGCAAGGACGAGGTGGAGGCACCGACGTACTCCCACCTGGTCTACGACGTGGTGCCCGACGAGAAGGTGGTCATCAAGCGGCCCGACATCGTGATCATCGAGGGGCTCAACGTGCTGCAGCCCGCCCGGGTGCGCGAGGACGGGCGCACCGGGCTGGCGATCAGCGACTTCTTCGACTTCTCCGTGTACGTCGACGCGGCGATGAACGACATCCGCCGGTGGTACACCGAGCGGTTCCTGCGGCTTCGGGAGACGGCGTTCCGCAACCCGGCGTCGTACTTCGCCAAGTACGCCGAGCTCACCGAGGACGAGGCGGTCGAGGAGGCGCACCGGATCTGGGACACGATCAACGGACCCAACCTCGAGGAGAACGTCCGGCCGACCCGCAGCCGGGCGACGCTGGTGCTGCGCAAGGACAAGGACCACTCGGTGCGCTACGTGCGGCTCCGCAAGCTCTGACTCCACGCGAAAATCCGGTGCGGTGCCGTGCCGCGCCGCCCTACCGTCGGGACATGCAGACCACGACCCTGGACGTCCGGCTCCTCGACACCCGCGACGACGCGGCCCTTCGCCGCTGGCACGAGGTGAGCCAGGCGGCGGAGCGCTTCGAGCGTCCCTGGGCGACCACCTGGACGTTCGAGGAGATGGTGCTCCAGGTCCGCGCCGAGGACGAGGCGATGGGCTGGAAGATGCTCGGCGCCTACGACGGCGAGGACATGGTCGGCGGCGCCGCGCTGATGCTCCCGCGGCTGGACAACCTCGACAAGGTGTACGGCGTGATCGTCGTGCACCCCGACCGTCGTCGCCGCGGCGTGGGCGGCCGGATCGTCGAGGAGGTCGTCGCCCTGATGCGCGCCGAGGACAGGTCCGTGCTGCTCGTCGAGTCGGGCTTCCCCGGGGAGGACCGGGACGAGCACCCCTATGCGCGGTTCGCGCGCAAGCACGGGTTCACGATGGCCAACGTCGAGGTGCACCGCGTGCTCGACCTGCCGCTCGACCCGGAGCTGATCCGCTCGATGCAGGCCGAGGCCGCCACGCACCACACCGGCTACGAGCTCGTCACCTTCCAGGACCGGGTCGACGAGGAGCTCGTTCCCTCCTACGTCAGGCTGCTCAACCAGCTCGCGGTCGGGGCGCCCACCGGCGACATCGACTTCGAGGAGGAGGGGCTGACCCCCGAGGTGCACGAGCGGCAGGTCGACAGGATGCTGCGGCAGGGGCGGCACAAGCTGGTCACCCTCGCCCTGACCCCGGCCGGCGAGGTCGTCGCGCACAGCGACCTGCTCGTGCCGGCCGGTGACCGGCCGAAGGTCTACCAGTGGGGGACGCTCGTCCGGCGGGACCACCGCGGCCACCACCTCGGTGCGGCCGTGAAGCCGCAGAACCTGCTGGCGCTGCAGGAGCGGTTCCCCGACCGCACCGAGATCCACACCACCAATGCCGAGAACAACGCCGCGATGGTCGGGATCAACGAGCGGCTCGGCTTCCGGGTGGTCGAGATCTGCCCGGAGTTCATGCTCGAGCTCTGACCTCTGGGGCCGATCGGACGTGCACTCGCGGCCGCCGGCGGGTGACCCTGCGCCTGTGCGGCGGCGTCTTGCCGTTCGAGTGCACGTCCAACTGGCCCTGCAGACGGGGCCTTGGCGCTCAGAGGTGCTTCTGGAACTCCCCGAGCCGCTCGACGGGACGGAAGCCCATCTTGTCGTTGACGCCGATCATGTGGCTGTTGACCTCGGCGTTGTAGGTGGTGAGCAGCCGCAGGTCGGGCCGCTCGTCCTGCAGCCACAGTAGGTTGCGCGCCTTGAGTGCCTGCCCGAGCCGGTGCCCGCGGTGGTCGCGGCGGACGAGCGTGCCCCACTGGTAGACCCGGCCAGGGTCGTGCGCGGGCACCACGAGCTCGGTGTAGCCGGCGAGGACGCCGTCCGGCGCGACCGCGACGGTGGTGTACTTCATCCGCCCCGACTGCGCGAACATCACCTCGTCGGCGCGGATCCGCTGCACGTCGAGCACCTCGGGCTCCAGGTCGATCTCACCCATCGGGGCCTCGACGACGAGCTGGCCGATCAGCTCGCCGAACGCCTCCACGATGTCCTCGGGCACAGCACCGCGGAACTGCCGGATCCCGTAGCCGGTGTGGAACGGCTCGGCGTCCTTCGCGAGACCGCGCAGGACGGCCGTGTCGGCGGGGAGGTCCAGGACCCGTTGCACGTCACCCAGGCCGAAGGTGAAGCCGTGCTGCCTGAGGAAGACTGCATGCGGGTGGTCGCCACCGTCGGCCGGCGCGTCGAACGGGTAGGCAGCCTCGGCGAGGAGCACCGCTCGCTCGTGCTCGCGCGCGAACTCGGTCAGGTGCTCGAGCATCGCGGCGCCGTACCCCCGGCGCCGGAGCTCCGGCAGCGTGTCGACCTGCAGCCAGGCCTTGGTCAGATTGTCCTTCAGCGGCAGCTCGACCATGCCGGCGGCCGCGACCCGTCCGTCGACGACTCCTGAGAACGCATACGCCTTCTCACCCGGCCGGTCGCTGGTCAGGTCGGCGCGGACCTCCTCGAGCATCCACGGTGTGGCGTAGGGGCGGTCGTGCGTCGTCGAGGCGAGGTAGGTCGCATGCCAGGGGCGCAGCGCCGCGTCGTCATGAGGGTCGAGGGGTCGGATGTCCACGGGGCGGAACGCTAGGTGGTACGGCGGTCACGCGCACGTGGTTTAGCGGACGGGGCCTTCAGACGGCGGCGCCGAGGGCGGCGAGCTCGTCGACGATCCGGGCGCGCAGCTCGTCGTGCCGAGGCCCGAGAGCATGGTCGCCCCCGTAGAACTGCTCCGGGTCGTAGAGCCAGACCGGCCGGCCGATGTGCTCCGACGCCTCCCAGTCGTAGCGCGGGAACAGGTGTGCGTGCAGGTAGGCGTCGGTGTTGCCGAGTATCTCGTAGTTCATCCGGCGGAACGCCGGGTCGACTGCACGGCAGGCCGTCTCCACCGCCTGGCCGAGTGTGTCCATGCTGTCGAGGAACTCCAGGCGCTGGCGCTTCGGCAGGTCCGTGAGCCGGTCGATGCTCGGGTCGTCGACCAGCAGGACGCAGTAGCCGGGGAGGAACTGGGCGTCACCGATGACGGCGTAGGAGCGGGGCAGCTTGGCGAGCACCGTGGGGTTGGTGCCGGCACGTGCCGAGCCGATCCGGTCCAGCTTCCAGGCATCGGTCTGCGTCATGCGGGCCAGTCAACACCACCGGGCGGGTCGGGTGCGGTCACTCGAGATGCCGGGCGAACTCGTCGACCACGTTGCCGTCGCGATCCTCGACGACCCAGCGGCCGATGCCGTCGGGATGCTCCCGCGCCTGAGCCTGTAGCCGGACCAGGTCTTCATCGACCGGCAGGTCCTCGCTCCGCGAGGCGACGAGCGTGTAACAGTCATAGACCAGGAAGCGGTGCCCCTGCTCAAGGCCGCGCACGATCTTGGCGAGATGCTGGCTGAACTCCGGACACAGGCCGCCCCACATGACGCTGATCATCTCGTCACACTGCTCCGGCGAGATCAGGACGTCGACGTCCCGCTCGGCACCGTCGGGGCCCGTCACCGTGAACCGGACCCGTCCAGGTCCGGCCTCGACCGCCGTGCCCAGCTCACCGAGCAGAGCCAGGAATCCCTCCCAGAGAAGCTGCCTGTGCCCGCACATGCACCCAGCATGCCTCAGGCATGCCAGGCAAAGTCAGAGAGCGAGCTGCTGGCGCACCACGCCGGCGAGCCGCTCGGCGATGCTGCCGGCCTGCTCGGAGGTCGACGCCTCCACCATCACGCGGACGAGCGCCTCGGTGCCCGAGGGGCGCAGCAGCACCCGGCCGCTGTCCCCGAGCTCAGCCTCGGCCTCGGCGACCGCGGCGGCCAGCAGCGCGTCCTCGTCGGCGCGGGACTTGTCGACGCCGGGGACGTTGACCAGCACCTGCGGGAGCCGGTCCATCACCCCGGCGAGCTCGGCGAGCGAGGCGTCCTTCTCGGCCATCCGGCCCAGCACGTGCAGCGCGGTGAGGATGCCGTCGCCGGTGGTCGCGTGGTCGCTCATGATCACGTGCCCGGACTGCTCACCGCCGAGGGAGTAGCCACCGGCCTTCATCGCCTCGAGCACGTAGCGGTCGCCGACCTTGGTCTGGCGAACCCCCACTCCTTCGCGGCGCATGGCCTGGACGAAGCCGAGGTTGCTCATCACCGTCGCGACGACCGTGTCGGCGTGGAGCCGGCCGGCGTCACGCAGTGACAGCGCGAGGATCGCCAGGATCTGGTCGCCGTCGACGACATTGCCCTGGTGGTCGACGGCGAGGCACCGGTCGGCGTCGCCGTCGAGAGCGAAGCCGACGTCGGCGCCGTGCTCGACGACCGCCTTCTGCAGGACGTCGAGATGCGTGGACCCGCAGCCGTCGTTGATGTTGAGGCCGTCGGGCTCGGCGTTGATCGCGACCACCTCGGCGCCGGCGTCGGCGAGCGCCTTCGGGCCGGCGAGCGAGGCGGCGCCGTGGGCGCAGTCGAGCACGACCTTGATCGGGCGTCCCCCGTCGGCGGAGGTCTCCAGCCGGTGCGGGAGCGTGGCGACGAGGTGCGCGGCGTACCGGTCCACGGCCTCGTCGTACGTGGAGACCCGGCCGACGGCACCGCCGGTGGGCCGGTCCCACGGCTCGCGCAGCCGCTTCTCGATGGCGATCTCGATCGCGTCGTCGAGCTTCACGCCACCACGGGCGAGGAACTTGATGCCGTTGTCGGGCATCGGGTTGTGGCTGGCAGACAGCATGACGCCGAGGTCGGCGCCGAGGACGTCGGTCAGGTAGGCCACGCCCGGAGTCGGCAGCACCCCGAGCAGGAGGACGTCGACGCCGGCGGAGGCGAGGCCGGCCACGACGGCCGCCTCGAGGAACTGGCCCGAGATCCGGGTGTCGCGCCCCACGACGGCGACGGGCCGGCCCCTCCCCCTGACAGAGTCGGAGAAGACACCGGCCTCGCCGAGGACGTGTGCTGCGGCGACCGAGAGGTCCACCGCGAGCTCGGCGGTCAGGAGATCGTTCGCGAGCCCACGGACACCGTCGGTGCCGAAGAGACGTGCCACTACAGGGAGTAGCGGATCAACGCTTGCTGAACTGAGGCGCCTTGCGGGCCTTCTTCAGACCGGCCTTCTTGCGCTCGATGACGCGGGCGTCGCGGGTGAGCAGCCCGGCCTTCTTCAGCGAAGGACGGTTCGCCTCGACGTCGACGGCGTTGAGCGCACGGGCCACACCCAGACGCAGCGCGCCGGCCTGGCCGGTGATGCCGCCGCCGTGGATGCGCGCGATCACGTCGAAGCGGCCCTCCAGGTCGGTGGTCACGAAGGGCTCGTTGACGACCTGCTGGTGCAGCTTGTTGGGGAAGTAGCTCTCGAGGGTGCGGCCGTTGACCGTCCACTGGCCGGTGCCCGGGACGAGGCGCACGCGAGCCACGGCCTCCTTGCGGCGGCCGGTGGCCGACGCCGGGGCGATCGTGGCGGGGCGGGCCGGAGCCTCGTCGGACGGCGCGCTCTCAGAGCTGTAGGCGACGCCCTGCTCGTTGACCTCGTAGGTCTCCTCGACGCCCTCGGTGGTGGTCTCAGCCACGGATGTTCCTCACTTAACGACTGCTGTTCTCGACGGATGCGGTTACTGGGAGATCTGGGTGATCTCGAACGGCTTGGCCTGCTGCGCCTGGTGCGGGTGGTCCGGACCGGCGTACACCTTGAGCTTCTTCAGCATCTGGCGGCCGAGACGGTTCTTGGGGAGCATGCCCCACACCGCCTTCTCGATGGCCTTGCGCGGGTCCTTGTCGAGCAGCTCGCCGATCGGCGTCGCCGACAGACCACCCGGGTAGCCGGAGTGGCGGTAGGCCATCTTGGTGGTGGACTTGGTGCCGGACAGGGCGACCTTCCCGGCGTTGACGATGATGACGAAGTCGCCACCGTCGACGTGCGGGGCAAACGTGGGCTTGTGCTTGCCGCGAAGCAGCGTCGCGGTCTGGACGGCGAGGCGTCCGAGCACCACGTCGGTGGCGTCGATGACGTGCCACTCGCGCTGGATGTCAGCGGGCTTCGGGCTGTACGTACGCACGGTTGTTTGCCTTCTCATCGAGATCGGTTGTGTGTGCGGCCCGATCTCACGGTGTGCGTGTCACGGGCCAGGCGGCCAAGCTGAGGACCGGAGAGGTCCGTGCCAGAACATGCCGCGACCGCCAAGACTACCGGCGCCCCGAACCGGGGTCAAAACGGCCCCGGTTTCGCTGAGGGCAGGGTGGAGGCATAAGTTAGAAGGCGACTCACCTGTGACCTAACAGTACGACGTCCCCCGATGCGCCCTTTGACACACACAGCGGACAAGACGCGCTTACGGACTCAAGGACGGTCCCGACTCAGCGAGGAGCCGACGTGACCGACAGCACGGCCACCGACACCAACTCCACCTCAGGCGCCGCCACGAGCGACAGCCTCACCGTCCGGGACAACCGGACCGGGCAGGAGTACGAAGTCCCGATCCTGGACGGCGCGATCAAGGCCGCCGACATGGGCAAGATCCGGGTCAACGAGGACACCCCCGGCCTGGCGGTCTACGACCCTGGTTTCGTGAACACCGCGTCGTGCAAGAGCGCGGTCACCTTCATCGACGGCGAGAAGGGGATCCTGGAGTACCGCGGCTACCCGATCGAGCAGCTCGCGGAGAAGTCCACCTACCTCGAGGTGGCCTACCTGCTCATCCACGGCGAGCTGCCTACCAAGGAGCAGTACGACAGCTGGGTGCACGAGATCACCTACCACACGTTCGTGCACGAGAACGTCCGCCGCTTCATGGAGGGCTTCCGCTACGACGCCCACCCGATGGGCATGCTGCTGGCCTCGGTCGGCGCACTGTCGACGTTCTACCCGGAGTCGCGCAACATCTCCGACGGCGACAACCGGCACATGCAGATCGTGCGGCTGATCGCGAAGATGCCGACCCTCGGCGCCTGGGCGTTCCGCCACGCGCAGGGCAAGCCCTACATCTACCCCGACAACGACCTCGGCTACGCCGCCAACTTCCTGGCGATGCTGTTCAAGATGAGCGAGCCGAAGTTCGGCGCCGACGAGCGGCTGGTCCGCGCGCTCGAGGTGCTGTTCATCCTGCACGCCGACCACGAGCAGAACGCCTCGACCAACGCGGTGCGCTCGGTCGGCTCGACCCAGGTCGACCCCTACTCCGCGGTGACCGCCGGCATCGGCGCCCTCTACGGTCCGCTGCACGGTGGCGCCAACGAGGCCGTGCTGCGGATGCTGCGCCGGATCGGCTCGGTGGACAAGGTCCCCGAGTTCATCGAGGGCGTGAAGAACGGCAAGGAGCGGCTGATGGGCTTCGGCCACCGGGTCTACAAGAACTACGACCCGCGCGCGAAGATCATCAAGAAGGCCGCCGACGACGTCTTCGAGGTCACCGGCGTCAACCCGCTGCTCCAGATCGCGCTCGAGCTGGAGAAGATCGCGCTCGAGGACGAGTACTTCGTCAGCCGCAAGCTGTACCCGAACGTCGACTTCTACAGCGGCCTGATCTACGAGGCCCTGCAGTTCCCGCCGGAGATGTTCACCGTGCTGTTCGCGATCCCGCGGACCTCGGGCTGGCTCGCGCAGTGGCTCGAGCTGGTCCAGGACCCGGAGCAGAAGATCGCCCGCCCCAAGCAGATCTACACCGGCGCCCGCACGCTCGACTTCGTGCCGGCGAGCGAGCGCTGGAAGTGATGCTCGACGGCTGAGCTGTCACGGCTTAGCACGACGAACCGGAACTCCCCATGGCATGTATGCCATGGGGAGTTCCGGTTTACCAGGTGAACATGGTGTTCGTGGGGCCGGCGGTACGGCGGTCGGCCGGGCCGCCCTGCCGCCGTACGACGGGACTCAGGCGGCGCGTCGCACGAACGCCAGCCGCCACGCCTCGGGGCCGCGCTCGACGTAGCTGACCTCGAAGGCACCCGGGGCGCGCTGCTCGATCTGGGCGAGCAGCGGCAGCGGGTCGTGCGGGGCGACGAGGATCATCCCGCCACCGGGGCGCACGGCGTCGAGGGCACCGAAGATCGTCGCGTGCCGGATCGCGTGCGGCACCGCGCGGGCGTCGAGCTCGGGGTAGCCCTCGGCGTCCTTCTCGCCGCAGTTGCAGTGGTGGCCCTCCTCGGCGTGGGCACCGGCCTGCTCGGCATGGTCCTCGTGGGCGTCGGCGCCGAGCAGCTCGTGCATCCCGCCGAGGATGTCGGCGACCGAAACGTCGGGCGCGCTGACCAGCAGCGGCAGCACCAGCTCGTTCTCCTTGGCGAGGTGGCTGTCGAAGGCCACCTGCAGGGCCTTGGCGACCGCGGCTGCGCGGACCGGCTCCTCGGTGACACCGAGCGCCTGCACCAGCCCGGTGATGACCTGGTGCTCGGCGAGCATGCCTTCGACGAGGAGCCGGCCCTCGACCTTGGCCTGGGCAGCCGGGTACATCGCCTTCTCCTCGGCCAGCGCGTGCGGGACGAGCTCGCGATCGCACCAGCCCACGAGGTCGGCGCGCGCCTCGGCCGCGCGAGCGGCGTCGCCGGTGCTCGCGGCGCCGACCAGGGTCTCGACCCGGGTGGCGAGCGCCCCGGCCATCTGGGCGTGGTGCTGCTCGACCGCCTCGGCAGCTCGCGCGTCCGCCTCGGTCGACGCGATCACGACGTTGTCCATCTCAGTCCTCCACCTCGTGGCAGTGCCACCGGTCTCTTGGGCCGCTCGGTTGGCGACCGCCTCAGATATTTATTACAGTAAACACCGTGGAAAATATTGTGGGCAACTTGAACCGCCCCGGCTACGGTCCCCTCCCGGCGGTGCCGGTGCGCGAGGGGCGCGCGCTCTCCCCGTCCCGCGCCGCCGTGCTCGATGCGCTGCGCGCGAGCACCGGCCCGGCGACGCTGCACGTCCTCGCCGACGCCACCGGCCTGCACGCCAACACGCTCCGCGAGCACCTCGACGCCCTGGTCGCCCGCAAGCTGGCCCGCCGGTTCCGCGACACCCCGAAGGGGCGGGGCCGCCCGGCCTGGCTGTACGAAGCCACCGACCCGGAGGTCGAGGCGGCCGGCTCCGAGTACGCCGGCCTCGCGGCCACGCTCGCCGCCCACATCCACCGCACCAGCTCCAACCCGCGCGAGGACGCGATCATCGCCGGCCGTTCCTGGGGCCGAGAGCTGGCCCGTCGGTCCGGCAGGCCCGCGGGCACGACGCCCGCGGCGGCGCGCCGCAAGGTGGCCGAGCTGCTCGACGAGGTCGGGTTCGCCCCGCAGACCGACGCCCGGGCCACCACCACCGTGCTGACCCGCTGCCCGCTGCTGGAGACGGCCAAGGAGTACCCCGACGTCGTGTGCGGGGTGCACCTCGGCATCGTCCGAGGGGCGCTCGACGAGTACGGCGCCGACAGCTCGCGCACCGACCTGCACCCGTTCTCCGAGCCCGGCGGCTGCCGGCTCGAGCTGCTGACCCGGCCGGGTCTGCGATGACCGCGACCGTAGCCGCCGGCGCCCGCACCACGACGCCGGCCCGGACGAGCGAGACGCTGCGCCGACTGCCGTTCCTCCTGCCGGGCGGCCTGGCCCTGCTCGCCGGCCTCGACGCGGCGCTGATGCTGCTCGGTCTGCCCGCCCCGGTCTCCTCGCAACGCCTGCCCGAGGTGCACGGCATGCTGCTCGTGCTCGGCTTCGTCGGCACGCTGATCGCACTCGAGCGCGCAGTCGCCCTCGGCCGCCGTACCGGCTTCCTCGCCCCCGGCCTGCTCGGTGCCGGCGCCGTGCTGCTGGTCTCCCCCGCGCCGCTGGTCGCCGGACGCTCCCTCCTCGTCGCCGGCGCGGTGGCGATGACCCTGGTCTACGTGCCGCTGTGGCGGCGCCAACGCGACGACGCGGTCCTGGTGCAGGCGCTCGGCGCCGTGCTCGCCGTCGGCGCGGCCACGCTGTGGCTCGGCGGGGTGGAGGTCTCGGCGCTGCTGCCCTGGCTGGCCGGCTTCATCGTGCTGACCATCGCCGGTGAGCGCCTCGAGCTCGCCCGGATCGCGATGGGCTCGGGAGCAGGCTCCACGCTGGTCGCGCTGACCACCGCAGTCGTGGTCACCGTCGTCGCCTCGCTGCTGTGGCCCGAGGTCGGCACCCCGCTGCTCGGGCTGGCGCTGCTGGTGCTCGTCGCCTGGCTGGCCGTCCACGACGTGGCGCGGCGCACGGTCCGTTCGACCGGGCTGGTGCGCTACATGGCCGCGAGCATGCTCGCCGGCTACTTCTGGCTCGCCGTCGCCGGCTCGGTGTGGCTGGTGGGCGGCCCCGCCGCCGAGGGTGTGCGGTACGACGCGGTGATCCACGCCGTCTTCCTCGGCTTCACGATGTCGATGATCATGGCGCACGCACCAGTGATCCTGCCCGCCGTGCTCCGCCGGCCGCTGCCCTACCACCCGGCCCTGCTGGTCCCCGCCGTCCTGCTGCACGTCTCGCTGGCGCTGCGCCTGTGGGTGGGCGACGCGCTCGGCAGCCAGGCCGGCTGGGAGCTCGGCGGCACCCTCAACATCTCCGCGCTGCTCGCCTTCGTGATCCTCGTGGTCTGGCTGGTGGCGGCCCCGCCGGCGACGACACCCCGCCGTCCGAGCACCACGGGAGCGACCCGATGAGCACCACGTCCTCCCGCGGCTTCTGGCCTTTGCGCGACCTGCCGGTGGTGCTCTGGCTCGCGGGCACCGCCCTGATCGCCCTGGTGCACCCGTTCGTCCCCGCGCCGCGCTGGTTGATGATCCACCTGCTGCTGCTGGGCGCGGTCACGCACGCGATCCTCGTCTGGAGCCGGCACTTCGCCGACGCCCTGCTGCACACCCCGCCCCGCCCGGGCGATCGCCGCAGGCAGTCGGCACGGCTGCTGATGCTCAACGGCGGCGTGCTCGTCGTGGTAGCAGGGGTGCTCACCGACGCGTGGCCCGTGACGGTCACCGGCGCGACCGCGGTGGCCGGGGCAGTGGCGTGGCACGCCGTGGCCCTGGTCGGTCAGATGCGCCGTGCCCTGCCCTCGCGGTTCGGAGCGACCGTGCGCTACTACGTCGCCGCCGCCGCGCTGCTGCCGATCGGCGCCACGCTCGGCACGATCCTGGCCCGCGGCCTCGGCGACCCGCTGCACGGCCAGATGCGGCTGGCTCACGCGACCATCAACGTGCTCGGCTGGATGGGCCTCACCGTGGTCGGCACGCTGGTGACCCTGTGGCCGACCATGCTCCGCACCCGGATGGCCGAGGGCACCGAGCGAGCCGCCGGCCGGGCGCTGCCCGTGCTGGCGGGATCGGTCGTGGTCGCCGCGACCGGGGCGCTGCTCGGCGTGCGGCCGGTCGTGGTCGTCGGGCTGCTCGGCTACCTGGCCGGGCTGGCTCTCGTCGCGGTCCCGTTCGTGCGCACCGCGCTGGGCAAGCGGCCCTCGTCGTACCCGACCTGGTCGGTGCTGGCCGGCGTGGCGTGGTTGACCGGGTCGCTGGTGGCGATGGCGGTCGGCATCGCCACGGCCGACTCGTGGCAGGTCGCCGACGAGCGGGTCTCGTGGATGACGCCGTTCCTCGCCGCCGGCTTCGGCGCGCAGGTGCTGCTCGGTGCCCTGTCCTACCTCGTCCCGATGGCGCTCGGCGGCGGCCCGCTCGCCGTACGCGCCGCCAACACCGTGCTCGACCGCGGCGGGGCGCTGCGGATCGTCGCGGTCAACGGCGGGCTGCTGCTCGCGGTGCTGCCCGTCCCGAGCGTGGTGCGGGTGGTGGCCACGTCGGTGGTCCTGATCGGGCTCGCGGCCTTCGTGCCGCTGTTGATGTCGGCGATCCGCGCCTCACGCCGGGCCAAGGCGGCCCAGGCGGCTCGGGTGGAAGGCGCCTCCCCGCTCGCAACGTTCGGCACCGGTCCCACCCCCGAAACAGTGCCGAACGTTGCGAGCCCCGCCGACCAGAAGCCGGTACGGCGGCCGGCAGCACCGGACGGGGACCGCCCGCCCGGCCAGGTCCGGGGCCTCGCGGCGACCGGGCTCGCCGTCCTGGTGATGGCCGTGGCCGTCGGCGTCGCGGTCGACCCCGCCTCGCTCACGGGCACGCAGACCCTGGCCGCCGCGTCCGCGGGCGTCGCCGCCAACGGCGAGACCAAGACCGTCACGGTGCAGGCCCGCGACATGCGGTTCACCCCGTCGCACATCGAGGTCGAGGCCGGCACCCGGCTGGTGATCGAGCTGGCCAACATCGACGACCAGGACGTCCACGACCTGGTGCTGGACACCGGCGCCGACAGCGGCCGACTGTCCCCCGGCGAGTCGGCCACCGTGGACGTCGGCGTGGTCGGCCGCGACATCGTGGGCTGGTGCTCGGTGGTCGGGCACAAGCAGATGGGGATGGTGCTCACGATCGAGGTGACCGGCGCCGACGGGGTGACGGCCGGCCCGGACAGCGACACCGGGGCCGACTCGGGAGACGGGCACGGCGACCACCAGCACGGTCCGGCGCAGGACACCGGGCACGACGCCGACGCCGGCTCGGAGGGCGAGGAGCCGGCCGACGCGGCGGCCGCGGTGGACCACATGGCCACCCCCGGTGACGACTTCGTCGCCCACGACGCCGAGCTGCCTCCGCTGCCGGCCGGCCGGGTGCACCGTCGTACCTTCACCGTCACCGAGGTCGAGCGCGAGGTCGCACCCGGCGTCACCCAGCGGCTGTGGACCTACAACGGCTCGGCGCCCGGTCCGACCCTGCACGGCCGCGTCGGCGACGTCTTCGAGATCACCCTGGTCAACGACGGCTCCATGGGCCACTCGATCGACTTCCACGCCGGCGCGCTGGCACCGGACCGGCCGATGCGCACGATCGCGCCCGGCGAGTCGCTGACCTACCGGTTCACCGCGACGCGCGCGGGGATCTGGATGTACCACTGCTCGACGATGCCGATGTCGGCGCACATCGCCAACGGCATGTTCGGCGCGGTCGTGATCGAGCCGCCCGGGCTGCCCGAGGTCGACCGGAGCTACCTGCTCGTGCAGTCCGAGCTGTACCTCGGTGAGCAGGGCGGCGTCGTCGACGTGGACAAGGTCAACGAGGAGCGCGCGGACCTCGTCGTCTTCAACGGCTACGCCAACCAGTACGACGCCCGGCCGCTCGCCGCACGCACGGGCGAACGGGTCCGGGTGTGGGTGCTCAACGCGGGGCCGAACCGGCCGAGCTCGTTCCACGTCGTGGGGGGCCAGTTCGACACCGTCTGGTCCGAGGGCGCCTACCTGCTCGGCGGCGACCGTGGGCGCAGCAGCGGCGGCGCCCAGGTGCTCGCACTGTCCGCGGCCCAGGGCGGGTTCGTGGAGCTGACCTTCCCCGAGCCGGGCCACTACCCGTTCGTCTCGCACCTCATGGTCGACGCCGAGCGGGGCGCCCACGGCATCTTCGAGGTGAGCCGGTGACTTTCGGCACTGGCCGGATCGCAACCTCGGCGCGAGGCTGGGAGCAGCGCACCTGACAGGAGGGGTTGCACCATGCTCCGACGCACCACCATCGCAGCTCTCGGATCCGTCCTCGTGCTGTCCTCGGGCGTCGCCGTGGCCGCCGAGATCACCGGCACCGTCGGCGCCGACGTGCTCCGAGGCACCGACGGGGACGACGTCATCGTCGCGCGGGCCGGAGACGACCAGCTCTACGGCTACGCCGGTGACGACGAGCTCGTCGCCGGGGCCGGCGACGACAAGGTCTATGCCGCGCTCGGTGCCGACCGGCTCTTCGGCGGCCCCGGCGTGGACAGCCTGCGCGCCGCGGGCGGGGCCGACCTGCTCCGTGGCGGCGACCAGCACGACAACATGTTCGGCGGCCACGGCCCCGACCGGCTGCTCGGCGGCCCGGGCGGCGACTACATGGACGGCGGACGCGGCAACGACGTGCTGCGCGGCGGCGAGCACGCCGACAGCATGGCCGGTGACTACGGCGACGATCGGGTCTTCGGCGAGTCCGGCCCCGACACGCTCACCGACACCGGGATCTACTCCCCCGGGCCCGACGGCGACACCCCGTCCGTCCCCGCCGACCGGGACCTGCTCTCCGGCGGCCCCGGCAACGACATCATCGCGGCCCAGGCCGGTCCGGACCGGGTGTACGCCGGTGACGGCAGCGACGAGATCAAGGTGTTCGGCGACGACGGGGCAGTCGACCGGATCAGCTGTGGCGCCGGCAACGACGTGGTCATCTACTTCTACCGGCTCGACCCCGACGACGTGATCGGCGCCGACTGCGAGCGGCTCGTCGTCGAGGCCGAGTGAGCCCCGGTCAGCGGGCGCGCGCCACCCGGCCCTCGTCCCACACCGGTTCGGGCGACTCGTAGACCGAGCCGTCGGCGCCGTACACCAGGAACCGGTCGAAGCCGCGCGCGAACCAGCGGTCGTGGGTGACCGCGAGCACCGTGCCGTCGAACGCCGCCAGCCCCTGCTCGAGCGCCTCGGCGGACTCGACGTCGAGGTTGTCGGTGGGCTCGTCGAGCAGCAGCAAGGTCGCCCCGGACAGCTCGAGGAGCAGGATCTGGAACCGCGCCTGCTGCCCGCCCGAGAGCGACTCGAACCGCTGCTCGGCGGCGTGCGCGAGCTCGTAGCGGTCGAGCGCGCGTGACGCCTGCTCGCGCGGCATCCCGTGCCGGTGCTCGTCGCCTCGGTGCAGGATCTCCAGCAGGGTGCGGCCGCGCAGCTCGGGGTGCTCGTGGGTCTGCACGAACCAGCCGGGTCGCACCCGCGCACCCAGCTTGGCGCGGCCGGTGTGCGCGACGGGCTCGATCCTGGTCTCGTCGACCGGCCGGTGCTCGGCTTCGGGGTCGGTGCCGCCGGCGGCCAGCAGGCGCAGGAAGTGCGACTTGCCCGAGCCGTTGGAGCCCAGCACGGCCACCCGCTCGCCGTACCAGACCTCCAGGTCGAACGGCTTCATCAGACCGGTCAGCTCGAGCTGCTCGCACACCACCGCGCGCTTGCCGGTGCGGCCGCCGGTCAGCCGCATGGTGACCTGCTGCTCGCGCGGGATCGCCTGCGGCGGCCCGGCCTCCTCGAACTTGCGCAGCCGGGTCTGCGCCGCGCGGTACTGCGAGGCCAGGCCGTCGTTGTACTCCGCCTTGATCTTGTAGCGCAGCACCAGCGCCTTGAGCTTGGCGTGCTCCTCGTCCCAGCGGCGGCGCAGCTCCTCGAACCGCTCGAACCGGTCGCGCCGGGCCTGGTGGTAGGAGGCGAACCCGCCCGGGTGCACCCACGCTGTGTTGCCTGCCGCACCGAGCTCGATCGTCACGACCCGGGTAGCGGTGTTCGCGAGCAGCTCGCGGTCGTGGCTGATGTAGAGGATCGTCTTCGGCGACTCGTTGATCCGCTGCTCCAGCCAGGTCTTGCCGGGCACGTCGAGGAAGTTGTCGGGCTCGTCGAGGAGCAGCACCTCGTCGGGACCGCGCAGCAGCAGCTCGAGCACCAGCCGCTTCTGCTCACCGCCCGACAGCGTGGTCAGGTCGCGGTACTTCGCCTTGTCGTAGGAGATCCCCAGCGCCTCGGTGCAGCACACGTCCCAGGTGACCTCGATGTCGTAGCCGCCGGCGTCGGCCCACTCGGCCAGCGCCGCGGCGTACCTCATCTGCGTGGCTTCGTCGTCACTGTCCATCATCGCCAGCTCGCACGCGTCGACCTGCGCAGCGGCGGCCCGGATCCGGGGAGGTGACACCGACAGCAGCAGGTCGTGCACCGAAGCCCCACCCAGCCCGTGCGTGACCATCTGCCGCATCACGCCGAGCCCACCGGTGCGGGTCACCGCTCCCGCGTGCGGCACCAGGTCGCCGGTGATGATCTTGAGCAGCGTGGTCTTGCCCGCGCCGTTGGCGCCGACCAGCGCGACCTTGGCGCCCTCGCCGACCCGGAAGGAGACGTCGTCGAGGAGCACCCGCCCGTCCGGGAGCTCGTACCTGACACCTGCGACATCGACGTGACCCACGAGATCCGATTGTCCCTGCCGTGGCGACGTCGCGCATCCGGGTTTCGGCGCCAGCCCCGGCGGGCATGGGGGACTCAGCGGGCGTCCGGGTCGTCCGCCGTACCGGAGGTCTCCCATGTCGACACAGGACACGCGCAGCCGGACCGTCGAGGAGCAGGCGCCTCGCTGGAAGCTGGTGGGACCGGGCCTGGTGGTCGCCGCCACCGGTGTGGGCGCCGCGGACCTGGTGGCGACCCTGGTCGCGGGCAGCAAGTACGGCTATGCCCTGCTGTGGGCGGCGGTGCTCGGCGCCCTCATGAAGATCGTGCTGGTCGAGGGCGCCGGCCGCTACAGCCTCGCCACCGGCAACACCATCTACGAGGGCTGGTCCAGCCTCGGCCGCTGGACCAGCTGGTACTTCGGCCCCTACATCGTGATCTGGGGCTTCGTCTACGGCTCCGCGGCGATGGCGGGCACCGGCCTGGCGCTCCACTCGCTCTTCCCGGTCCTCGGCGTCGCGCCCTGGGGCATCCTCGCCGGGCTCACCGGCCTGGCTCTGGTGTGGGTGGGCCGCTACGGCGTGTTCGAGAAGGTGCTCAGCGCCATGGTGCTCCTGATGTTCGTCTCCATGGTGTGGGCCGCCGCGGTCACCTTGCCGAACCTGCCGGAGCTGTTCGGCGGGCTGGTGCCGCGTATCCCCGACGGCGCGCTATTCAACGTGCTGAGCGTGGCCGGCGGGGTGGGCGGCACGATCACGCTGGCGGCGTACGGCTACTGGCTCCGGGAGAAGGGCTGGAGCACGCCACGCCACATGCGGGTGATGCGGATCGACAACTCCGTCGCGTACGCCGTGACCGGACTGTTCGTGGTGTCCACCCTGATCGTCGGCGCGGAGCTGCTGCACTCCGCGGGCATCGCCGTGGACAGCAGCGACAAGGGTCTGCTCGACCTCGCCGGCGTGCTCGAGGACCGCTACGGGCCGACCACCGGCACGGTGTTCCTCGTGGGCTTCGGAGCCGCCGCGATGTCCTCGCTCGTCGGTGTCTGGAACGGCGTCAGCCTGATGTTCGCCGACTTCGTCGCCCACGTGCGCGGCCTCCGGCCCGACCACCCCGACGCCCGCTCGGGGGGCCGCTACTACAAGGCCTACGTGCTCTGGCTGACCCTCCCGCCGATCACCATGCTGTACCTCGGCAAGCCGGTGTTCCTGATCCTGGCCTACGGCGCGCTCGGCGCGTTCTTCATGCCGTTCCTGGCCGTCACGCTGCTGTGGCTCCTCAACACCGACCGGGTGCCCGCCGCGTGGCGCAACAAGCTGCACTCCAACGTGGCCATGGGGATCGTTGCGCTGACCTTCGTCGCGCTGGCGGTCGACGAGCTGCGCAAGGTGCTCCTCGACCTCTGACTTCCGGGACGTTTCAGGACCAACGGCACTCCGCCCGCAGACTCCGCGAGCGCCATCCTGGGGATCAGGAGGAGTGCTCCCTCGGACGTCCGTCCGACGCCACCCCGCCCACGACACGGGGCGAAGGAGATGAGGGTGATGACCGGGATCGCCGGGGCAGTCAGGTACGTCGCGTTCGGGTTCATGACGCTGTTCGGCGTCCTCGCCACGCTCTTCGTGGCCGGCTATGCGTTCACGGACCTGGCCCTGGCCACCGCCGTCGCGCTGACCGCGGCCTGGGTGGTGCCGATGGTGGTACTCAGCGTCCTCGCGCTGCGCCGGCCCGAGCCGATGGCCCGGGTGCTTGCCTGGGGCGCGGGGATCGTCTCGGCCGCCACGCTGCTCGACTCGGCGGTCGGCATCGTCCCGCGCGACGACTGGGGCCCGGTGCTGGCGATCGTGGTGCTGGCGCTGGCGGTCCCGCTCGCCTTCCTCGGACTGCACCGGACCCGCACCGCCGGGGTGCTCATGGTCGTGCTGGCAGGCGCCCAGCTCGCGGCGACGGTCCTGGGCGTCGCGCTCGCCGGGCGTGGCGACGACGGTCCCGGGCCTGCCGGTCTGCTGGGCACCTCCTCGGGCGTGGTGGTCGCGCCGATCCTGCTCACGGGTCTGCTGTACCTGGCCGCGGCGGCCCTGGCCCGCGAGCCCCGTCGCCCCGGCGGCCGTACGGCGGTCCGCCCGGCCCACTGACCCTCGCCGGGCGCCACAACCGTTCATCTGAACGGTTCTGACGTCGATCCGGCGCCCAAGACCGTCACAACCGTTCATCTGACGGGTTCTGACGGCTGCCATCGGCCTCGAACGGGCCGAGGCCATCTCGACAGGCAGGTTGCCCGGCGGAAGCACGTGCCCCGGCGCCGAAGCCGGCGCTGCCCCGGGCCCTGCCTGTCGAGATGACGCACGATCGGACTGTCAGGCGGAGTCGCTCTGCTCCGCCACGTTGGAGCGACCTGCCTCGAGGCGGGCGACCGGCACCCGGAACGGCGAGCAGGAGACGTAGTCCAGGCCCACCTCGTCGAAGAAGTGGATCGAGTCCGGGTCGCCGCCGTGCTCGCCACAGACACCGAGGTGCAGGTCGGGACGCGTGGCCCGGCCCCTCTCCACGGCCTGCCGGACCAGCCCACCGACACCCTCGCGGTCGAGGGTCTCGAAGGGCGACACCCCGAAGATGCCCTTCTCGATGTAGGTCCCGAAGAACTTCGACTCGACGTCGTCGCGGGAGAACCCCCAGGTCATCTGGGTCAGGTCGTTGGTGCCGAAGGAGAAGAACTCTGCGGCCTCGGCGATCTGGTCGGCCACCATCACCGCCCGCGGCAGCTCGATCATCGTGCCGACCTTGAAGTCCAGCTTCACGCCGGTCTCCTTCTCCACCTCCGCGGCGACCGCGACGATGTCGGCCTTGACCAGCTCCAACTCCTGCACCGCCGCCACCAGCGGGATCATGATCTCCGGCTGCGGATCTCCGCCGGCCTTCTTGCGCTCGGCAGCCGCCTCGAGGATGGCCCGCGCCTGCATCGTGAACAGGCCCGGGATGACCACGCCGAGGCGGACACCGCGCAGGCCGAGCATCGGGTTCTGCTCGTGCAGCCGCTTCACCGCGTCCAGCAGCTTGTGGTGCTTGCTGTCCTCGTTGCCGTGGTCGTCCTCGATCGCCACCTGCACCGAGAGGTCGGTGAGGTCGGGCAGGAACTCGTGCAGCGGCGGGTCGATCAGCCGGATCGTGACCGGCAGGCCGTCCATCGCGTCGAGGATCTCGATGAAGTCCTGGCGCTGGAGCGGGAGCAGCGCCGAGAGCGCCTCCTCCTGGTCCGCCTCGGTCTCGGCGATGATGAGGTGCTCGACCAGCTCGCGCCGGTCGCCGAGGAACATGTGCTCGGTGCGGCAGAGCCCGATCCCCTGCGCGCCGAACCGGCGGGCACGCGCAGCGTCGTCGGGGGTGTCTGCGTTCGCGCGGACGCCGAGCCGCCGGTTGCTGTCGGCGTGCTCCATGATCCGGGCCACGGCCTGCACCAGCTCGTCGGAGGTGGCGTCGTCGTCACCCTCGAAGTAGCGCACCACCAGGCTGTCGCTGACGGGCACCTCGCCCTTGAACACCTCGCCGGTGGTGCCGTCGATCGAGATCACGTCGCCCTCGTTGACGACCTGCCCGTCGGCGCTGGTGAACTTGCGCGCCTTGACGTCCACGTCGAGGGACTCCGCGCCGCAGACGCAGGTGCGGCCCATGCCTCGGGCGACGACCGCCGCGTGCGACGTCTTGCCGCCGCGGCTGGTCAGGATGCCGCGGGAGCACACCATGCCCTTGAGGTCGTCGGGGTTGGTCTCCCGCCGGACCAGGATCACGTCCTCCCCACGGTCGCTCCACTCGACGGCGGTGTGCGAGTCGAAGACCGCCTTGCCGACGGCGGCGCCCGGGGAGGCGTTCATGCCCTTCGCGACGAGGTCGCGCTCGGCGCTGGCGTCGAAGCGCGGGAACATCAGCTGGGCGAGCTGGGCACCGTTGACCCGTCGTACCGCCTCGTCCATGTCGATCAGGCCCTGGTCCACCAGCTGCACGGCGATCTTGAAAGCCGCCTCGGCGGTGCGCTTGCCGACGCGGGTCTGCAGCATCCACAGCTTGCCGTGCTCGACGGTGAACTCGATGTCACACAGGTCGCGGTAGTGCTCCTCGAGCTTGGCCATGATGTCCATGAGCTCGTCGTAGGACTTCTTGTCCAGCTGCTCGAGGTCGGCCAGCGGCACCGTGTTGCGGATGCCGGCGACGACGTCCTCGCCCTGGGCGTTCTGCAGGTAGTCGCCGTACACGCCCTGCGCACCGGTCGCCGGGTCGCGGGTGAAGGCCACGCCGGTGCCCGAGTCCATGCCGACGTTGCCGAAGACCATCGCCATCACGTTCACCGCGGTGCCCAGGTCCCCGGGGATCCGCTCCTGGCGGCGGTAGAGCACCGCGCGCTCGGTGTTCCAGGAGTCGAAGACCGCCCGGATCGCCATGTCCAGCTGCTCGCGCGGGTCCTGTGGGAAGTCGATGCCCCGCTGCTCCTTGATGATCTGCTTGTAGGTCGACACCAGCTCGCGGAAGTCGTCCGCGTCGAGGTCGAGGTCGCTGGTCGAGCCCTTGGCGTGCTTGCGGGCCTCGAGCTCCTCCTCGAACAGGTCACCGTCGATCCCGAGCACGGTCTTGCCGAACATCGTCAGCAGTCGACGGTAGGAGTCGTACGCGAACCGCTCGTCGCCCGACTGCGCCGCAAGGCCGTGCACGGACTCGTCGTTGAGCCCGATGTTGAGGACGGTCTCCATCATGCCGGGCATCGAGAACTTCGCGCCCGAGCGCACCGACACCAGCAGCGGGTCGTCGCTCTGGCCGAGGGTCTTGCCCATCGTCTTCTCGAGCTTCTCAAGGTGCTCGGCGACCTGGGCGGCCATCTCGGCGGGCTCGTCGCCCTCCTCGAGGTAGGCACGGCACGCCTCGGTGCTGATCGTGAAGCCTGGCGGGACCGGCAGCCCGAGGTTGGTCATCTCGGCGAGGTTCGCGCCCTTGCCGCCGAGAAGATCCTTCTGGTCCTTGCTGCCCTCTTCGAAGCCATACACGTACTGGGTCATGTGCTGATCATGCCCCAACAGGACCAGATCGATGAGGGGGCCTTTGGTCACATCCCGAGCGCCTCTCGGCCCTTTGTCCGGTTCGTCGGCGGCCCCAGTCCGCGCTTTCAGTCCGCGGTCTGCTCCGCCCACAGGTTGATGCCGGCGTCGACGGCGTACTGGTCGATCGCGGCGAGCTCCTCGTCGGTGAACGGCGGCCCGTCGAGCGCGTCGAGGTTGGTGTCGAGCTGCTCGACCGAGGAGGCGCCGAGCACGACCGACGTCATCCGCTGGTCGCGCAGCGCCCACTGGATCGCCATCTGGGCGAGCTTCTGACCGCGCGCCCGAGCGATCTCGTCCAGCGCACGGACGTGGTCCAGCACGGTCGCGTCGAGGTGCTCGCGCGGAAGGGTGTCACCGCGCGCGGCACGGGAGTCGGCCGGCACTCCGTCGAGGTAGCGGTCGGTGAGCAGGCCCTGGGCCAGCGGCGTGAACGCGATGCAGCCCATCCCCTGCTCCTCGAGCTCGTCGAGGAGGTCGGTCTCGATCCAGCGGTTGAGCATGGAGTACGACGGCTGGTGGATCAGCAGCGGCGTGCCGAGCTCGCGGGCGATCGTCGCCGCCTCGTGGGTGCGCTTGGCGGAGTACGACGAGATGCCGGCGTACAACGCCTTGCCGGAGGCGACGGCGTAGTCCAGCGCGCGCATCGTCTCCTCGATCGGGGTCTCCGGGTCGTACCGGTGGCTGTAGAAGATGTCGACGTAGTCGAGGCCGAGCCGGTCCAGGGACTGGTCCAGGCTGGCGAGCATGTACTTGCGCGAGCCGCCGCCCTGCCCGTAGGGGCCGGGCCACATGTCCCAGCCGGCCTTGGTGGAGATGACCAGCTCGTCACGGTAGGGGGCGAAGTCGTGCTGCAGGAAGTGACCGAAGTTGACCTCGGCCTGGCCGTAGGGCGGGCCGTAGTTGTTGGCCAGGTCGAAGTGGGTGACGCCCCTGTCGAAGGCCCGGCGCAGGATCGCCCGCTGCACCTCCTCGGGCTTGTCGTCGCCGAAGTTGTGCCACAGGCCCAGCGAGATCGCCGGCAGCTTGAGGCCACTGCGCCCCGTGAAGCGGTACTCCATCGAGTCGTAACGGTCGGGTGCAGCCTCGTACTCGCTCATGATTCCATCCTGCCCCTCCGCCCGGGATCTCGCACAGCGCCCCCGGCAAGGTGGAGCTCAGCCCGGGATCGCGAGCCCTTCGCGCACCACCATGTCGGTGAACTCGATCGTGTCGCGAGCTCGCGCGGCCGGGTCGGCGTCGTACATCCCGGAGGTCTCGCCGGTCACCCGGAACGCCATGGCCTCGGTGACCACGTCGCGCCAGCGCGGGCCGAAGGCCTCGAAGGCGTAGCGGCCGGCGCCGCTCTTGGAGGTCAGCTCACCGGTGGCGAGCAGGTGGTGCAACCGGCTCACCCCGAGCACGCACCACGACACGACGTCGGGCCGGCCGGCCTCGGCGGGGAACTGCGCCAGCGAGTCGGCCGTCTCGCGCCAGTAGCCGGCGAGGTTGTCGTGCGTGTAGCCGCGCAGCGCCGCGTCGTCGGTCCAGATGCCGATCTCAGCAGGCTCAGGGCCGCGCACGGTGACGCCGTGCCGGGCGAGCTCGTGCCAGGTGACCGGGTGTACGTCGATGCGTGCCTCGTCGTGGAAGATCCCGCCCTGGGTGCACGGCACGTCCGGGCACGCGGCCGGCGGTGCGGCGAGGTCGGCCCAGGTCAGGTGGAGCCCGTCGAAGGGCGGCCGCTGGAACGTCGTGCCGACCTCGTCGTGGACCTCGTGCAGCCGTTCGACGACGGCCCGCCCCGGACGCTCGGCGAGCACCGCCACGAAGTCGATGTCGCTGCGACCGTCGTACCACTCACCGAAGCCGAGCGAGCCGCGCAGGTAGAGCCCCTCGACCAGGCCGGGCAGCGCCTCGTCGGCCAGCGAGAGGAACAGGTCGCTGACCTGCCGGACCGGCTCGGGAAGCGGGGTCACGACTCGGCCCGCCGCGACTCCAGCACCCGGAACCCCTTCGCGCTGGCCAGCCGCACGGTCGGGTAGCCCTGCTCCCCCAGCCAGCGCTGCAACGAGTCGGCGCCGAGGTTCTTGCCGACCACCATCACCGCACGTCCGCCCGGCCTGAGCCGCGGCAGCCAGCTCAGCAGCAGCTCGTGCAGGGCCTGCTTGCCGACCCGGATCGGCGGGTTGGACCAGATCTCGTCGAAGACGACGTCGTCGGGCACCCGGTCCGGCGTCACCGCGGCGTAGCGGCCGGCGACACCGAGAGCCTCGGCGTTCTCGTTGGCGAGCAGCACCGCCCTCTCGTTCACGTCGACCGCCCAGACCCTCGCCTCGGGCGCGGCCGCGGCGACCGCGAGCCCGATCACGCCGTAGCCGCAGCCGAGGTCCAGTACCGTCCCGCCGGCGGGCGGGGTCGTCTCCCGGAACAGCACCGCGGTGCCGATGTCGAGCCGGCCCTGCGCGAACACCCCGGAGCCGCTGGTCAGCTGCAACCGGTTGCCCCAGACCTCTGCCTCGACCGGTACCCGGCGGAACGCGACCGTCGGGTCGGCGGAGAAGTAGTGCTCATCCATCGCGTCCACCCACCCGGTCCAGCGTGCGCACCCGTCGCGCGGCCGCCGCCCGCGCCGCCAGCTCCTCGTCGGCGGGATAGCCGACCTCCTCGAGCGTCAGCCCGTGCGGGTGTACGACGGTCACGCCGGCGTCGCGCACGCCGCGACGGAGCACCTCGTGCGCCCACTCCGGCTCGCGGCGCGCCTCGCCGACGGCGATCATCGCCCCCATCAGCGCACGGACCATGTTGTGGCAGAACGCGTCGGCCCGCACCGTCGCCACCGCCCGGCCGGCTTCGTCGCGGTGCCAGGACAGCTCGTGCAACGTGCGGATGGTCGTGGCGCCCTCACGCTTCTTGCAGAAGGCGGCGAAGTCGTGCTCCCCGCGGAACGGCTCGGCTGCGCGGTTCATGGCGTCGAGGTCGAGCTCGCGCGCCCAGGTCAGCACCGACCTGCGCATCAGCGGGTCGACCAGCGCCGGGGCGTCGGCGATCCGGTAGGCGTAGCGCCGCCAGATCGCGGAGAACCTCGCGTCGAAGCCGTCCGGCGCGGTCGAGACCCGGTGCACCCGCAGGTCGTCGGGGAGGATCCCGTTCAGCCTGCGGAGCAGGGCCTCGGCCGGTGGCCGGGGGCTGCGGCCGGCGCTGGCCCGGAATGCCTCGGCGTCGACGTCGAGGTGGGCGACCTGGCCGCGGGCGTGCACGCCGGTGTCGGTGCGGCCCGCGACGGTCAGCTGAGCCCGCGGCACCCTGAGCACCTGGGCGAGCGCGGCCTCGAGGGTGCCCTGCACGGTGCGCAGCCGCGGCTGGGTCGCCCAGCCGTGGAAGTCGGTGCCGTCGTAGGCAAGGTCGAGTCGCAGCCGCACCCAGGAAGTCTCTCAGACCGCCGTCGCCGTATCTTCGACAGTCATGGAGCACATTCACATCGACCACGACTCCGCCACCGTGCCCCCGTTCGAGCAGCTGCGCTCCCAGCTCGCGGCGGCCGTGCGCAGCGGCGAGCTGGCGCCGGGCACCCGGCTGGCCACGGTCCGTCAGGCCGCCGCGGAGCTGGGCCTGGCGGTGAACACGGTCGCCCGTGCCTACCGCGAGCTCGAGGCCGACGGCGTCGTGGTCACCCGCGGACGGCAGGGGACGTTCGTGCGCTCCTCGACGCTCGACGGTGGATCCGGCGCCGGCGACGTGGATCGGGCGGCGGCCGAGTACGTGGCCGTGGCACGCCGGTCGGGGCTCACACGCACGGAGGCGGTCCGGCTGGTGGAGGACCGCTGGGCCTGACGACGCACGAGGGCCCGTCACCGGGAACGGTGACGGGCCCTCGAGGTTCAGCAGGTGAGGCTGGCCTGGGTCAGGCCTTCTCCTCCTCGGTGGACTCCTCCGCGGGAGCCTCCTCGGTGGTCTCGGCCTCGGTGGTCTCCTCGGCCTCGGCCGGAGCCTCGGTAGCCTCCGCGGTCTCCTCGGCCGGAGCCTCGGTCGCGTCGGTGGTTTCCTCAGCGGGCGCCTCCGCGGCCGGGGCGGCAGCCGGAGCGGCCTTCTCGGTGCGGGCCGGCTTGGCCTTGGCGACGTACTCCTCGGTCACGAGCTCGATGACCGCCATGGGGGCGTTGTCGCCCTTGCGGGGGCCGAGCTTGGTGATCCGGGTGTAGCCACCGGGGCGCTCCGCGAAGCGCGGGCCGATCTCCTCGAACAGCGCGTGCACGACGCCCTTGTCACGGATGACCCGCAGCACCTGGCGGCGGTTGTGCAGGTCGCCCTTCTTGGCCTTGGTGATCAGCCGCTCGGCGTAGGGCCGCAGCATGCGCGCCTTCGCCTCGGTGGTGGTGATCCGGCCGTGCTCGAAGAGGCTCGTCGCCAGGTTCGACAGGATGAGCTTCTGGTGAGCGGGGCTGCCGCCGAGGCGCGCGCCCTTCTTCGGGGTAGGCATGTCTTCTTCTCTTCTCTCCCGGGCCGTACCAGGTACCCGGGTAGGTGGGTGTTGACTTCACGGCCCGACGGGTTCGCCCCGTCAGGCCGACGGGATCAGTACTGCTCGTCCTCGACGAAGCTGTCGTCGTCGTCCTCGTACGCCGCCAGGGCAGCCTGCGGGTCGAAGCCCGGGGCGCTGTCCTTGAGCGAGAGGCCCATCTCGACGAGCTTGGCCTTGACCTCGTCGATCGACTTCGCACCGAAGTTGCGGATGTCGAGCAGGTCCTGCTCCGAGCGGGAGATGAGCTCACCCACGGTGTGGATGCCCTCACGCTTGAGGCAGTTGTAGGAGCGGACGGTCAGCTGCAGGTCCTCGACCGGCAGGGCGAGGTCCGCGGCGAGCTGCTCGTCGACCGGCGACGGGCCGATGTCGATGCCCTCGGCCTCGACGTTGAGCTCACGAGCCAGGCCGAACAGCTCGACCAGGGTCTTGCCGGCCGAGGCGAGCGCGTCACGGGGGCGGATCGACGGCTTGGTCTCGACGTCGATCACGAGCTTGTCGAAGTCGGTGCGCTGCTCGACACGGGTGGCCTCGACCTTGTAGGTCACCTTGAGCACCGGCGAGTAGATCGAGTCGACCGGCATCCGGCCGATCTCGACGTCGCCGGCCTTGTTCTGCACCGCGGAGACGTAGCCGCGGCCCCGCTCGACGACGAGCTCCATCTCGAGCTTGCCCTTGTCGTTGAGGGTCGCGATCTTCAGGTCGGGGTTGTGCACCTCGACACCGGCCGGCGGCGCGATGTCGGCGGCGGTCACGTCGCCGGGGCCCTGCTTGCGCAGGTACATGGTGACGGGCTCGTCGTGCTCGGAGGAGACCACGAGGTCCTTGAGGTTCAGGATGATCTCGGTGACGTCCTCCTTCACCCCTTCGACCGTCGAGAACTCGTGCAGCACGCTGTCGATCTTGATGCTCGTGACCGAGGCACCGGGGATCGAGGAGAGCAGCGTGCGGCGCAGCGAGTTACCCAGGGTGTAGCCGAAGCCGGGCTCCAGCGGCTCGATGACGAACCGCGAGCGGAACTCGTCGACGACCTCTTCCGACAGGGTCGGGCGCTGAGCGATAAGCACTGGTGATTCCTTTCCGAGCCCACCCGCTATTTGACGGGCTCGAACCGAAGGGAGGTGGCCACGGGGGTGGAGCCGGAGCGGTACCGGACCCCACCACCGAGAGGGCCCACGAGGGCGGAGCCGAGCCGGTACCTGACCGACCGGACTCCACCACCGCGGGGGTCCACGGGGACGGAGCCCCCGTGTGGTTACTTCTTCGAGTAGTACTCGACGATGAGCTGCTCCTGGACGGGCAGATCGATCTGCGCCCGGACCGGGAGCTGGTGCACCAGGATCCGCATCCGGTTCGGCAGCGCCTCGAGCCACGCCGGGACGATGCGCTCGCCGTGCGTCTCGCGAGCCACGATGAACGGCGTCATCTCCTTGGACTTCTCGCGGACGTCGATCACGTCGTGCTGGCTGACCTGGTACGACGGGATGTCGACCTTCTTGCCGTTGACCAGGAAGTGGCCGTGGACCACGAGCTGGCGGGCGTGACGACGGGTGCGGGCGAAGCCGGCGCGGTAGACCACGTTGTCGAGGCGGCACTCGAGCAGCTGCAGCAGGTTGTCACCGGTCTTGCCGGGGCGGCGGTTCGCCTCGGCGTAGTAGCGGTGGAACTGCTTCTCCATCACACCGTAGGTGAAGCGAGCCTTCTGCTTCTCACGAAGCTGGAGGAGGTACTCGCTCTCCTTGATGCGGCCGCGGCCGTGCTGGCCGGGCGGGTAGGGGCGACGCTCGTAAGCCTGGTCGCCACCGACGAGGTCGACACCGAGACGGCGCGACTTCTTCGTCATGGGGCCGGTGTAGCGGGCCATTTCTTAAGTCTCCTTGATTCGCAGTCGGGCAGGTCGGGTCAGACGCGGCGGCGCTTGGGCGGGCGGCATCCGTTGTGGGGCGTCGGCGTGACGTCCGCGATGGTGCCGACCTCGAGGCCGATCGCACCGAGCGAACGAATCGCCGTCTCGCGACCCGAACCCGGGCCCTTCACGAAGACGTCGATCTTCTTCATGCCGTGCTCCATCGCCCGACGACCGGCAGCCTCGGCTGCCATCTGCGCGGCGAACGGGGTGGACTTGCGCGAGCCCTTGAAGCCGACGGTGCCGGCAGAGGCCCACGAGATCACCGCACCGGTGGGGTCGGTGATGGTGACGATGGTGTTGTTGAACGTGCTCTTGATGTGAGCCTCGCCCTGGGCGATGTTCTTCTTCTCCTTGCGGCGCACCTTCTTGGCGCCGGCAGCCTGACGGCTCTTGGGAGGCATTCAGTAACTCCTGAGGATTGTCTGGTTCAAGCTCTGGTTCGAGGAAGTCGGCGGTGGACGCCGGTCGAGAGGTGGTGCGGCTCGGTGGTCGAGCCGGTCGAGACCCCTCGACCAGGGATCACTTGGCCTTCTTCTTGCCGGCGACGGTGCGCTTGGGGCCCTTGCGGGTGCGCGCGTTGGTCTTGGTGCGCTGACCGCGGACCGGGAGGCCCTGGCGGTGACGGCGACCCTGGTAGCTGCCGATCTCGATCTTGCGACGGATGTCAGCCTGGACCTCGCGACGGAGGTCACCCTCGATCTTGAAGTTCGCTTCGATCTCGTCGCGGAGCTTGACCAGCTCCTCGTCGCCCAGCTGGTGGACCCGCATGTTGGGGTCGACCCCGGTCGAGGCCAGGAGCTGCTGGGCGCGGGTACGGCCGATGCCGTAGATGTAGGTGAGTGCGATCTCGATGCGCTTGTCGCGCGGGAGGTCCACACCAACGAGGCGTGCCATGTAAGGCGGTTTCCCTTCGGTTGTTCTCGGAGGTGTCCGACGTGTCGCGCCCCGTGCCCTCGTGGCACGGGCCCCGGCCTCCGATCCGGGGGTGGCCTCCACCGGCGTGCCGGGGAGGAGCGATCACGTTGTGCGGTGTTCAGTTGTGCTGCTCGACGGCCGAGGCCGTCGCGCCGGGGCTCAGCCCTGGCGCTGCTTGTGGCGAGGGTTCTCGCAGATCACCATGACGCGGCCGTGGCGACGGATCACCTTGCACTTGTCACAGATCGGCTTGACGCTCGGGTTGACCTTCATTCGAAGCTCTTCTCATGTGCATGACCCCGGCGCGCGTGGGACGCGGACCGGCGCCGTGGACGGCTGGCTGGACCGATTGCTCGGGTGTTACTTGTACCGGTAGACGATCCGACCGCGGGTCAGGTCGTACGGCGAGAGCTCGACGACGACTCGGTCCTCGGGAAGGATCCGGATGTAGTGCTGACGCATCTTGCCGCTGATGTGGGCGAGGACCTTGTGCCCGTTGCTCAGCTCGACCCGGAACATAGCGTTCGGGAGAGCTTCGACAACCGTGCCCTCGATCTCGATCACGCCTTCTTTCTTCGGCATGTCCTCCGCAATCTGTTGATGACTGGTCTACCGTTACTGCACTGCGCCAGCCGGGGCCTGAGGGACTCGGCGCGACGCAGGTGGCCCGGGAACCTCCGACGCGCACGTGCGGCCGGTGGACCTCGTGAGGCCCGCCGGGTGCCCCTTCCCGACCGCACACCGGTCCTCTTGCGAGGACGAGGCGTTCGCCGGGCAGCCGCAGGGCACCACGAAACAGGCCCACGTTGGACCGACGTCCAAGTCTACGGGATCACCCCACGGAACCCCTAATCGCGCAGGAACCACCCTTCGACGGGCTCAGGGACCGCCCTTCGACGGGCTCAGGGACCGCCCTTCGACGGGCTCAGGAACCGCCGAACGGGACGCCGAGCTCGGCGAGCTTGGCCGCTCCCCCGTCGATCGCGGTGAGCACCCAGGCCCCGCGCTCGGTGAGCGTGAAGGTGTGCTCGAAGTGGGCGGCGAACGAGCCGTCGTCGGTCTTGACCGTCCAGTCGTCGGGGAGCACGTAGGTCGAGGGATGGCCGAGCACGACCATCGGCTCGACCGCGAGGGCGAGCCCCTCGACCAGCTTGGGACCGCGCCCCGGCTTGCCGAAGTTCGGCACGTTCGGCGGCTGGTGCATGGCGGTGCCGATCCCGTGCCCGACGTAGTCCTCGACGATCCCGTAGTCACCCTGGCTGCGGACGTAGGACTCCACGGCGTGGGAGATGTCGGTCAGCCGGCCGCCGAGGCGCGCTGCGGCGAAGCCGCGCCACATTGCCTCCTCGGTCACCCGCATCAGCTCGCGGGCCTCCTCGGGCACCTCGCCGACGGCGACCGTGATCGCCGCGTCGCCGTGCCATCCGTCGACCACGGCCCCGCAGTCGATCGAGACCAGGTCACCCTCCTCGATCACCCGGTCGCCGGGGATCCCGTGCACGACCTCGTCGTTGACCGAGGCGCAGATGCTGCCGGTGAAACCGTGGTAGCCCTTGAACGAGGGGACGCCTCCGTGGGAGCGGATGTTGTCCTCCGCGATCCGGTCCAGCTCCAGCGTGGTGATCCCGGGCCGCACCGAGGCTCGCAGCAGCTCGAGGGTCTGACCGACCAGGAGCCCGGCGGTCCGCATCTTGCGGATCTGCTCGGGCGTCTTGATCTCGATCCCGCGGTCCTTGAACACAGCCCTCAGCTGCCGGAGCGCTGGCGGACCGCGTCGAGAGCGGTGAAGATCCGCTCGCTGACCTCGTCCACGGTGCCCATGCCGTCGACCTCGACGAGCAGGCCCCGGTCGGCGTACACCGCGATCAGCGGAGCGGTCTGCTGGTTGTAGACGTCCTGCCGGTGCCGGACGACCTCCTCGGTGTCGTCGGTCCGGCCCTCGGTCTGTGCACGGTGGAGCAGGCGCTGCACCAGCTCCTCGTCGACGACGGTGAGCACGACCACCGCGTCGAGGGAGGCACCGGAGTCGGCCAGCATCGAGTCGAGCTCCTGGACCTGGGCGACGGTGCGCGGGTAGCCGTCGAGCAGGAAGCCCCCGGTCGCGTCGTCCTGGGAGATCCGGTCGCGGACCATCGCGTTGGTGACCTCGTCGGGCACGTAGTCCCCGCGGTCCATGTAGCGCTTGGCCTCCACCCCGAGCGGGGTGCCCTCGGACACGTTGGCCCGGAAGATGTCACCGGTGGAGATGGCGGGGATGCCCAGTCGGGCGGAGATCACCTTGGCCTGGGTGCCCTTGCCGGCACCCGGAGGGCCCATCAGGATCAGTCTCATCAGCGCAGGAATCCTTCGTAGTTGCGTTGCTGCAGCTGGCTCTCGATCTGCTTCACCGTGTCGAGAGCGACACCGACCATGATCAGGATGGACGTGCCACCGAACGGGAAGTTCTGGTTGGCACCGATCAGCACGAAGGCGACCAGGGGGATCAGGGCCACGAGGCCGAGGTAGAGCGAGCCGGGGAACGTGAGGCGGGACAGGACGTAGGAGAGGTACTCCTCGGTCGGCTTGCCCGCCCGGATCCCGGGGATGAAGCCGCCGTACTTCTTCATGTTGTCGGCGACCTCCACGGGGTTGAAGGTGATCGCGACGTAGAAGTAGGTGAAGAAGATGATCATCAGGAAGTACACCGCCATGTAGAGGGGGTGGCTTCCGTCGGCGAAGTAGGTGGTGATGAACTCGTTGAACCACGAACCCTGGTTGCCGAACTGCGAGGCCATCGCCGGCAGGTACAGCAGGCTCGAGGCGAAGATCACCGGGATGACGCCGGCCTGGTTGACCTTGAGCGGGATGTAGGTCGAGGAGCCGCCGAACATCTTGCGACCGACCATCCGCCGGGCGTACTGCACCGGGATCCGGCGCTGGGCCTGCTCGATGAAGATGACCGCCGCGATGATGACCAGGCCGACGGCGACCACGATGCCGAAGGTCAGCCAGCCGTTGGCCTCGCGGACCGCCCAGAGCGAGGCGGGGAAGGTGGCGACCACCTGGGTGAAGATCAGCAGGGACATGCCGTTGCCGATGCCGTGCTCGGTGATCAGCTCACCGAGCCACATGATCACCGCGGTGCCGGCCGTCATGGTGATCACCATGATCAGCATCGTGGACAGGGCGTCCTCGTTGTGCAGCAGCGGGAGCTCACAGCCCTGGATCAGCTGCCGGTTGCGGGCCAGCGCGGTGATGCCCGTCGCCTGAAGGATCGCCAGCGCCAGGGTCAGGTAGCGGGTGTACTGGGTGATCTTGGTCTGACCGGCCTGCCCCTCCTGCTTGAGGGCCTCCAGGCGCGGGATGACCACGACAAGCAGCTGCAGGATGATGCTCGCGGTGATGTACGGCATGATCCCCAGCGCGAAGATCGTCAGCTGGAGCAACGCCCCGCCGGAGAAGAGGTTGATCAGGCCGTAGATGCCCTGGTTCTCGATCTGGCCGAAACAGGCCTGGACGTTCTCCACGTGCACGCCCGGGGCGGGCACCTGAGACCCGAGCCGGAAGATCACGATGATCAGCAGGACGAACAACAGCTTGCGTCGCAGGTCCGGCGTCCGGAACGCGTTGGCGAAAGCGCCTAGCACCTGGTCCTCTTTCTTCACGTGCGGGTATCTCGCTGTCTGCAGCGGGACCCCGGAAGCCTAACAGGCACCGAACCCACGGTTTCACCGTGATCCGCGATGCCCCTGGTGATGCAAGCAGGGGCGCAGCCGGCTCGCGCCGACCACGCCCCTGCTCTGCGTACCTGTGTCCGAGTGAGCCGGTGGCTCAGAGCTCGGTGGTGCTGCCGCCGGCGGCCGCGATCTTCTCCTTCGCGCTGTTGGAGAACGCGTGGGCGCTCACCTGCAGCGCGACCGAGACGTCGCCGGAGCCGAGCACCTTGACGGGCTGGCCCTTGCGGACCGCGCCCTTGGCGACGAGCTCGTCGACGCCCACGGTGCCGCCCTCGGGGAAGAGCTCGTTCAGACGGTCGAGGTTGACCACCTGGAACTCCACCTTGAACGGGTTCTTGAAGCCCTTCAGCTTCGGCAGCCGCATGTGCAGCGGCATCTGGCCGCCCTCGAAGCTCTCGGGGACCTGGTAGCGCGCCTTCGTACCCTTGGTACCGCGGCCCGCGGTCTTGCCCTTCGAGGCCTCACCGCGACCCACACGGGTCTTCGCGGTCTTGGCGCCAGGGGCGGGACGCAGGTGGTGCAGCTTGAGCGTCATGTCAGTCGACCTCCTCGACGGCGATCAGGTGCCTGACCGTGTGGAGCATGCCACGGATCTCAGGACGGTCCTCCTTGACGACGACGTCGCCGATGCGCTTGAGCCCAAGCGTGCGGAGGGTGTCCCGCTGGTTCTGCTTGCAGCCGATCGTCGACCGCTTCTGCTCGACCTTGAGGCGTGCCATCACTGGCTCACCTCCGCACGGGCCTTGAGCAGCGCGGCCGGGGCGACGTCCTCGACGGGGAGACCCCGGCGAGCAGCGACGGACTCCGGCTCCTCGAGACCCTTCAGGGCCTCGACCGTGGCGTGCACGATGTTGATCTGGTTCGACGACCCGAGCGACTTGCTCAGCACGTCGTGGATGCCGGCGCACTCGAGCACAGCGCGCACCGGGCCACCGGCGATCACACCGGTACCGGGAGCGGCCGGACGCAGGAGCACGACGCCCGCGGCCTTCTCGCCCTGCACCGGGTGCGGGATCGTGCCCTGGATGCGGGGGACGCGGAAGAAGTTCTTCTTCGCCTCCTCGACACCCTTGGCGATCGCCGCCGGAACCTCCTTGGCCTTGCCGTACCCGACACCGACCATGCCGTCGCCGTCACCGACGATCACGAGGGCGGTGAAGCTGAAGCGACGACCACCCTTCACGACCTTGGCGACACGGTTGATCGCGACGACACGCTCGATGTAGGCGGTCTTGTCCGCAGCCTGGCCACGACGGTCGTCGCGGCCGCGACGGTCGCCGCCGCCGCTACGGCGCTGGGATCCGCTCATTCGAACTACCTCTTCCTTCTTTCAGTCGATTCGCGATCAGAACGCGAGGCCGCCCTCACGGGCGCCGTCGGCGAGGGCGGCTACGCGCCCGTGGTACTTGTTGCCCGCACGGTCGAAGACCACGCCCTCGACGCCGGCGGCCTTGGCGCGCTCTGCGACGAGCTCACCGACCCGCTTGGCCTTGGCGGTCTTGTCGCCCTCGAACGAGCGCAGGTCCGCCTCCATGGTGCTGGCGGAGGCAAGCGTCTTGCCGACTAGGTCGTCGACGACCTGCACCGTGATGTGCTTGCTGGACCGGGTGACGACCATGCGCGGACGCTCGGCGGTGCCGGCGATCTTCTTGCGGCCGCGAACCTGGCGGCGCAGACGCGACGCCACACGCGCGGAGGTGTGCTTGGAAGCCCTGAGTGCGATAGCCATCGTCACTTACCAGCCTTTCCGACCTTGCGACGGATCTGCTCGCCCGCGTAGCGAACGCCCTTGCCCTTGTAGGGCTCCGGCTTGCGCAGCTTGCGGATGTTGGCAGCGACCTCGCCGACGAGCTGCTTGTCGATGCCCTGGACACCGAGCTTGGTCGGGCCCTCGACGGTGAACGTGATCCCCTCGGGCGCGTTGAAGGTGATCGGGTGGGAGTAGCCGAGCTGGAACTCGAGCTGCGTCGGCCCCTTCGACAGGACGCGGTAACCCACGCCGACGATCTCGAGCTTCTTCTCGTAGCCCTCGGTCACACCGGTCACCATGTTGGCGATCAGCGTGCGGGTCAGGCCGTGGAGCGACTTGCTGACACGCTCGTCGTTGGGCCGGGCCACCTCGATGGCACCGTCCTCACCGCGAGCGACGGTGATCGGGGATGCGACGGTGTGCGACAGGGTGCCCTTGGGCCCCTTCACAGTCACAGTGCTCTCCTCGACGGCCACGTCGACACCCGACGGGACCGTGATGGGGAGCTTGCCAATGCGCGACATGCTTCTTCCTCCTTCTGGTCTCGTCGTTACCAGACGTAGGCGAGGACTTCCCCACCCACGCCCTTCTGGTTGGCCTGACGGTCGGTCAGCAGGCCCTGGCTGGTCGAGATGATCGCGACGCCGAGGCCGCCGAGCACCTTCGGGAGGCCGGTGGCCTTGGCGTACACACGCAAGCCCGGCTTGCTGATGCGGCGCAGCCCAGCGATCGAACGCTCGCGGTTCTGGCCGTACTTGAGGATCACGGTGAGCGTCTTGCCCACCTGGTCCTCCGGGGTGTCCTCCACCTTCCAGGAGGTGATGTAGCCCTCCTGCTGGAGGATCTCGGCGACACCGGCCTTCAGCTTGCTGTAAGGCATCGACACCGAGTCGTGGTACGCCTGGTTGGCGTTGCGCAGACGCGTGAGCATGTCTGCGATCGGGTCAGTCATCGTCATGGCCTTCTAGGGCCCTTTCCCACCGTGGTTTCGCCCCGATCCTGCCGGGCGACCTTCAGCGATCTAGTTGCTTGTTGAGTCAAGAGGAATGTGGTGCGTGCTCTACCAGGAGCTCTTGGTGACACCGGGCAGCTCGCCGCGGTGAGCCATCTCGCGCAGGCAGACGCGGCAGAGACCGAACTTGCGGTACACCGCCTTCGGCCGGCCGCATCGCTGGCAGCGGGTGTAGCCGCGAACCTTGAACTTCGGCTTGCGCGACGCCTTGACGATCAGTGCTGTCTTCGCCATGGTCTCACTGCTCCTTGAAGGGGAACCCGAGCTGCTTGAGCAGCGCGCGACCCTCGTCGTCGTTCGTTGCGGTGGTCACGACCGTGATGTCCATGCCTCGCGAGCGGTCGACCTTGTCCTGGTCGATCTCGTGGAACATGACCTGCTCGGTCAGACCGAAGGTGTAGTTGCCGCGGCCGTCGAACTGTGTGCTTGAGAGGCCGCGGAAGTCGCGGATACGCGGAAGGGCGAGCGACAGCAGTCGGTCGAGGAACTCCCACATCCGGTCGCCGCGCAGCGTGACGTGCGCGCCGATCGGCATCCCCTCACGCAGCTTGAACTGCGCGATGGACTTGCGGGCCTTGGTGACCTGCGGCTTCTGGCCGGTGATCGCGGTCAGGTCGCGCACCGCGCCCTCGATGAGCTTCGAGTCGCGCGCCGCCTCGCCGACACCCATGTTGACCACGATCTTGGTCAGGCCGGGCACCTGCATCACGTTGGCGTAGCCGAACTCCTGGTGCAGCGCGGGGAGGATCTCCTCGCGGTAGCGCTGCTTGAGGCGCGGCATGCTGCGGGTCTCAACTGTCTCGGTGGTCATCAGATCTCCTCACCGTTCTTGCGCGCGACACGCACACTGCGCTCAGCGGTGTAGGTCGAGCCGTCGGGGCGGCGCTTGGTGACCTCGTCGCGACGGAAGCCGACGCGCGTGGTGACCTTGCCCTTCTCGCCCTTGGGGGCGTCCACGAGGAGCATCACGTTGGACACGTGGATGGCTGCCTCCTGGGTGACGATGCCGCCGGTGTTGCCGGCGCGACCGCCCTGGTTGACCACCTTGGTGTGCCGCTTGATGCGGTTCACACCCTCGACGATCACACGCTCACGGTCGGCCTGGACGGCGATGACCTTGCCCTCGGCGCCCTTGTCCTTGCCGGCGATGACGCGGACGACGTCGCCCTTCTTGATGCTCAGGGTCTTCTTCTTGTTCTGTGCCATCTCAGAGCACCTCCGGAGCCAGCGAGATGATCTTCATGAACTTCTTCTCCCGCAGCTCGCGACCCACGGGGCCGAAGATGCGGGTTCCGCGGGGCTCCCCGTCGTTCTTGAGAATCACGGCTGCGTTCTCGTCGAACCGGATGTAGGAACCGTCGGGACGGCGGCGCTCCTTGACGGTGCGGACGACGACGGCCTTGACGACGTCGCCCTTCTTCACGTTGCCACCGGGGATCGCATCCTTGACGGTGGCGACGACGACGTCGCCGATGCCGGCGTAGCGCCGACCCGAGCCACCGAGAACACGGATGCAGAGGATCTCCTTCGCACCGGTGTTGTCGGCGACCTTGAGTCGCGACTCCTGCTGGATCATCACTTTCTCCTTGTCGCCCCGGTTCTCACCTGGTGGTGAGCCTGGGGGAACCTACTGGCGGCTTCGCCGCCCCTGACTGCGCGGACCGGCTGGCGCCGGGCTGACTGTTTGTTGCGAAGTAGGCAGGCTCGCTTCGCTCGCGCCTTACTTCGCCTTCTCGAGGACCTCGACGACGCGCCAGCGCTTGGTGGCCGACAGCGGACGGGTCTCCATGATCAGGACCCGGTCGCCGACGCCGCACTGGTTCTGCTCGTCGTGCGCCTTGAGCTTGCTCGTACGACGCATGACCTTGCCGTAGAGAGCGTGCTTGACACGGTCCTCGACGGAGACGACGACGGTCTTCTCCATCTTGTCGCTGACCACGAGGCCCTCACGGACCTTGCGGGCAGAACGCTGCTCGGTTCCAGTCACTTCGTTCGCCTTCTCGCTCATGCGGCACCGTCCTCGTTGCCCGGGGTCTCGCGGATCCCGAGCTCGCGCTCACGCACCACGGTGTAGATGCGGGCGATGTCACGCTTGACCGTGCGGAGACGGCCGTGGCTCTCGAGCTGGCCGGTGGCGGCCTGGAAGCGCAGGTTGAACAGCTCTTCCTTGGCCTCCCGCAGCTTCTGCTCGAGGTCGCCGTTGGTCAACGAGTCAAGCTCGTGTGCAGTGGTAGCCATCAGAATTCACCACTTTCACGGGTGACGAACTTGCACTTCATCGGGAGCTTGTGGATCGCGCGGCGCATCGCCTCGCGGGCCACGTCCTCCGGGACGCCGGAGAGCTCGAACATCACGCGGCCGGGCTTGACGTTGGCCACCCACCACTCGGGGGAACCCTTACCGGAACCCATCCGGGTCTCGGCGGGCTTCTTCGTCAGCGGACGGTCCGGGTAGATGTTGATCCAGACCTTTCCGCCACGCTTGATGTGACGGGTCATCGCGATACGAGCGGACTCGATCTGACGGTTGGTCACGTAGGCGGGCTCGAGGGCCTGGATGCCGTAGTCACCGAACGTCACCTGGGTGCCGCCCTTGGCCGCACCGGTCCGCTTCGGGTGGTGCTGCTTGCGGTGCTTGACCCTGCGGGGCATCAACATGTCGGTCAGCTCTCCTGTCCGGACTGGGGCTGCTGCTCGGCAGCGGCGGTCGCGGGAGCGCCACCCTGCGCCTCGACGGCAGGGGCTTCCTGCTGGCCGGAGGGCTGGGCGCCACGGTCGGCGCGCGACGGACGGTCGCCACGGCTGCCACGGCTCGGGCGGTCACCACCGCGCGAGGGACGGCCACGGCCGGGAGCGGCGGCGCGGGCAGCAGCCTGAGCCTCACGCTCGGCGCGGGTGCCGGCGACCTCGCCCTTGTAGATCCAGACCTTCACGCCGATCCGACCGAAGGTGGTGCGTGCCTCGTAGAAGCCGTAGTCGATGTCCGCGCGGAGGGTGTGCAGGGGCACGCGGCCCTCGCGGTAGAACTCCGAGCGCGACATCTCGGCGCCACCGAGGCGACCCGAGCACTGGATCCGGACACCCTTCGCGCCGCTGCGCATCGACGTCTGGATCGCCTTGCGCATCGCGCGACGGAACGCCACACGACCCGACAGCTGCTCGGCCACGCCCTGCGCGACGAGCTGCGCGTCGATCTCGGGGTTCTTCACCTCGAGGATGTTCAGCTGGACCTGCTTGCCGGTGAGCTTCTCGAGCTCCCCGCGGATCCGGTCAGCCTCGGCGCCACGGCGACCGATCACGATGCCCGGACGCGCGGTGTGGATGTCCACACGGACGCGGTCGCGGGTGCGCTCGATCTCGACGCGGCTGATGCCGGCGCGCTCCATGCCCTTGGAGAGCAGACGCCGGATCGCGACGTCCTCGCCCACGTAGGACTTGTAGAGCTTGTCGGCGTACCAGCGGCTCCGGTGGTCGGTGGAGATACCGAGGCGGAAACCGTTCGGGTTGATCTTCTGACCCATTACCTGTTGCCCGCCTTCCGTGCCTTGTTCGTGGACGCACCGTCGGCGACCGGCTGCACGACCAGCGTGATGTGGCTCGTGCGCTTGTTGATCCGCGACGCGCGACCCTGCGCGCGGGGGCGCCAGCGCTTCATCGTCGGACCCTCGTCGACCATCGCCTTGGTGACGACCAGCGTGTTGCGGTCCAGGTTCTCGGTGCCCTCCGCGTTGGCGACTGCACTCTCAAGGACCTTGTAGACCGTCTCGCTGGCCGCCTGCGGCGCGAACTGCAGCAGCGCCAGCGCCTCGTCCACACCCATGCCGCGGACCATGTCGACGACACGGCGGGCCTTCATCGGGGTGATCCGGACGAAGCGTGCGCTGGCGAAAGCACCGGGCTCGTCGCCCAGCAGGCTCTCGCGTCGGGCGCTCACGCGCCTCCGCTCCATAACGCTCATATTCTTTCGACTCTCTCGACTCTGTTCGCCGGCCCCCGCGTCAGCGGCGGCGGCTCTTCCGGTCGTCCTTGACGTGCCCGCGGTAGGTGCGGGTCGGGGCGAACTCACCGAGCTTGTGGCCGACCATCGCGTCGGTCACGAACACGGGAACGTGCTTCCGGCCGTCGTGCACGGCGATCGTGTGGCCGATCATGGCCGGCACGATCATCGAACGACGCGACCAGGTCTTGATCACGTTGTGGGTGCCCTTCTCGTTCTGTCCGTCCACCTTCTTCATGAGGTGGTCGTCGACGAAGGGACCCTTCTTCAGGCTGCGTGGCATTGGTCAGGTCCTTTCTCAGCGACGCTTGCCGGACTTGCGGCGACGGACGATGAGGGCATCGCTGGCCTTGCGCTTGCGCGTGCGGCCCTCGGGCTTGCCCCACGGGGAGACCGGGTGACGACCACCGGAGGTCTTGCCCTCACCACCACCGTGCGGGTGGTCGACCGGGTTCATGACCACACCGCGGACGGTCGGGCGCTTGCCCTTCCACCGCATGCGGCCGGCCTTGCCCCAGTTGATGTTGGACTGCTCGGCGTTGCCGACCTCGCCGACCGTCGCGCGGCAGCGCACGTCGACGTACCGCATCTCGCCGGAGGGCAGACGCAGCTGTGCGCGGCTGCCTTCCTTAGCGACGAGCTGGGCGCTGTTGCCCGCGGAGCGGGCCATCTTGGCGCCGCCGCCGGGGCGAAGCTCGATGCAGTGGATCGTCGTGCCGACCGGGATGTTGCGCAGCGGGAGGTTGTTGCCGGGCTTGATGTCAGCCTTCGGCCCGGCCTCCACGACCGTGCCCTGCCCCAGGCCCTGCGGCGCGATGATGTAGCGCTTCTCGCCGTCGGCGTAGTGCAGCAGCGCGATGCGCGCGGTGCGGTTCGGGTCGTACTCGATGTGGGCCACCTTGGCCGGCACGCCGTCCTTGTCGTAGCGACGGAAGTCGACGACGCGGTAGGCGCGCTTGTGACCGCCGCCCTGGTGACGGGTGGTGATCCGGCCCTGGTTGTTGCGGCCGCCCTTCTTCGGGAGCGGGCGCACCAGCGACTTCTCCGGCGTCGACCGCGTCACCTCGACGAAGTCGGCGACCGACGAGCCGCGACGGCCCGGGGTGGTCGGCTTGTACTTACGGATTGCCATGAGTTCTCAGTCCTCTACCTGGCCCGGTCAGCTGACCGGACCTCCGAAGATGTCGATGCGCTGGCCCTCGGCCAGGCTGACGATCGCGCGCTTGGTGTTGGCTCGCTTGCCCATCCCGAAGCGCGTGCGACGCGTCTTGCCCTGACGGTTGAGGGTGTTGACGGAGGTGACCTTGACGTTGAAGACCTTCTCGACCGCGATCTTGATCTCGGTCTTGTTGGCGTCCGGGTGCACCAGGAAGGTGTACTTGTTGGCGTCGAGCAGGCCGTAGCTCTTCTCGCTGACGACCGGCGCGATCAGGACGTCGCGGTGGTCCTTGTGGAAGGTGCTCACTTGCCCTCCTCCTCATCGGCCTCGGTGGACGTGGCGACGGCCTTGACCGACTTGCCGGCCTGCGGGCCGGCCACGAAGGCGTCGAACGCGGCCTTGGTGAACACCACGTCGTCCGAGAGCAGGACGTCGTAGGTGTTGAGCTGGTCGACGGCGATCAGGTGCACCTCGGGAACGTTGCGCAGCGACAGCCAGGAGACGGTGTCGGAGCGCTCGAGGACGACCAGGGTGCGGGGACGGTCGGTGAGACCGGCGATCGCAGCCAGGGCGGCCTTGGTCGAGGGAGCGTCGCCGGTGACGAGCGCCTCGACGACGTGGATGCGGTCGGCACGCGCCCGGTCGGAGAGGGCGCCACGGAGAGCGGCGGCCTTCATCTTCTTCGGGGTCCGCTGGTCGTAGCTGCGCGGCTGCGGGCCGTGCACGGTGCCACCACCGGCGAACTGCGGCGCGCGGGTCGAGCCCTGGCGGGCGCGGCCGGTGCCCTTCTGCTTGTAGGGCTTGCGGCCACCACCGCGGACCTCGGAGCGTGTCTTCGTGGAGGCGGTGCCCTGACGCGCGGCAGCCTGCTGCGCGACGACGACCTGGTGGATCAACGGGACGTTGACCTGGACGTCGAAGATCTCGGCCGGCAGATCGACCTTGACGGTCTTCGCGGTCATGCTCAGGCCTCCTTCACGGTCGACTTGGCGGCGGACCGGATGACCACGAGGCCACCCTTGGGACCGGGCACGGCGCCCTTGAGCAGGACCAGGCCCTTCTCGGCGTCCACGGCGTGGATGGTGACGTTCTGGGTGGTGACGGTCTCGCCACCCATCCGGCCGGCCATCCGCATGCCCTTGAAGACGCGGCCGGGCGTGGCGCAGCCGCCGATCGAACCCGGCGAGCGGTGCTTGCGGTGCACACCGTGCGAGGCGCGCAGACCGTGGAAGCCGTGACGCTTCATGACACCGGCGTTGCCCTTGCCCTTGCTGGTGCCGGTCACGTCGACCTCCTCGCCGGCCGAGAACAGCTCGGGGCTGATCTCCTGGCCGACGGAGTACGACGCGGCGTCCGCGGTGCGGATCTCCACCAGGTGGCGGCGCGGGGTGACGCCGGCCTTCTCGAAGTGACCCGCGCGCGGCTTGTTCACCTTGCGGCCGTCGATCTCGCCGAAGCCGAGCTGGACGGCGTTGTAGCCGTCGGTCTCGGGCAGGCGGACCTGCGTGACCACGTTGGTGCCAGCCGCGACCACGGTCACAGGCACGATGCGGTTGTTCTCGTCCCAGGTCTGGGTCATGCCGAGCTTGGTGCCCAGCAGCCCGCGGACGTTGCGTTCAAAAGTGCTCATGGGATTGGCCTTCAGAGCTTGATCTCGATGTCGACACCGGCAGGGAGGTCGAGCCGCATGAGCGAGTCAACCGTCTTCGGCGTGGGGTCGATGATGTCGATAAGACGCTTGTGGGTGCGCATCTCGAAGTGCTCGCGGCTGTCCTTGTACTTGTGGGGCGAGCGGATGACGCAGTAGACGTTCTTCTCGGTCGGGAGGGGCACAGGGCCGGCGACCTTCGCGCCCGTACGGGTGACCGTGTCAACGATCTTGCGCGCCGAGGTGTCGATCACCTCGTGGTCATAGGCCTTGAGCCTGATGCGGATCTTCTGTCCCGCCATAGCTCTCAGTTCGTCTTTCTACTCGTGTACCGCTGAGTATCTCGTCGCACTCCGGGAGGAGTGCTCCGCCCTTGCTCCCACCGACCCCCGAGGTCGGGCGTGTCGCGCAGGTTTCGCGCGGACAGCCGCCATCGATCTGTCATTGTTGGGGTGGCGCCCGACGGGTTTGTCGGGCTCACAGAGGTCTCCAGGTTCGGTGCAACCTGCATGTCCGACGTGCGACATGCTCACTCGGCGCACCCCGGCGACCCCGCCGGAGCAACCGGACTATCTTGTCAGACACCGGGCGCCCATATCAAATCGAGCCCCCGCCCGGCGGATGTGACGCGCGCGCCACGCAGCACCGTTCAGGTCCTCCGCCGGTAGACCAGGTCGGTGATCGGCCGCCCGGCGGAGACGCCGCGCCGCTCGAACCGGGTCACCGGACGCTCCGACCATCGCGGCGCGGGACCGTCGTACACGTTCTCGAGGAGGGACTCGGCGCCGAGCACCTCGGTCATCTGCTCGGCGTAGTCCGGCCAGTCGGTGGCCAGCCGCCACACGCCGCCGGGCTGCAGCCGGGACGCGGCGACCGAGGCGAAGCCTGGGTTCACCAGCCGCCGCCGGTGGTGCCGCTTCTTGGGCCACGGGTCGGGGAAGAACGTCCACAGCTCGGCGATCGCGGCCTCGCCGAAGAGGTGTTCCATGGACCAGACCGCGTCGACGCTGATCATCCGGACGTTGTCCACGCCGGCGTCCGCGAGCCGGGCGAACGTCTCGGCCACCCCGGGCCGCCAGACCTCGAACGCCAGGATGTTGTACGACGGTCTCGCTGCCGCGAGGGCTGCCGTGGCCTCCCCCACGCCCGAGCCGATCTCCACGACCAGAGGGGCAGCCGGGTCCGCGAAGGAGGACCTGACGTCGAACCCGGGCGCGTCGACGGCCTCGTCCGGGATCCACCAGCGGTCGCGGTGCCGGTCCCAGGCGACCTGCTGCTTCGGGGTCAGCCGGCTCCCCCGACGCGTGTAGGTCAGCACCTGGGCCAGCCGACGGCCGTCCTCGGTCAACCCGGTGTGCGGCCGAGCGGGCCGTACCTTGGCGTGCTCCACGCGTGTCCTTCCGGTCAAAGCAAGAGGCCCCGCCCCCCAGGGGGACGGGGCCTCTCGGCTGAGGTGCTAGGCGATCACTTGGTGATCTTGGTGACGCGGCCCGCGCCGACGGTGCGGCCACCCTCGCGGATAGCGAAGCGGAGGCCCTCCTCCATGGCGATCGGCTGGATCAGCTCGACCGTCATGTCGGTGTTGTCGCCCGGCATGACCATCTCGGTGCCCTCGGGGAGGGTCACGACGCCGGTCACGTCCGTGGTGCGGAAGTAGAACTGCGGGCGGTAGTTGTTGAAGAACGGCGTGTGACGGCCGCCCTCCTCCTTCGAGAGGATGTAGACCGAAGCCTCGAAGTTGGTGTGCGGGGTCGTGGTGCCCGGCTTGATGACGACCATGCCGCGCTCGACGTCCTCGCGCTTGGTGCCACGAAGCAGCAGACCGACGTTCTCACCGGCCTGGCCCTCGTCGAGCAGCTTGCGGAACATCTCGATGCCGGTGACGGTGGTCTTCATCGAACCCTCGCGGATGCCGACGATCTCGACCTCCTCGTTCACCTTGACGATGCCGCGCTCGATACGGCCGGTGATCACGGTGCCGCGACCGGTGATCGTGAAGACGTCCTCGACCGGCATGAGGAACGGCTTGTCGACCTCACGCTCGGGCTGCGGGATGTACTCGTCGACGGCGTTCATCAGCTCGATGATCGACTCGCCCCACTTCTCGTCGCCGTTCAGCGCCGGGAAGGCCGCAACGCGGACCACGGGGATGTCGTCGCCGGGGAACTCGTACTCGCTGAGGAGCTCGCGGACCTCCATCTCGACGAGCTCGATGAGCTCCTCGTCGTCCACCATGTCGCACTTGTTCAGCGCGACGACCAGAGCGGGGACGCCGACCTGGCGGGCCAGGAGGACGTGCTCGCGGGTCTGCGGCATCGGGCCGTCGGTGGCGGCGACCACCAGGATGGCGCCGTCCATCTGCGCCGCACCGGTGATCATGTTCTTGATGTAGTCGGCGTGACCCGGGCAGTCGACGTGCGCGTAGTGACGCGCCTCGGTCTGGTACTCGACGTGCGCGATGGAGATGGTGATACCGCGCTGACGCTCTTCAGGGGCCTTGTCGATCTCGTCGAACGGCGTGAAGGGGTTCAGGTCCGGGTACTTGTCGTGCAGCACCTTGGTGATCGCTGCGGTCAACGTCGTCTTACCGTGGTCGATGTGACCGATGGTGCCGATGTTGACGTGCGGCTTAGTCCGCTCGAACTTCGCCTTAGCCACTGGGGCTCCTCCTAGCTAGTTTCTTGACTCGTCTGATTTAGGCGCCGGGCACTGCCGATGGGCAGCTACTCGCCGCGGACCTTCTTGATGATCTCGTCCGCGACGTTCTGGGGAACCTCGGCGTACGAGTCGAACTCCATCGAGTACGAGGCCTGGCCTGAGGTCTTGGACCGCAGGTCGCCAACGTACCCGAACATCTCGGACAGCGGAACAAGGGCCTCGACGACCCGGTCACCGTGCCGCTCGAACATGGACTGGACCTGCCCACGGCGGGAGTTGATGTCGCCGATCACGTCGCCGAGATAGGTCTCGGGAGTGGTCACCTCCACCTTGAACATGGGCTCCAGCAGCACCGGCTTGGCCTGGCGGGCGGCCTCCTTGAAGGCCTGGTTGCCGGCCAGCTTGAAGGCCAGCTCGGAGGAGTCGACCTCGTGGTAAGCACCGTCCTCGAGGGTGAACTTGACGTCCACCATCGGGTAGCCGGCGAGCACGCCGAACTCCATGGCCTCCTGGCCGCCCTGGTCCACCGAGGGGATGTACTCGCGCGGCACGCGACCACCGGTGACGTTGTTCACGAACTCGTAGCCCGCACCGGCACCGGTCTCGGGGTCGATGCTCGGCTCGAGCGAGACCACGACCTTCGCGAACTGACCCGACCCACCGGTCTGCTTCTTGTGGGTGTAGGTGTGCTTCTCGACCTTCTTGCGGATGGTCTCCCGGTAGGCGACCTGCGGCTTGCCGACGGTGGCCTCGACGCGGAACTCGCGCTTCATGCGGTCGACGAGCACCTCGAGGTGCAGCTCGCCCATGCCGGCGATGATCGTCTGGCCGGTCTCCTCGTCGGTCTTCACGGTGAAGGTGGGGTCCTCCTCCGAGAGCCGCTGGATCGCGACGCCGAGCTTCTCCTGGTCGCCCTTGGTCTTCGGCTCGATGGCGACCTCGATCACCGGGGCCGGGAAGGTCATCGACTCGAGGACGACCGGGTCGCTCTGGACACAGAGCGTCTCGCCGGTGGTGGTGTCCTTCAGACCCATCACGGCCACGATCTGGCCGGCGCCGACCGACGCGATCTCCTCACGCTTGTTGGCGTGCATCTGGTAGATCTTGCCGATCCGCTCCTTCTTGCCCTTGACCGAGTTCAGCACGGTCTGGCCGGCCTCGAGCTTGCCGGAGTAGACGCGGACGTAGGTCAGCTTGCCCAGGTGCGGGTCGGCGGCGATCTTGAACGCCAGGCCGGCGAAGGGCTCCTCGTCGGCGGGCTTGCGCTGGATGACCGCCTCCTCGTCGCCGGGCTTGTGGCCCTCGATGGCCTCGATGTCCAGCGGGGAGGGGAGGTACTTCACGATCGCGTCGAGCAGGGGCTGCACGCCCTTGTTCTTGAACGCGGTGCCGGTGAGCACGGGGTTGACCTTGTCGGCGAGCGTGGCGCGACGGATCGCTGCCTCGATCTGCTCGACCGAGGGGGTCTCCCCCTCGAGGTACATCTCCATGATCTCGTCGTCGGCCTCGGCGAGGGTCTCCAGGAGCTTCTCGCGCCACTCGGCGGCCTGGTCGGCCAGCTCGGCGGGGATCTCCTCGACCTCGTAGTCCTCGCCCATCTTGGTCTCGCCGCGCCAGGTGAGCGCGCGCATGCCGACCAGGTCGACCACGCCGAGGAAGTCGGACTCGGCGCCGATCGGGATCTGCAGCACCAGCGGGGTGGCGTTGAGGCGGTCGACGATCATGTCGACGCAGCGGAAGAAGTCCGCCCCGGTGCGGTCGAGCTTGTTGACGAAGCACATCCGCGGGACGGCGTACTTGTTCGCCTGGCGCCACACCGTCATGCTCTGCGGCTCGACACCGGCGACACCGTCGAACACCGCGACCGCGCCGTCGAGGACGCGCAGCGACCGCTCGACCTCGACCGTGAAGTCGACGTGGCCGGGGGTGTCGATGATGTTGATCTGGTGGTCCTTCCACCAGCAGGTCGTCGCGGCGGAGGTGATGGTGATGCCGCGCTCCTGCTCCTGCTCCATCCAGTCCATCGTGGCGCCGCCCTCGTGGACCTCACCGATCTTGTAGGTGATGCCGGTGTAGAACAGGATCCGCTCGGTGGTGGTGGTCTTGCCGGCGTCGATGTGCGCCATGATGCCGATGTTGCGGACCTTCTTCAGGTCCGTGGTGATGTCGACGGCCACGTGTCTTCGTTCCCTCGGGTTATTTCTCGGGTCAGGTGGGCAGCAGCGCTGATGAGCAGTACGACGGGCGCGGCAGCGGTCCTTGTGGGACGTGCACGTGCCCGGCGTACCGCCGGATCACCAGCGGTAGTGCGCGAAGGCCTTGTTGGACTCGGCCATCTTGTGGGTGTCCTCGCGGCGCTTGACAGCGGCACCGAGGCCGTTGGAGGCGTCGAGGATCTCGTTCATCAGGCGCTCGGCCATCGTCTTCTCGCGACGGGCCTGGGCATAGCCCACGAGCCAGCGCAGGGCCAGCGTGGTCTGCCGGCTGGCGCGGACCTCGACCGGGACCTGGTAGGTGGCGCCACCGACGCGGCGGCTGCGGACCTCGAGGGAGGGACGCACGTTGTCGAGAGCGCGCTTGAGGGTCACGACGGGGTCGGTGCCGGTCTTCTCACGGCAGCCCTCGAGGGCGGTGTAGACGATGCGCTGGGCAACCTGCTTCTTGCCGTCCTGCAGGACCTTGCTGACCAGCTGCGTGACGACGGGGCTGCCGTAGACCGGGTCGACGACGACCGGACGCTTCGGGGCGGGACCCTTGCGCGGCATTAGCTCTTCTCCTTCTTCGCGCCGTAGCGGCTGCGAGCCTGCTTGCGGTTCTTCACACCCTGGGTGTCGAGCGAACCGCGGATGATCTTGTAGCGGACACCGGGAAGGTCCTTCACACGACCACCGCGCACGAGCACGATCGAGTGCTCCTGCAGGTTGTGACCGACACCCGGGATGTAGGCCGTGACCTCGATGCCGCTGGACAGGCGCACACGGGCGACCTTGCGCAGCGCGGAGTTCGGCTTCTTGGGAGTGGTCGTGTAGACACGCGTGCACACGCCACGTCGCTGGGGCGAACCCTTCAGAGCGGGCGTCTTGTTCTTCGACACCTTGTCCTGGCGGCCCTTACGGACCAACTGCTGGATGGTGGGCACCGCGCGGTTCTCTTTCCTGTTCGGTGATGCTGTCTAGGTCGTGCTGTGCTGGCCGCCGACCCGGGTCTCCGGGCCGTACCGTCCCTCCCGCACACCCCCCGCGGTCGGGCGTGTCGCCCGCTCCGCGATCCGCCACAGGTCTCTGCCGCAGTGGAGCGCTTGGGTTGAACGCTGCTGAACAGCAGCCACGCGGCTCGCGGTGAAACCTGCCCTGGTGGTGCGGGGCGCTGGTTCCGCTTCGGAGCACACGCGATGGCCTGGGTCAGCCAGGCACGCTGAAAAAGATTACCGGCTCGCCGAAGCAGGGTCAAAACGGGGAGGCACCACATGCGCTATGGGGCCTCGCACCCCCCAAGTGGATGGCCCGTAAGGGACGTTCGGCCAGTTTCCGGACGTTTTCAAGACCTGTCCCGGAGCCACCGCAACGATACTAGCCGTGGGGGAGCTGATCGAGCGTGTCACGGAGCTGGAGCAGGCACGAGGGGTGTTTGAGGGGGCAGCCGGCGGTGGCGGTGAGCTGCTGCTGGTCTCCGGGACCGCCGGCATCGGACGGTCCGCCCTCGTCAGACGCACGGCGGAGATGGCCCGGGCCATGGGGATGGCGGTCCTGACCGCGAGCCCGACCCCGGTGTCGAGCTCGCTGACGTACGCCCTGGTCCGGGACTGGCTCACCGACCACGCCCGCCGTGAGCTCAAGGGCGACCCGCCGTTCGACGGCCCGGCCCTGGAGCTCGCCCAGGCCCTCAGCGGGGCTGCCTGGGCGGTCGAGGGCTGGACCCTGGCGGACCTGGACCATGCCCTGACCTGGACCTTGAAGGGACTGGCCGAGTCCCAGCCGCTGCTCCTCGTGGTCGACGACGTCCAGTGGGCCGACGTGGGCTCCGTCCAGCTGCTCGACCTGCTCTCCGCCAGGATCCAGCAGCTTCCCGCGACGCTGCTGCTGGGCCACCGTGCGGGCGAGCCGCCGACGGCCGCGCACGTCCTGGACCGGATCGGTGCCCGAGCCCGCCGGCTGGACCTCGAACCGTTGTCGGAGGCGGGGGTCGCGGAGCTGCTGCGTGGCGCCGGGAACCCACCGATGTCCGCCCGGGAGCTGCACCGGCTCACCGGCGGGGTCCCGTTCCTGGTGCGGGAGGTGCTCCGGTCCGGTGGCCGCGAGGGGACGCCGCGTTCGGTGGTCGCGGCCGTCACCGAACAGCTCGACCGGCTGGGCCCGCGCGCCGTGGCCCTGGCCCGCGCAGCCGCCGTGCTCGGCGACGAGGCCGAACGCGGGAGCCTGGCGGCGCTGACCGGCATCGAGCCCGAGCAGCTGGCCGACACGCTGGCGGTGCTCGACGAGGCAGGGATCCTCGAGGTCGACGGCTGGCTGGCGCGGCCCGCGCGACCGTTGCTGGCCGAGGCGATCCTGTCGTCGATGACCCCCTCGACCCGTTCCGAGCTGCACCGCGCGGCAGCGCGTCACCTCCTCTCCGGCGACAAGCCGCGGCGGCTCGTGGCGGCCCACCTCGTGCACACGTTGCCCGGTGGCGACCAGGACCTGGTCGAGCTGCTCCGCGCCACGGGCGAGGAGGCGCTGGCCGGCGGCGCCCCGCAGGTGGCCGCGCGCCAGCTGTTGCGGGCCGTGGCCGAGACCGGCCCGGACGGCGCCGACGTGGGGCTGTTGACCCGGGCCGCCTCCGCCCACCTCGCCGCGGGCCTCCGGGATGACGCCTACGAGCTCTGGTCACGGGCCCTCGACCGCGCCGAGGACCCGGTCGTGCGCGCCCGGCTGCTCGCCGACGTCGGCGACGTGCAGATGACGATGGGCCACACCGCCGACGCCGCCGCGTCCTACCGCACCGCGATCGGTGCGCTGACCGACGCCGGGCACTCCGACGACTCCCGGGAGCTGCGCCACCTGCGCGTGCGGATCGGCCTCACCCGGACGATGTACGACGGCGCGGCCACGGACCTCGACGACACGGCGACCGCCGTCCCCGAGCAGCCCGTGACCGACGACACGCACACGGACCGGCTGCTGTGCGCGCTCACCGCCGCTGACCTCGCGGTCCGCAGCGTGGACCGGGAGCGGGCGCGGGACCTGGCACTGCGGGCGCTCGGCGCCGGGGCGCTGCTGGCCGAGGAGACCTCCGAGAGGATCGGCTTCTACGTGGCGACGTCGGTGCTGACGTGGACCGACAGCTATGCCGAGGCCCTCCACGCGCTGGACGCAGCCGTCGCGGATGCGCGGGACAGGGGCTCCGTGCTCGGCCTGGCCGGCGCGTCGTACTACCGCGGTCTGGTGCACTTCCGGCAGGGGCGGATGAAGGAGGCACTCTCGGACCTCGCGCCGGCGCTGCAGCTGCGCGAGGGGGGCTGGCCGGACTTCGCCGACCCCGCGCTCGCCGTCGCCGCACTGGCCGAGGCCGCGCTGGGCCGGCTCGACGCGGCACGCGCACTGGAGCCGGTTCTGCGTGCCGCGGCCGCTCGCGGCCAGTTCGCCGGCGCCCCGTTGATCGCCGCGGTCGGTGTGGTCCGCGCCGCGCACGGTGACCACGAACGCGCCCTCGAGGACTACGCCCGCGCCGCACGGCTGATGGGCGACCACCGCGACAACGCCTCGATCGTGCAGTGGCGTGAGCTCTCGGCGTGGTCGTCGGCCGCGCTGGGCCGGGTCGGGGAGGCCAGGGCACTCGGCGAGGAGGCCCTCGACCACGCGCGGAGGTGGGGCGCGCCCCGGGCGCTGGGGTTCGCGCTGCGCACCGTCGCGCGCGTCAGCCCCGTCGAGGACGCGCTCACCTACCTGGCCGAGGCCGAGCAGCTGTTCGAAAGGGTCGACTGTGGTGACCAGCTGGTCCTGACCTGGATCCAGCGGGCCCAGGTGCTGCTCACCGAGGACCCCGCGTCGCGCGACGAGGCGGTCGGTGCGCTCCGCCGGGCGCGCGAACGCGCCCGGGCCGCCGGTCTGGTTCCGATCACGGCCCGCGCGACGAGGATGCTGGTCCGCGCCGGCGAGACGGTCGTCGAGGAGCACGAGGACGGGATGCTGCCCCTCACGCCGGGCGAACGCCGGGTGGTCGAGCTCGCCGCGGCAGGCCACACCAACCGGCAGATCGCCCACCAGCTCTTCGTCACCGTCAAGGCCGTGGAATGGCACCTGTCGAACGCCTATCGCAAGCTCGGCATCTCGTCGCGCACCGAGCTGCCCGGTGTGCTCTACAGCGACTCCGACCCCGACAGCAGCTCGGCCATGTGAACCGCGCGCACCCCGGCGAGGTCCTCGAGCTGGGTGCGGCACGAGAACCCGTCGGCGAGCACCACGGCGCCCTCCCCCGCCGTACGGACGGCCGGGAGCAGCGCGTGCTCGGCGACCGCCACGGACACCTCGTAGTGACCCTGCTCGACCCCGAAGTTGCCCGCCAGGCCGCAGCAGCCACCCAGCCGGTCGACCGTGGCGCCGGCACGTGCCAGCAGCCGGGCGTCGGCCTCCCAGCCGAGCACCGAGGCGTGGTGGCAGTGCGGCTGGGCGACGACCGTCGTCCCGCTCAGGTCGGGCGGCGCCCAGCCGGGCAGCGACTCGAGCAGCTCCGCGAGCGTGCGGACACCGCGCGCGAGCTCGGCCGCCCGCGGGTCGTCGGTCAGCTGCACCAGGTCCGCGCGGAGCACGGCGAGGCAGGACGGTTCGAGCCCGACGACGGGCACGCCGTCGGCCACGTAGGGGTGGAGCACGTCGATCGTCCCGCGGACGATCCGGCGTGCGGCGTCGAGCTGACCGGTGCTGATCCAGGTCAGACCGCAGCAGGCGTTCTCGCCCACCACCGCAACCTTCAACCCGGCACGCTCCAGCAGCCGGACCGCGGCCTGGCCGGGACCGGTGGCGAAGTGCTCGGTGAACGAGTCGGCCCACACCACCACGTCGGGGCGCGCGGCTCCGGGCCGCTGCCGGGCCCCGTGCTCACGCGCCCAGCGCGACAGCGGCCGGGCGGCGAAGGCGGGGATCCCCCGCCGCTGGTCGATCCCGGCCACGCTGCGGGCCAGCCGCTGCACCGGCGCCAGCCGCATCACCCGGTTGGCCAGGGGCGCCACCGGCTGGGTCAGCCGGGCCCACTGCGGCAGCCGGCCCAGCACGTAGTGGCTGCGCGGGCGCAGCTTGCCGCGGTAGCGCTGGTGCAGCGCCTCGGCCTTGTAGGTGGCCATGTCGACGCCGGTCGGGCAGTCGGTCGAGCAGCCCTTGCAGGCCAGGCACAGGTCCAGCGCCTCGTGCACCTCGGGCGAGTCCCAGCCTCGGCGGACGACGCCACCGTTGACCATCTCCTGGAGCACCCGGGCGCGGCCGCGGGTGGAGTCCTTCTCCTCGCGGGTGGCCAGGTAGGAGGGGCACATCACCCCGCCGGAACCGGTGTTGTCGGCCGTGCACTTGCCCACGCCGGTGCAGCGGTGCACCGCACTGACGAGCGACCCGCCGTCGTCGACGAGCCGGAGCGTCGTGGGCGGCTCGGCGAGCCTGCTGCCCAGTCGCAGGTCCGCGTCGACCGGCCGCGGCTCGACGAGGACGCCCGGGTTCAGCAGCCCCTCCGGGTCGAGCACCGCCTTGACCTGAGCGAACAGGTCGAGGGCCTGGGGCGAGTACATCGCCGGCAGCAGCTCCGACCGGGCCCGGCCGTCGCCGTGCTCGCCGGACAGGGTGCCGCCGTGGGTGGCGACCAGCGTGGCCGCGTCCTGGAGGAACGTGCGGAAGCGGCCGCGGCCGCCGTCGGTGCCGTCGAGCTCGAAGTCGATCCGGACGTGCACACAGCCGTCGCCGAAGTGGCCGTAGGGGACGCCGTCGTAGCCGTACTCGCGCAGCAGCTCGTCGAAGCCACGGAGGTAGCCGCCGAGCCGGTCCGGCGGGACCGCGGCGTCCTCCCACCCGGCGTGCGCCGGGCGCTCCAGGCTGCGTGCGGCCAGTCCGGCGCCGTCCTCGCGGATCCGCCACAGGGCGAGCTGCTCGACGACGTCCGAGACGATCCGGTGGCCGACGGCACCGGCGTCGGCCGCCACCGCGGTGGCCAGCGCCCGAGCCTCCTCCTCGGTGGCGGCGGTCACCTCCGCGAACAGCCAGCCGGCGCCCCGCGGGAGCGAGGGTACGGCGGCCGCGCCCCTGCGCTCGCGGACCACCTCGACGATCCGCTCGTCGAGCCCCTCGCAGGCGACCAGCGGGTGGTGCAGCAGGGAGGGCACCGCGTCGGCGGCCTCCACCATGGACGGGTAGCCGAGCACCGCGAGGGCCCGGAACGGCGCGTCCTCGACCAGGTTCACGCGCGCGCCGAGCACCAGGCCGAGGGTGCCCTCGCTGCCGACCAGGAGCCGGTCGAGCCGGCGGCCGTTCTCCGGCAGCAGGTGCTCGAGGGAGTAGCCGGAGACCTGTCGGCCGAACCGGCCGAACTCGGTGCGCACCGTGGCGAGGTCGCGGTCGACCACCGCAGCGACGCGCCGCACCAGCTCGCCCGGCTCGATCCCCTCCCCCACGGTCACCCGCTCGCCGGTCCCGGTCAGCACGTCGAGCGACACCACGTTGTCGACTGTGCGGCCGTAGCCCAGAGCCCGAGAGCCGCATGCGTTGTTGCCGATCATACCGCCGATCGTGCAGCGGGTGTGCGTCGACGGGTCCGGCCCGAACCGGAGGCCGTGGGGCAGCGCCTGCTGCTGCAGCGCCGCGTGCACGGTGCCCGGCTCCACCAGCGCGGTGCGCGTGTCGGGGTCGATCTCGAGGACCCGGCCCAGGTGGCGCCGGGTGTCGACCACGATGCCGGTGCCCACGGCGTTGCCGGCGATCGACGTACCGGCGCCTCGCATGGTGAGCGGGACCTGGAGCTCGCGCGCGACCGCGTGCGCGCCGACGATCTCGTCCACGTGCCTGGGGCGCACGACGACCTGCGGGACCACCCGGTACAGCGAGGCGTCGGTGGAGTACATGGCGCGGGTCAGCGAGGAGTCGTCGACCTCGGCGAGCCCCTGGGCACGCAGCGCCTCGGCGACGTCGCGTCCTGCCGTCACGGCCTCCTGGTCCACGTCATGCCTCCTCGGGCGGGCGGTAGCGGCTGCGGTACATCCGGACGACCCAGAGCGTGACTCCGACCAGGTAGGCCGCCATCACGATCCAGAACCACTCGAGCGGCCAGCGACCGCCCGTCGCGGAGCCGACCACCAGGACGGCGACCGCGGCGAGCAGCCCCATGGTCATCGCGGCGATCAGGTCCATGTCCTCGGCCATCATCCTCCGGGCGCGCGGCAGGTTCTCCGGTCGGGACCAGTAGGGCTTGTACGGCAGGTTCAGGAGCTCCACCGGCATCCGCCCGCTGCGGAGCAGGTGGGTGAGGCCCTCCATCAACCCCCCGGTGACCAGACCGAGCAGAGTGAGTGTCACCAGCGCCTCGGTGCGGGAGCCGAACCGGTCGGGTGTCCCGTCCAGTCTGAAGTGCAGGGGAACCTCGCCGTGGGGAAGCACCAGCGCGGCCCAGAGCAGAACCACGAGGTAGAACAGCACGGAGATGCTGAACCAGGCCCGAGCGCTCACCAGAGCTCCAGCGACGCACGGAGGACTCCCGCCGCGTCTTCCTCGGTCACCTCGCGGGGTGCCGTCGCGAGCAGCCGCTGCTGCTTCATCGTGCCCTCCACCAGGTCCTCGACGTCGGCGTCGGTGTAGCCGACGGCGCCGATCCCGTTGGGCATCCCGATGTCACGCATCAGCTCGGCGAGCACCTGCGGGAGGTGGTCACGCGCGTCGCCCGGGCGGTCCGCACCCGGAGCGAGCAGCTCCGCGGCACGCAGGTGTCGCTCGGGCGAGGCCTCGAAGGTGAACCGGAACGCCTCCGGCGCGGTCAGCGCGACCGCCATCCCGTGCGGCACCATCGCGTGGTCCTGCGGGTAGTCGGCGGGACGGAAGTCGCGGACCCGCCCGGCGATCGGGTAGGCGTTCGCGTGCGGGATGTGCACGCCGGCGTTGCCGAAGCCCAGCCCGGCGAAGGTCGCGGCGAGCGCCATCTCCCCGCGTGCCTCCTCGTCGTCGCCGTGCAGCACCGCGCGCCGGAAGGAGCCGGCGAGCAGCGAGAGCGCCTTCTCCGACCACATGTCCGAGATCGGGTTCGCGCCGCAGTAGGGCACCCGCTGCTCGGGACGCTTGGCGTCGTAGGAGTCGAACGGCCGTGCGGTGTAGCTCTCCAGCGCGTGGCACAGGATGTCCATGCCGGCGGCCGCGGTGACCCCGGCCGGCTGGCTGAGCGTGAGCCGCGGATCGACGACCGCGAGCGTCGGACGCAGCCGGGCGTGGCTGATGCCGGTCTTCACCTTCTGCGACAGCACGTCGAGCACGCAGATCGTGGTGCTCTCGCTGCCGGTCCCGGTGGTGGTGGGCACCGCGACCAGCGGCTTGAGCGGCTTCGACGGTGCAGCCCCCTGGCCCACCGGGACGTTGACGTAGTCCATCAGCTCGCCGGGGTTGGTGGTGAGCAGGTTCACCGCCTTCGCGGTGTCGATCGCCGATCCGCCGCCGACCGCGACGAAGGCGTCCCACGGACCGTTCTCGCGGGCGAAGTCGATCGCCGCCTGCAGGCTCTCGTCGGTGGGCTCCACGTGGGCGAGGTCGGAGACGACGGCCTCCATCCCGAAGCCGCGGATCTGCTCGGCGACCCGCTCGGGGTGGCCGGTCGCCGCGACGCCGGGATCGGTGACCACCAGGACCCGGTGCGCGTCGTACTGCTGGAGGTCGAAGCCGATCTCGTCGGAGGCTCCGGCGCCGAACTTCAGCGCGGGTGCGCCGTAGGTGAAGACTGTCTCCTGCGTCACGGTGTCTCTCCTCGGATCAGGCTCAGTGCGTGCCTCGCCGCCGAGAGCAGGTCGAGCTCGAGCGCCTCGTCGACGGGCATCCAGACCGCGCGGGCGGTGGAGCCGTCCTCCTCGACCACGTGCGGCTCGACGCCTCGGGACGCCTCGTCGATCTCGGCGTCGAAGATCAGGTGGATCCCGTGGTAGTCCTCGACCACGCCGTCGGCGCGGGCCCCGACGAAGTGCGTGTGGTGTACGTCGATCACCCGGCCCGGCTCGACCCGGAGGCCGGTCTCCTCGTAGACCTCGCGGCGCAGCGCGTCGCGCGGGTCCTCGCCGTGGTCGATGCCGCCACCGGGCAGCGTCCAACGCCCCTCGATCCGGGTCCGGGCCGACATCTGGGTGAGCAGCACCTCGTGGGCCCCGCGGGTCAGCAGGGCGTAGGCAGCGATCCGCTGGCGCTCGGGGGGTGCGGCGTCGACGGTCATGCCCGGAGTCTAGGGGGCGGCGTTCTTTGCTAGCGTCGGCGCACACCATCACGACAACGGGGGTAGCCGTGGCTGATCTCTACATCGACCTGGACGGTCTGGCGAGGACCCGGGACAGCATCGACCGGGTCGAACGGCTTCTGCGCGAGCCGCTGGACACGATGGCCTCCCGCGCCTCGGCGGCCACCGAGATCGACGTACTGCGGTCTCGACTGGCCGAGTTCGGCGAGGAGTGGGACTACGGCATCGGCCGGCTCGCGAAGTACTCCGAGGGTGTCGCCGAGGCGCTCGAGCAGATCCGGCGCACCTTCACCGAGCTCGACGAGAAGCTCGCCGCCACGTTCGAGACGGAGGCCTGAACGTGCGCGACTACCCCACGCTCGGGTTCGACCCGGTCGCCAGCGACGAGGCGGTCGGCGCCGAGATCGCGACCGAGCTGCGCGGCACCGCGCGCCGGCTCGGGGAGGTCGACGACGTGCTCAACGGCAGCGGCGACCAGCGCTGGGAGGGCCGCACGGCCGAGGCGTTCCGGTCATCGGTCGACGAGGAGCTGCGTCCCCGGATCCGTGAGGCCTACCAGAGCTTCACCACGGCGTCCCGGGCCTTCGACCGCTGGGTGAACGACCTGCCGTCGTACCGGCGTCGCGCCGACAGCCTCGAGGCGGAGGCGACCCAGGCCGCCCAGCGGGTGAGCCAGGCCGGCCAGCGGCTCTCCACGCTCCAGGAGCCGGCTCCGGACGCCGACCGGGCCACCCGGGAGCGCCACGACGCCGACCTGGCAGCCGGGCGGGCCTCGCTCAGCGCGGCCCAGGACGAGCTGCAGGAGATCATCGCTCGCGCGCGGAGCCTTCGGGAGGAGGTCCTCGGCCTCGCGGCGGAGGTCGCCCACGCGTTCGACACCGCGGTGCGCGCCGCTCCGGACAAGCCCGGGATCCTCGGCCAGATCGGCGAGGTGGCCTCCACCATCGGGGACTGGGTGGCGCAGGGCTTCGACTGGGTGATGGACAACCTCGCCCCGATCCTGCAGAAGCTCGCGCGGATCGTCGGCGCCGTCGCGACGATCCTGGCGATCGTCGCCTTCGTCGTCGGTTTCGTGTTCCCGCCGGCGTTCGCGCTCGCCGGGACGCTCGGCACCATCGCCAAGGTCGCCAGCTTCGTCGACCTCGGCATCCAAGGACTCCGGGTGCTGCACGGCGAGGAGGGCGCGCTGCAGGGGTTCGCCCTCCAGGGCGCCGGCATGCTGCTGGGGATGGGCGCGGCCCGTGCCATCGGCCCGATCGCCATGAACGCGACCACCAACATCCGCCAGGGTCTGTTCATCCCGCAGCTGGCGATGGTGAACGTCGGCTCCCACGGGGGTGCGGCGGTGGCGGCGAAGGCGATCGCGATCAACCCCGACTTCTTCCACTCACTGCTGTACTGGGGGGTCACGTCCTACCGCGACCTGCGCGACTCCGGTCAGACGATCTACGAGGAGACCCGGTGACCGCCGACCTGCCGAGGACGCTGCTCGCCACCGGGCTCCCGCCGGGGTGGATCGAGCTGACCGCCTTCCGCGACGAGCCGACCCTGCGGGAGTTCCTCGACAGCCAGCTCGACGTGGACGCGCAGCTCTACACCGACGAGCACCGGTCGATGGTCCATCAGGCCTGCGCGATGGTCTTCGACCTGGTCCGCGCGCAGCAGTGGTTGCACCTCGGCGCGGTCGTGACGTCGGTGCCCGACTCGGACGAGCCTGCCGAGCCGCGCTGGCGCACGACCACGTGGGCCGTCGGCGTCGGAGTTCTGCCCACCCCCGACCTGGGCGACATCGACCCCCTCGCGGTGGCCGAGCGGGTGCTCGGCCGCGTGCAGGGCGTGGAGCAGTGCGAGCCCTTCACCCTCGACGACGGCCGGCACGGCGTTGTCCTGGCGACGACCACCTCGGTGGACCTGACCGTCCTGGACTTCGACCCGCGGGCGTACCTGCCCCAGCTGGACCCGGACCACCTCGGTGTGTACCTGTGCCTGCTGCCGGTGCCGGGGCTCGAGGACCACCTCGGGGTCACGGTCGGGGTGGCCCCCAACCGGGACGAGAGGTCGCCGCTGTCGTTCCTGGCCGGCCAGATGGCGACCAGCCTGCACACCGTGGCCGAGGTCGGGGACCTGCCCACGGGCAACGTGCTCGTCGACGCGACCCGTACGCTGCACCCTTCCGGCTTCCTGCGGCCGGTCGCGACCGGCGCGACGGTCGGCTGACCCCCATCCGAGAGACGGCGATCCCATGTCCTTGCTGATCGGCGACGAGGCGCGGCGCCTCGTCGAGTCGTTCGAGGCCGACCACGGTGTGGCCTCCGGGCGGCGTGACGAGGTCGACCTGCTCGATCGGGAGTTCCTCATCGGTCGGCGACTCCTGCCCGGCACGGCGGCGCTCGTCGTCGTGCTGCTGGGCGGCTTCTTCCTCACCGTGGTCGCGACGCCCGGCGCGGGCTCGGCTCTGAGGTGGACCGCCGCGGTGGTGGGCATCGTGCTCGTCGCCGGCGGCGGCTGGCTCGGCCTCCGCGTCATCCGCACGGGTCGTCGGCTGCTTGGCGCCTATCTGGCGTGGGCGGCCGCCGGCCCGGGAGCCTCCCCGTTCACGATCCCCGCCCGGCTGTTCTCGGGCCCCGGCATCCTCCGGTCCGCACTGGCCGCCGTGGCACTCCTGGGGGCGGTCTTCGGCTGGTCGTTCCTCTTCCTCGGACTCGCGGCCGGCGACCCGGGCGGGCTCGGAGACGGGCGCGAGGCGATGGCGGTGCTCGGCACGGTCTCGGGACTGGCGTTCAGCGTGACCACCTGGTCACTGTTCGTGGGCGAGATCCGCTCGGGACTGGGCCACTCGGGACGGGTGATCCGCTCCCGCGGCTGATCCCCCGGCGACCGGGATCACGTTTGGCCCGAGGTCGGCCGGGCACTGGGAAGAGACCAGTACTGCCTCGACCCGTGAGCCCGATGCCGACCGCCCACGTCCCCACCCTGACCCGTCCCGCCGACCCTGCCGCCCCGCAGCGACCGGCCGCCTCGTCCCGGGACCCGTGGTTCGACAACGCCAAGATGCTGCTGGTCACCCTGGTGGTGGCCGGACACTCGTGGGTGCTCCTGCCCGAGGGGTCCCTGGCCCGTAACTGGGCCTACGACTTCCTGTACGTCTGGCACATGCCGGCGTTCCTGATCGTCACCGGCTACCTCTCGCGGAGCTTCACCTGGAACCGGCGCAACCTGGGTCGGCTGGTCACCACCGTCGCCGTGCCCTACGTCATCTTCGAGGCGTTATTGGCGCTGTTCCGGGTGCAGGTCGGTGGCGAGGAGCCGCTCGACCGGCTCTTCCTCGAGCCGCACTGGCCGATGTGGTTCCTCGCCGCGTTGTTCTTCTGGCGCCTGGCCACCCCGGCGCTCAAGGCGGTTCGCGCGCCGCTGGTCGTCGCGGCCGTGGTCAGCCTGCTCGGCGGCCTGCTCCCCGGTGACGTCCTCGACGTCGGCCGGGTCACCGGGATGCTGCCGTTCTTCGTGCTGGGCCTGGTGGCCCGGCCCGAGCACGTGCAGCGGCTGCGAGAGCGCCGCTGGCGCCGGCCCGCCGTGGCCGTCCTCGCGGCGGGCGTCGCGCTCGCCCCGCTGGTCGACGGCACCCTGCGCACCGAGTGGTTCTACTGGCGCTCCGGGTACGACGTGCTGGGCGTCTCGTTCCTCGAAGGGGCGGCGATCCGGCTGGTCCTGCTCGCGCTGGCCATCGTGCTCGCACTCAGCGCGCTGACGTTGGTGCCGGCGACCACCACGTGGTTCACCCGGCTCGGCGGGGCGACGATGGTGGTCTACCTGTTCCACGGCTTCTTCATCAAGGCCGCGTCCTACACCGACCTCTTCGGCTGGAGCTCGGTGAGGCCGTGGGCGGGCCTTGTCACGCTGACCGGTGCGGCCGTCGTACTCGCGCTGGTGCTCGCCACTCCCCCGGTAGCCCGGCGGCTCGACGTCGTGATCGACCCGATCGGCAGCTTCCGGCGCTGGCGTCGTGGTGAGCGGGCCGGCGAACGCGTGGACGTGCCCCTCGAGGACCGCGCCGACGCGGGCGGGACCGAGCTCCCGCACGCCCGCGTGCCGACCCAGCACCACCGGCCGGTGTCCTACCTCCCGCTCTGACGGGCCTCATGCCACCGCGGGCACCGCGACAGGGCCGGACGGACGTGCACTCGCCTCGCCGAACCGTCGTGACCTGACCCGGGACGCCGGTTCCGGCCGTCGCGAGTGCACGTCGATGTGGCCCCTGCGGAACGGGAAGGGCCCCGGGTTCCTGACGGAACCCGGGGCCCTTCGAGGCGCGGTCTCGGCTCAGCTCTGGTAGGAGCCGAAGTCGAAGTCGTCGAGCGCCACGGCCTGACCACCGGCGGTGCTGCCGAAGTCGTAGTCGTAGTTCTCGTAGCCGGTCACCGAGTAGGCGTTGGCACGCGCCTCCTCGGTGGGCTCGACCCGGATGTTGCGGTACCGCTCCAGGCCGGTGCCGGCCGGGATCAGCTTTCCGATGATCACGTTCTCCTTCAGGCCGAGCAGCGAGTCGGACTTGCCGTTGATCGCCGCGTCGGTGAGGACGCGCGTGGTCTCCTGGAAGGACGCCGCCGACAGCCACGACTCGGTGGCCAGCGACGCCTTGGTGATGCCCATCAGCTGCGGACGACCCGCCGCGGGCTTGCCACCCTCGGCGAGCACCCGACGGTTCTCCTCCTCGAAGAGCGTGCGCTCGACGAGGTCGGAGGGCAGCAGACGGGTGTCACCCTGCTCGAGCACGAGGACCCGGCGCAGCATCTGCCGCACGATGATCTCGATGTGCTTGTCGTGGATGGCCACACCCTGGCTGCGGTAGACCTCCTGGACCTCGTCCACGAGGTGCTCCTGGGCCTTGCGGACACCGAGGATGCGAAGCACCTCCTGCGGGTCCGGGGTGCCCTGGGTCAGCTGCTGGCCGACCTCGACGTGGTCACCCTCGCCGACGAGCAGGCGGGCCCGCTTGCTGACGGGGTACTCCTGGACCTCCGAGCCGTCGTCGGGAGTGACGAGGACCTTCTTGGCCTTGTCGGTCTCCTCGATGGTGACCCGGCCGGCCGCCTCGGTGATCGGCGCACGGCCCTTGGGCTGGCGTGCCTCGAACAGCTCCACCACACGCGGCAGACCCTGGGTGATGTCGTCCGCGGAGGCCACACCACCGGTGTGGAAGGTACGCATCGTCAGCTGCGTGCCGGGCTCACCGATCGACTGGGCGGCGATGATGCCGACCGCCTCGCCGATGTCGACCAGCTTGCCGGTGGCTAGCGAGCGGCCGTAGCACTTCGCGCAGGTGCCGGTGCGGGCCTCACAGGTCAGGACCGAGCGGACCTTGACCTCCTCGATCCCCGCGGCGACGAGCTCGTTGATCTTGACGTCGCCGAGGTCCTCACCGGCCGAGACCAGCTTCTCGCCGCTCTCGGGGTGCATCACGTCGACGGCCGCGGTCCGGGCGTACGCCGCGGTCTCGGCGTTCTCCGCCTTCACCACGGCACCGTCCGGCAGCCGCTCGCCGATCCGCTTCGGCAGACCGCGCTCGGTGCCACAGTCGTCCTCGCGGATGATCACGTCCTGCGATACGTCCACCAGACGACGGGTCAGGTAACCCGAGTCGGCGGTGCGCAGTGCTGTGTCGGCCAGACCCTTGCGGGCACCGTGGCTGGCGATGAAGTACTCCAGCACCGACAGGCCCTCACGGAAGTTGGACTTGATCGGCCGCGGGATGATGTCACCCTTCGGGTTGGCCACCAGACCACGCATCGCGGCGATCTGACGGACCTGCATCATGTTTCCGCGCGCACCCGAGTGGACCATCATGTAGATCGGGTTGGTCTTCTCGAAGGTGGTCTCGAGCTCCTCGGCCACCTTGTTCGAAGCCTGGGTCCAGATCTCGATGAGCTCCTGACGGCGCTCGTCGTCGGTGATCAGACCGCGCTCGAACTGCTGCTGCACCTTCTTGGCCTGGCCCTCGAACACCTCGAGGATCTCGGCCTTGCGCGGCGGCGTGACGACGTCCTCGATCGACACGGTCACACCCGATCGGGTCGCCCAGTGGAAACCGGTGTCCTTGAGGGCGTCGAGCGCAGCGGCCACCTCGACCTTGGTGTAGCGCTCGGCGAGGTCGTTGACGATCACACCGAGCTGCTTCTTGCCCACCTCGTAGTTGACGTACGGGTAGTCCGCGGGAAGCGCCTCGTTGAAGAGTGCGCGACCCAGCGTCGTCTCGAGGATCGTCGGCTTGCCGGCCTCCCAGCCCGCGGGGACGGCCTCGCCGACCGGCGGGACCAGCTCGGGGAAGCGGATCCGGATCTTGCTCTGGAGCGCGATCTCCTCGCGGTCGAAGGCCATGATCGCCTCGGCCGTGGACGAGAACACGCGCCCGTCGCCGGGGTACTCGCGCTCGTCGTCACGGTTGGTGAGGAAGTACAGGCCGATGATCATGTCCTGCGTCGGCATGGTCACCGGGCGGCCGTCGGACGGCTTGAGGATGTTGTTGGTCGAGAGCATCAGGATCCGCGCCTCGGCCTGGGCCTCCGCCGACAGCGGCAGGTGCACCGCCATCTGGTCACCGTCGAAGTCCGCGTTGAACGCGGTGCACACCAACGGGTGGATCTGGATCGCCTTGCCCTCGATCAGCTGCGGCTCGAAGGCCTGGATGCCGAGTCGGTGCAGGGTGGGCGCACGGTTCAGCAGGACCGGGTGCTCGGTGATGACCTCTTCGAGCACGTCCCACACGACCGGACGAGCCCGCTCGACCATCCGCTTGGCCGACTTGATGTTCTGCGCGTGGTTGAGGTCGACCAGGCGCTTCATCACGAACGGCTTGAAGAGCTCCAGCGCCATCTGCTTGGGCAGACCGCACTGGTGCAGCTTCAGCTGCGGGCCGACCACGATGACCGAACGGCCGGAGTAGTCGACGCGCTTGCCGAGCAGGTTCTGGCGGAACCGGCCCTGCTTGCCCTTGAGCATGTCGGACAGCGACTTCAGCGGCCGGTTGCCCGGACCGGTGACCGGACGACCACGACGGCCGTTGTCGAACAGCGAGTCGACGGCCTCCTGCAGCATCCGCTTCTCGTTGTTGACGATGATCTCGGGCGCACCGAGGTCGAGCAGTCGCTTGAGGCGGTTGTTGCGGTTGATCACGCGGCGGTACAGGTCGTTGAGGTCGGAGGTCGCGAAGCGGCCACCGTCGAGCTGCACCATCGGACGCAGGTCCGGCGGGATCACCGGGACGGCGTCGAGCACCATGCCGGTCGGGCTGTTGTTGGTCTTGCGGAACGCCTCGACCACCTTGAGGCGCTTGAGCGCGCGGACCTTGCGCTGGCCCTTGCCGGTGGCGATGGTCTCGCGCAGCGACTCGACCTCGGCGTCGAGGTCGAAGCTCTCCAGACGCTTCTGGATCGCCGCGGCGCCCATGTGGCCCTCGAAGTACTTGCCGAACCAGCTCTTCATCTCGCGGTAGAGCAGCTCGTCGCCCTCGAGGTCCTGCACCTTGAGGTTCTTGAAGCGGTTCCACACCTCGTCGAGGCGGTCGATCTCGCGCTGCGCACGGTCACGCAGCTGCTTCATCTCGCGCTCGGCGCCGTCCTTGACCTTGCGGCGCGCGTCGGCCTTGGCACCCTCGGCCTCGAGGGCGGCGAGGTCCTCCTCGAGCTTCTTGGCGCGCTCGTCGATCGAGCTGTCGCGACGGGTCTCCAGGCGCTTGCGCTCCAGGTCGACCTTCGCCTCGAGCGAGGACAGGTCGCGGTGGCGGGCGTCCTCGTCGACGTGGGTGATCATGTAGGCCGCGAAGTAGATGACCTTCTCCAGGTCCTTCGGGGCCAGGTCGAGCAGGTAGCCGAGACGGCTCGGCACGCCCTTGAAGTACCAGATGTGAGTCACCGGAGCGGCGAGCTCGATGTGACCCATCCGCTCACGGCGCACCTTGGAACGGGTCACCTCGACGCCGCAGCGCTCGCAGATGATGCCCTTGAAGCGCACGCGCTTGTACTTGCCGCAGTAGCACTCCCAGTCCCGGGTGGGACCGAAGATCTTTTCGCAGAAGAGACCGTCGCGCTCGGGCTTGAGCGTGCGGTAGTTGATCGTCTCCGGCTTCTTGACCTCGCCGTGGGACCACTGACGGATGTCGTCGGCGGTGGCGAGACCAATCTTCAGCTGGTCGAAGAAGTTAACGTCGAGCACAGTGGCTGCTTTCCTCGTTATGTAGGTCTGTTTCGCTGGTCAGAGAGTGAGACTGCGGGGGCGCCGTTCCGGACGACTCGACGGCCTGCCGGCGCCCCCGTGGCTCACACTTCCTCGACGCTGCTGGGCTCGCGGCGGGACAGGTCGATGCCGAGCTCCTCGGCGGCGCGGAAGACGTCCTCCTCCGCGTCGCGCATCTCGATCGCCGTGCCGTCCTGGGAGAGGACCTCGACGTTCAAGCAGAGCGACTGCATCTCCTTGACGAGAACCTTGAACGACTCGGGGATACCGGAGTCGGGGATGTTCTCGCCCTTCACGATCGCCTCGTAGACCTTGACGCGACCAGGCACGTCGTCGGACTTGATGGTGAGGAGCTCCTGGAGGGCGTAGGCGGCGCCGTAGGCCTCCATCGCCCAGACCTCCATCTCACCGAAGCGCTGACCACCGAACTGCGCCTTACCACCGAGCGGCTGCTGGGTGATCATGGAGTACGGACCCGTCGAGCGAGCGTGGATCTTGTCGTCGACGAGGTGGTGCAGCTTCAGGATGTACATGTAGCCGACCGAGACCGGGTCCGGGAACGGCTCGCCGGAGCGGCCGTCGAACAGCTGGGCCTTGCCGTTCTCCTTGACGACGCGGACGCCGTCGCGGTTGGGCAGGGTCGAGGCCAGCAGACCGGTGATCTCGTCCTCGCGCGCACCGTCGAACACCGGGGTGGCGACCTTGGTGTCCTTCTCCGCGGACTCGGCGTGGATCTTGATCAGCCGCTGCTTCCAGTCCTCGTCGTCGCCCTCGACCTGCCAGCCGGTCTTGGCCAGCCAGCCGAGGTGGATCTCGAGGATCTGACCGATGTTCATCCGGCCCGGCACACCGAGCGGGTTGAGGATGATGTCGACCGGCGTGCCGTCCTCGAGGAACGGCATGTCCTCCACCGGCAGGATCTTGGAGATGACGCCCTTGTTGCCGTGACGGCCGGCGAGCTTGTCACCCACGGAGATCTTGCGCTTCTGAGCGACGTACACACGGACCAGCTGGTTGACGCCCGGGGGCAGCTCGTCGCCGTCCTCGCGGTCGAAGACTCGGACGCCGATGACCGTGCCGGACTCACCGTGCGGCACCTTCATCGAGGTGTCGCGGACCTCGCGCGCCTTCTCACCGAAGATCGCGCGGAGCAGGCGCTCCTCGGGGGTCAGCTCGGTCTCGCCCTTCGGGGTCACCTTGCCGACGAGGATGTCACCGGTGGTGACCTCCGCACCGATCCGGATGATGCCGCGCTCGTCGAGGTCGGCGAGCATCTCCTCGCTGACGTTCGGGATGTCGCGGGTGATCTCCTCCGGACCCAGCTTGGTGTCGCGGGCGTCGACCTCGTGCTCCTCGATGTGGATCGAGGTGAGGACGTCCTCCTGCACCAGGCGCTGCGACAGGATGATCGCGTCCTCGTAGTTGTGGCCCTGCCACGACATGAACGCGACCAGCAGGTTCGTGCCGAGCGCCATCTCGGCGTCGTCGGTGCAGGGGCCGTCGGCGATCGGCGTGCCGACCTCGAGCCGGTCGCCCTCGCTGACCAGCGGCCGCTGGTTGATGCAGGTGCCCTGGTTGGACCGGGTGAACTTCTGCATCTTGTAGGTCTTGTAGGTGCCGTCGTCGTTCATCACCTCGACGAAGTCGGCCGACACCTCCTTGACCACACCGGCCTTGTCGGCGACGACCACGTCACCGGCGTCGACGGCGGCGCGGTACTCCATGCCGGTGCCGACGAGCGGCGCGTCGCTCTTGATGAGCGGCACCGCCTGACGCTGCATGTTGGCGCCCATCAGCGCGCGGTTGGCGTCGTCGTGCTCGAGGAACGGGATCAGCGCGGTCGCCACCGACACCATCTGGCGTGGCGAGACGTCCATGTAGTCGACCTCTTCGGCCGGGATCACGTCGACCTCGCCGTGGCGCTGGCGCACGAGCACCCGCTCCTCGGCGAAGCGGCCGTCCTCGGTCAGCGCCGCGTTGGCCTGCGCGATGACGAAGCGGTCCTCCTCGTCGGCGGTGAGGAACTCCACCTTGTCGGTGACCCGACCGTTCTCGACCTTGCGGTAGGGCGTCTCGACGAACCCGAACGGGTTGATCCGCCCGAACGTCGACAGCGAGCCGATCAGACCGATGTTGGGACCCTCAGGGGTCTCGATCGGGCACATCCGGCCGTAGTGCGACGGGTGGACGTCACGGACCTCGAAGCCCGCGCGGTCACGCGAGAGACCACCGGGGCCGAGCGCGGACAGACGACGCTTGTGCGTCAGCCCGGCGATCGGGTTGGTCTGGTCCATGAACTGCGACAGCTGCGAGGTGCCGAAGAACTCCTTCAGCGCCGCCACCACGGGACGGATGTTGATCAGGCTCTGCGGCGTGATCGCCTCGACGTCCTGGGTCGTCATCCGCTCGCGGACCACCCGCTCCATGCGGGCCAGACCCGTGCGGAGCTGGTTCTGGATCAGCTCGCCCACGGTGCGCATGCGCCGGTTGCCGAAGTGGTCGATGTCGTCGGCGCGTACGTCGATCGGCGCACCGTCGCGGTCGAGCAGGTCGTTGCCCTGCGCGTCCTTGAGGGTGTCGTTGCCGGCGTGCAGCTGCACGATGAAGCGGATCGTCGAGACGATGTCGTCGATGGTCAGCGTCTGCTGGTCGAACGCCTCGTGCGTGCCGAGCTTCTTGTTGATCTTGTAGCGACCGACCTTGGCCAGGTCGTAGCGCTTGGGGTTGAAGTAGTAGTTCTCCAGCAGCGTCTGCGCGGCCTCACGCGTCGGCGGCTCGCCCGGGCGCAGCTTGCGGTAGATGTCGAGCAGCGCGTCGTCCTGGCCCGCGGTGTGGTCCTTCTCGAGCGTGAGCATCATCGACTCGTACTCGCCGAACTCCTCGCGGATCTGCTCGTTGGTCCAGCCGAGGGCCTTGAGCAGCACCGTGACGTTCTGCTTGCGCTTGCGGTCGAGGCGGACGCCGACCATGTCGCGCTTGTCGATCTCGAACTCCAGCCAGGCGCCCCGCGACGGGATCACCTTGGCGGTGAAGATGTCCTTGTCGGAGGTCTTGTCGGCGGTGCGCTCGAAGTAGACGCCCGGCGAGCGGACGAGCTGGGAGACCACGACACGCTCGGTGCCGTTGATGACGAAGGTGCCCTTGGGCGTCATCAGGGGGAAGTCGCCCATGAAGACCGTCTGGCCCTTGATCTCACCGGTCTCGTTGTTCATGAACTCGGCGGAGACGTAGAGCGGGGCGGAGTAGGTGAAGTCCTTCTCCTTGCACTCCTCGACGGAGTACTTCGGGTCGTAGAAGACCGGGTTCTCGAACGAGAGGGACATCGTGTCGGAGAAGTCCGAGATCGGGGAGATCTCCTCGAAGATCTCCTGGAGACCGGACTTCTGCGAGACGTCCTCGCCGTTCTCGAGACGCCGCGCGACGTCCTCCTGCCAGCGCTCGTTGCCGATCAGCCAGTCGAAGCTGTCGGTCTGGAGGGCGAGGAGCTGTGGAACCTCGAGGGGTTCCTTGATCTTGGCGAAGGAGATACGGCGCGGGTTGCTGCGTGCGGTGCTGGTGCTGCGCGAGGCGGCCAAGAGGGGTCCTTCCGAGGATCGCTCTGGTGGGGTCGGCTGCCAACCACGAACCAGCCACCGGGCAGGCTGGAGCGCATATGAGGGCAGACGCAACGACCAATACTAGTCAAGACGGCAGCGTCAGGCAACCCGGCGTGACGGCGTCTCGACTCCTCTCGGCGGAACTGCGAAGAAGCATGAACCGATCCTCCGGCGGAGTCAAGCAGCCACGGCGGCCGCACCGCCCGCCGGTCAGTACGACGTGATGCCGTCCACCCGCCAGGAGCCGTCCACCCGCACCATGTCGAACCGCACCCGGTTCAGCGCCACCGACGGCTCGCCGGTGGTCGCCGTGCTCGTGGTGGACTGGTTGACGAACAGCAGCACCGGCACCTCGTCGGGGTCGCGGTCGTCGGTGAGCACCATCGCCGACGACGCGAGCACGTCGGCCTCCACCGTGGCCTTGACCTGGGTGGCGCTGTCCTTGACCAGCTTGTCGAAGGTGTCGACGTACTCCTTGCGGTAGTCGTCGGTGAGGTACTTCGCCGCGGCGTCCCGGTCGGCGTCGAGAGACTCGTGGGAGTACGACAGCACCGCCGCGGCTGCGGCCTCGGCGGCGGCCGGCGCCCGGTCCAGCGCCTCCTGGTACTGCTCGGCCTGACGCGCCTCGGCCACCAGGTACGCCGCGACGCCGACCGCGACCGCGGTGACCACGCCGAGCACGCCGACCGCCCACCACGGGATGCCGCGCCTGCGTGCGCCACCGGTCGCGGCGGTCTCGGCGAGGGAGGGCTCGGTCTCGACGACGGAGGGCTCGGCCTCGGCGCCGGTCCGGACCGTGTCGTTGCTGGGCACGGACGGTGCCGCGGCCGCTGTCGCACCCGGCATCGGCGGCCCGGGGACCACGCCCGCAGGCTCCTCGGGCTCCGGCTTCGTCTCCGTCCGCGGAGCGGCGGGCTCGTCGGCCGGCGCCTGCTCCGCGGCCGGCGTGTCCTCGGTGGACTCGGCCCGGCCCTCGGCAGCGAGCCGGGCGTCGTACTCCTTGCGCCGCTCGGGGTCGAGCAGGACCTCGGCGGCCTCGTTGAAGAGCCGGAACTGCTTGGTGGAGCCGCCCTCGCCCGGCTCGAAGCGGTCGGCGGCGTCTCGCCAGGCCTTTCGGATCTCGTCGCGGGTGGCGTCCTGGGAGACGCCCAGGATGTCGTAGAGCGTGGGGTTCATGGCAGTTCCTCCCGCCTCAGGCCACGGCCGAGAAGTCGTCGACCAGCCACTCGCCGTCGACCTTCACCATCGAGACCTCCCAGCGGAAGTGCCGCTGCACGGGGCCCGCCTGGCTGGTGGCCTCGGCGTCGGCGACGACCAGCACCCGGGCGGAGTCGTCGTCGAGGGCGGCGACCGCGGAGGCCAGCACCTCGCCCTCGGACTCCAGGCCGGTCTCGTTGATCAGCGTGGTGATGTCCTCGATCTGTGACTCGAACGCGGTGCGTGCCGAGGTGCTCAGCAGCTCGTTCATGGACTCGGCATAGTCGTCGATGGACTCGGTGTCGTAGGTGTTGAACTGCACCACGAAGGTCTCCGCAGCACGGGCGACGTCGGCGCGCGCCTCGAGGTCCGCCTCGGCCGACTGCCACCGGGAGTACCCCCACACCCCGGCAGCGACGGCGGCGAGGAGCAGCAGCACGAGCACGGCGGCCATGGCCGTGCGCAACCGGCCGGATCCTCCCGGCCGCTCGGTGGTCGTGCTGTCCTCGTCGTGGTCTGCGGTCAGTTCTGCTCGGTCGCGAGCGGCTGGAGCAGCAACCACTTCCAGGACTCCTCTCCGAAGACGGACGCGGCGCCGCCGGTGTAGCTGATCGCTGCACTCGGGCTCGCATCGGTGTACTGGACGGTCCCCGTGCGGCGATCGTACGTGCCGACCACAGGCGCGCGGTACGCCGCACCGGCGCGAGGTGCGTGCTGCGCGCCGCGCGCGTTGGACTGGGACTGCGGCTCGGTGCACCGCGCGTCCATGTCCATCGGCTTGTCCTCGCGGTCCTGGGGGCCGCGGATCTGCCCCGGGTCGTAGCCCTCGGTGCAGACGTGCGGCTCCTGGGTGAGGATCAGGCCGAAGTGAGCGTCGTACAGCCCGCTGGCCGGGTCCTTGGAGACGACCGTGTAACCACCCTCGACGACGTAGGGGTAGACCACCAGCACCTGCTCGATGCCGTCGAGGTGCTTGACGGTCACCTCGCCGGTGGTGACCAGGTTGTTGATCAGCTGGCCGAGGTTGACCTCGTTGTCCTCCAGGAAGCGCCGCAGCTGGTTCGCGGTGGCGCTGCCGCTGTTGATCACCCGGCGCAGGTCGGCGTCGGAGTCCACGAGCGTGTCGGAGAGCAGCGCGAGGTCACGGGCGAAGCTGCGGATGTTCGAGGCGCTGTCGAGCTGGGTCTGCAGCACGGTGTTGCTGTCCTCGATCAGGGCCGTGGTCACGTCGAAGTTGTCGTTGGCGGTCGCGATGAAGGAGTTCGAGGTGTCGATGATCTGGCCGAGGGCCTCGCCGGTGCCGTTGAACGCCTTGCCCATCTCCGAGACCACGGTGCGCAGGCTGTCCTTGTCGACCGAGTTGACCATCTTGTCGAGGTCGACGAGCAGCTGCATGGTCGGGATCGGCGTCTTGGTCCGCGACTGCTCGATCTCCGAGCCGTCCCGGAGGTAGGGACCCTCCTCGGCGTTGGGCAGCAGGTCGACGTACTGCTCCCCCACCGCCGACCGGTTCGCGACCAGCGCGTCGGTGTCCGCGGGGATCTCCGCGTTGTCGTTGTCGATCTCGAGTACGACGTCCACGCCCTCGTCGGTCACGCGCAGCTCACCGACCTGACCGACCGGGACACCGCGGTAGGACACGCCGGCGCCGGCGAAGATGCCACCGGAGTCCGCGAAGTGCGCGACCACGCGGTAGGAGTCGTCGAACAGCAGCCGGTCGAGGCGGGCGTACTTCGCACCGACGTAGGCGACGCCGACCATGGTGATCAGCACGAACACCATGAGCTGGACCTTGGTCTTCTGGCTGATCATCGCTGCACCATCCCCTGGATCAGCAGGGCGCCGAGAGTCGGGTCGTAGCCGAGCTCGTCGGCGGACCTGGCTCCGCCGTCGGTCACCGTCGGGGCGCCGTAGAACACGTTCGCCGGCGCGGCGCGGCCGAGGCCGGGCAGCGGCAGGCCCGGAAGCAGCCCGCCGTCGTCCTCACCTGCGCCGTCCCCGTCGTTGCCCGAGCCGGGCGCCAGCGCGTCACAGATCGGGTTCTGCGGGAACTGGTTGCACAGCTTGTTCACCTGCTTGGGGCCGAGGTCCTGGCACGCGTCGCTGTTCGGGTCGAGGGTGTTGACGCACTTGGTGATGTCGTTGACCACCTCGATCGGGTCGACCGGCAGCTCGGGGATCGGCAGTCCGGGCAGCTGCGGGATGCCCTTGCTGAGGTCGATGTCCATCTGGATCGACAGGTTGGTGTAGTCGCCCATGTGCAGGTTGCGCGCCTGCGCGGGGTTGCGGCCGACCACCTCGTCGACGAACGGGTAGGTCAAGAACACCTGGAACGCCTCGGGCAGCGAGTCGCCGGCCTCGGCCAGCTTGGTGAGCACCGGGTCGAGCGCCTTCAGGCTGTCGATGGTCGCCGCCTTCGACTGCTTGATCACCCGGGTGCCGACCGAGCTCAGCTCGTTGAGCGCGCGCAGCATCTTCACCAGGTCGTCACGCTGCTTGTCGATCGACGCCAGCGCCTCGGGCATCTCGTCCAGGGCCAGCTCGATCGAGCCGCGCTGCCGGTTGACGGAGATCGCGAGGCGGTTGAGGCTCTCGATCGCCTGGACGATGTCGGCCTTGTTCTCGTCGAGCTGGCTCATGAACGTGTCGAGCTGGTCGAGGACCGACTTCACGTCCCCCTCCCGGCCGTCGAACGCCTTGTTGAGCTCGGCCGAGATCGTCTTCAGCTGGGCCACGCCACCGCCGTTGAGGAGCAGCGACATCGCACCGAGCACCTCCTCGACCTCGGGGTTGCGGCCGCTGCGCTCGAGCGGGATCACGTCGCCGTCGGAGAGGTCCGCACTGCTGGCGCCGGTCTCCGGCGGGGCCAGGGAGACGAACTTCTCACCGAGGAGGCTGGTCTGGCGGATCTCCGCGGTCGCGTTGTCGGGCAGCTCGACGTTGCCGCGCAGGGCCAGGGTCACCTCGGCGTGGTAGCCGTCGACGGCGATGTCGGTGACCTTGCCGACGGTCACGTCGTTGACCTTGACCGACGACTGCGGGACCAGGTCGAGCACGTCGCGGAACTCCACCTTGACGGCGTAGGACTCGTCGCCGAGGTCGGCGCCGCCGGGCAGCGGCAGCGAGTAGACGTCGAAGTCGCAGGCGCTCAGCGTCAGGGCTCCGACCGCGGCCAGCGCGGACAGCCTCGCCGCACGACCGCGGCCGATCTTGGGCGTGCGCATGGTCAGTCCACCTCCACGAGGCCGGCGAGCGACCGGTCGATGTGTTCGACGGGCTCGGGAGCGCGAGTCTCGCCGTCGGCGAGGGCGCCGGCGCGGCCTCGCCCGCCGAGACCGCCCAGCGCGCCCTCGATCAGCTTGCAGGCCTGGCCGCTCGGGTCGTTCGGAGAGACCAGCGAGCACAGGAAGGCCGACGGGTTCGCGCCGATCTGGCCGGGCAGCTCGCCCTGGTTCGACCGGGTGTCGAGGGTGCCGGTCGCAGGGTTGTAGGTCAGGAACAGGTTGTTCAGGGCGAGCGGGGCGACCTTGAGCACCTCGTCGAGCGCGTCGCGCTGCTTGACGAGGACCTTGCTGACCCGGTTGAGCCCGTCGATGTTCTCGCCGAGGCTCTTGCGGTTGTCCCTGACGAAGGTGTGGACCTGCTCCATCGCGATGCCGAGGTTGCGCAGCGACGCCGACAGGTCGTCACGCTCGCCCTCGAGCACCTCGGCCGCCTGGGCCAGCGACTGGTTGAAGTCGCGGACGGTCTGGTCGTTCTCCGCCAGCGCCGCGACGAACCGCTCCAGCTGCCGGGCGGTGCCGAACAGCTCGTCCTTGTTGTTGTCGAGGGTCCCGGTCAGCTTGCCGAGGTCCTCGATGGTCTGGTTGAACTGCTCGCCCTGGCCGGCGAAGTTGCGCGCCGTGGTGTCGAGCAGCCGGGTCAGCGCGCCCTCCTTGTTGGCGCCCTCGGGGCCGAGAGCGACGGTGAGGTCGTCGATGCTCTGGTAGATCTCGTCGAGCTCCAGCGGCGTCGAGGTCGACTCCGTGCTGAGCGTGGCGCCGTCGGCCAGCACCGGCCCCTCGGTGTAGACCGGGGTGAGCTGGACGAACCGGTCACCGACGATCGCGGGGGTGACGATCACCGCGCTGGCGTCGGCAGGCACCTTGTACTTGGCGTCGTACCACATCTTCACGGTCACGTCGGTGCCCGAGGGCGTCACGCTCTCCACCGCGCCGACGGGGACGCCGAGGATCCGGACGTCGGAGCCTTCGTAGAGCGACACGGTGCGCGGGAAGCTCGCGGTGATGAACTTCTTCTCCTGGCCGGGCAGGGCCAGCAGGACTCCCGCGACGACGACTGCGGCGACGGCGACGAGAGCGAGGGTCCGGGCGAACCTGTCCATCAGTCTGCTCCGGGAAGCGTGCTGGCTCATCAGTTGCCTCCGATCGCGGTGGGCGGGAGGTTCTGGATGTAGGTGTCGAACCACGGGCCGGTGCCGAGCGTGTTGGCGAAGACCCGGTAGAACGGCGCCATCAGCCGCAGGCTGTTGTCGAGGTTCTCCTGGTTCTTGTTGAGCATGTCCACGACGCTGTCGAGGTGGTCGAGCGCCGGCTTGAGGTCGGCCCGGCTCTGGCGGACCAGGAGGGTCAGCTCACGGGAGAGCTGGCTGGTCGCGACCAGCAGGTCGTGCACCGACTCCCGCCGCGCGACGAGCGCCCGGAAGAGCAGGTCGCCGTCCTTCATCAGCGTGACCAGGTCGCCGTTGCGGTCGGCCAGCACCCGCGAGACCTTCTGCATGTTGCCGAGCAGCTCGTTGAGCTGCTCGTCGCGTGCGGCGATGTTGGTCGACAGCGCCGACATGCCGCGCAGTGCGCCCTGGAACTCCTCGGGGGTGTTCTCCATCAGCGCGGCGAGGGTGTCGAGACTCTCGGCGAGCCGGTCGGTGTCGATCCGTTCGGAGGTGTCGGCCAGGCCTTCGAAGGCGTCGACCACGTCGTACGGCGAGCTGGTCCGCTCGACCGGGATGGTCGCCTCCTCGTCCATCTGGCCGGACCCGGCCGGCTCCAGCGCGAGGTACATCGCGCCGAGCAGGGTCTTCACCTTGATCGCCGCACGCGTCGAGGGCCCGAACTCCACGCCGTTCTCGACGTTGAACTCGACCCGCACCTTGTCGCCGTCCAGGTCGACCGACTGGACCTTGCCGACGCGGACGCCGGCGACCCGGACCTCGTCGTTGGTCTTGAGCCCACCCGCCTCGCTGAAGGAGGCGTAGTAGGTGTCGCCGCCGCCGATCAGCGGCAGGTCCTCGGCGCGGAAGGCGGCGAGCACGAGGGCGGCGATCACGGCGAGGCTGACCGCCCCGACGACCACCGGGTTCCGCTCACGGAAGGGAACGCTCATCCGAGATCACACCTCGCTGCCCCGACCTCGTAGTTGACGTCGTCGATGACCGTGCCGCCCGGGAGCGTGACCTGACCCTTGAAGGCACAGAGGTAGAAGTTGAACCACGACCCGTAGATCGCGGTCCGGCCGACCTTCTCCAGCTTGATCGGCAGCACCTGGAGCGCCCGGTCCAGCTCGCCCTTGTTGCGGTCGAGGGTGCCGGCCAGCGAGCGCAGCTCCTTGACGTCCTTGACCAGGGGCTTGCGGATGCCGGTCACCAGCCCCGACGTCTCGACGGCCAGGTCGGACACCGAGTCCAGCGAGCCCAGGATCGCGTCACGGTCCGCGGCGAGCCCCGAGAGGAACTGGCGCAGCTTGATGACCAGGTCGGAGAGCTCGGCGTCGCGTTCGCCGAAGGTCACCAGCACCTCGTTGAGGTTGTCGATCAGCTCGCCGATGACCTGGTCACGCTGCGCGAGGGTGCTGGTCACCGACGCGGTGTGCGCCAGCAGGCTCTCGAGGGTGCCGCCCTCCCCCTGGAAGACGGTGACGATCTCGTAGGACAGCTTGTTGATGTCCTCGGGCGAGAGTGCCTCGAACAGCGGCTTGAAGCCGTTGAAGAGCACGGTCAGGTCGAGCGCCGGCTGGGTCCGCGACAGCGGGATCGTGGCCCCCTCGCGCAGGATCGACGGGCTGCCGACCCCCTGGCTCAGCGCGATGTAGCGCTGGCCGACCAGGTTGCGGTAGCGGATCGCCGCGTTGGTGCCGGCGGTGACCTTCGACCCGCTGTCCACGGTGAAGGTGACCAGCGCCTTGTTCTTGTCGTGGATCTCGACGTCGTCGACCGAGCCGACCTTCACGCCGGCGATCCGCACGTCGTCGCCCTTCACGACACCGGTCGCGTCGCTGAACACGGCCTTGAACTGGTTCTTCTCGTTGAACGAGATGTTGCCGATCGTGACCACCAGCAGACCGGTGGCCAGCGTCGTGACGACGATGAAGATCAGCAGCTTGACCGCGTCGCCGGCGGTGCGCTTGTCGAGCAGGCTCATCGCAGACTCACCTCCGATCCGCGTGCCAGCGGACCGAACAGCAAGGTGGCCACGTCAGGAACGCCATCCACAGGGACTCCCATCACAGGTGAAGCAATCGCGTCGACGACCGAACGCTCGGCGGCGGTGCCGGCGTATCCGGAGGTCAGGTCGAAACCGGTGGCCGCGCGCGGCCGGAACTTGCCGTGCCCGTCCTCGACACCGTCGCCGACCTCGGACATCGGCGGCTGGGGGGCGGGGTTGGCCTGGGAGTACGGCGGAGTCGGCAGCGTCTCGCAGTGCGGGCCGTTCTTCGCGGTGTACTCCGGGTCGTCGGCCACGGTGTAGCCGGTGGGCTGCTTGGGCAGCAGCTCGAGGTTGATGTGCAGGGCCTGGCCGCGCCAGCCGCTGTTCATCTGCGGCAGCCAGTTGGCCATCCCCTCGGCCAGGCAGGGGTACTCGGGTGAGTACTTGGCCAGCAGGTCGAGCTGGGGCACGCTCACCTCGCCGAGGCGGATGATGTTGTCGCCGTTGGCCTCGAGGAAGTCCCGCGAGGTGTTGGAGAACCCGGACACGTCGTCGAAGAGCGCCTCGATCTTCTGCTCGTTCTCCAGGAAGGTGTTGCCGGTGGTGACGCTGTTGCGCAGGAACCGGGCCAGCTCGGGCATCACCGCGCGGTACTCGTCGGAGACCTCGCTGAGCATCTGCAGGTCCTCGACGAGCGCGGGGAGCTTGGGGTTCATCCGCTTCAGGTAGCCGTCGAGCGTCACGAGGTTCTCCCCGATCGCCTCACCACGGCCCTCCAGGGCGGTCGCGAGGGCGGTCAGGGTGTAGTTCAGCTCGGCGGGCTGGACCGTGCGGAGAAAGGGGTAGATGTCCTCGAGGAGCTGTTCGACCTCGGTGGCCACCTCGGACTCGGTGATCACGTCGCCGGCCGCGATCGGTTCGGGGTCCGGGGCGTCGGGGATCTGGAGAGCGACGTACTTCTCGCCGAACAGGGTCTTCGGCTGGATCCGGGCCGTCGCGTTGGCCGGGATCACGTCGAGCTTCTCGGGCTTGATCGCCAGCTCCAGACGCGCGCCGTCGCCGTCGGTGGCGATCTCGCGCACCTCGCCGACGATCACGCCGCGGATCTTCACATCCGCCAGGGCAGGCAGCTGGAGCCCGATCTTGGACGTGTGCAGGGTGACCGGGACGTAGTCGACGAACTGCTTCGTGAACACGGCGTAGGTGCCCCACACCCCGAGCAGGAGCAGGCTGAGGAACACGACGCCGAGCACGCGGTGGGCGCTTGCTGCGACGAGGGAGCTTCTGCTCATCGGAGTGCGACCTCCATGCCCCGGGCGAGGGGTCCGAACAGCAGCGACGCCACGTCGGGTACGGCGGTCTGCGACACGCCGAGGGCGGGCGCGGCCACGCTGTTGACGACCGTCCGCTCCGCGGAGGTGCCGGCGTAACCCGAGCTGAGGTCCATCCCGGGGACGGGCCGCTGCTTGCCGGTGGACTGCTCGACGCCGTCGGCGAGGTCGGGCACGAGGAAGTCCGGCGGCAGGTTGTCCTGGCCCCACTCGTCGGCGATCGCGCGGCGGCAGAGCTCCGGGTCGTGCGGGCCGCGCTTGTCGGCGTAGACCGGGTCGTCCTGCGGCCCGAACCCGCGCGGCTGCTTGGGCAGCGTCTCGAGGTTGATGTGGAGGGTGTAGCCACGGAATGCCTCGGCCTGCCGCGGCGCGATCTTCACGATCCCGTCAAGCAGGCAGGGGTACTCGGGGGCGTACTTCTCGTACAGCGGAAGCTGTGCGGCACCCAGCTGCCCCAGCCGGATGATGTTGTCGCCGTTGGCCTCGAGGAAGTCCCGCGACGTGGAGGAGAACGCGGAGACGTCCGCGAAGAGGGCTTGGATCTTCTGCTCCTTCTCGATGAAGGTGTTGCCGGTCGTGACGCTGTTGCGCAGCAGCCGGGCCACCTCAGGGACGGCCGACCGGTAGACGTCGGAGACCTCGCTGAGCATCTGCAGGTCCTCGACGAGCGCGGGCAGCTTGGGGTTCATCTTCTTCAGGTAGCCGTCGAGGGTGGTGAGGTTCGCCCCGATCGCCTCACCGCGGCCCTCGAGCGCCGTGGCCAGCGCGGTCAGGGTGTAGTTGATCTCCGCCGGCTGGACCGCGCGCAAGAGAGGGTAGATGTCCTCGAGGACGCGCTCGACCTCCATCGAGAGCTCGGCCTCCTCGATCTCCGCGCCGGGCTGGATCGCCGGTCCGGCCATCGATGCAGCCGAGGCGGGCTCGAGCGCGACGTACTTCTCGCCGAACAGCGTCTTCGGGATGATCTTGGCGGTCACGTCCGCGGGCACGGTCTCACGCTTCGCCGGGAAGAGGCCCAGGGTGAGCTCGGCGCCCTCGGCGGTCGAGGCCACGTCGACCACCTCCCCGACCACGACACCGCGCAGCTTGACGTCGGCGTAGTCGGGCAGCTGCAGGCCGATCTTCGAGGCGCGCAGGGTCACCTCGTCGTACTCGGTGAACGCCTTGTTGAACACCGCGTAGGTGAACCACACCGCGAGCAGGAGCAGCACCAGGAACGCCACGCCGAGCACCCGGTGCTCGATCGTGACGGCTGCTCTGAAGCCTCGCGACTGACGGTTCACCATGGGTCAGCCCGCCAGCCTCACGGTGGTGGTGGTGCCCCAGATCGCCATCGAGAGGAACAGGTCGATGACGTTGATCGCGACGATGGAGGTCCGCACGGCGTGGCCCACGGCGATCCCGACGCCGGCGGGGCCGCCCGAGGCGTTGTAGCCGTGGTAGGTGTGGATCAGGATCACCACGACCGCGAACACCAGCACCTTGCCGAAGGACCACAGCACGTCGCCCGGTGGCAGGAACTGGTTGAAGTAGTAGTCGTAGGTGCCGGTGCTCTGCCCGAAGAACTGGGTCACCGTCAGCCGGGTCGCGAAGTACGACGAGAGCAGGCCGACCACGTAGAGCGGCACGATCGCGATCAGGCCGGCGATCATCCGGGTGGTGACCAGGAACGGCATCGACGGGATGGCCATCACCTCGAGGGCGTCGACCTCCTCGGAGATCCGCATCGCACCCAGCTGCGCGGTGAAGCCGCAGCCGACGGTCGCGGCCAGCGCGATGCCCGCCACGAGGGGTGCGATCTCGCGGGTGTTGAAGTAGGCGGAGACGAAGCCCGAGAACGCCGCGGTGCCGATCTGGTTGAGCGCGGCATAGCCCTGCAGGCCGACCTCGGTGCCGGTGAAGAACGACATCGCCGTGATCACACCGACCGTGCCGCCGATGACCGCGAGCGCCCCGGATCCGAGGGTGACCTCGGCGAGGAGCCGCAGGATCTCCTTGCGGTAGCGGTGCAGCGTGCGGGGCGTCCAGGCGACCGCCTTGACGTAGAACGCGAGCTGGGCGCCGAGGGTGTCGAGGAAGCTCAGGGGCCGCTGGTAGGCCGACCTCAGCGTCGTACCGATGTCTGCCACGGGCTCACCCTGTCTTCGGCGGGACGAGCTGGAAGTAGATCGCGCTCATCACGAAGTTGACGACGAACAGCAGCATGAACGTGATCACCACGGCCTCGTTGACCGCGTCGCCCACGCCCTTGGGGCCGCCGGCGGCGTTCATGCCCTTGTAGCAGGCGACGATCGCGGCGATCAGTCCGAAGACCAGCGCCTTGGCCATCCCCTGCCAGAGGTCGGGCAGCTGTGCCAGCGCGGTGAAGCTGGCCAGGTAGGCCCCTGGTGTCCCGTCCTGGAGGATCACGTTGAAGACGTAGCCGCCGGAGACGCCGACCACGCTCACCATGCCGTTGAGGAACACCGCGACCAGCATGGTGGCCAGGACGCGGGGTACGACGAGGCGCTGGATCGGGTCGATCCCGAGCACCATCATCGCGTCGAGCTCCTCGCGGATCTTGCGGGCGCCGAGGTCGGCGGCGATCGCGGAACCGCCCGCGCCGGCGATCAGCAGCGAGGTCGCGATCGGGCCTGCCTCGCGGACCACGGCGAGGACCGACGCGGAGCCGGTGAACGACTGGGCACCGAACTGCTTGATCAGGCTGCCGACCTGCAGCGCGATCACCGCACCGAACGGGATCGCGACGAGCGCGGTCGGGATGATGGTGACCGAGGCGATGAACCACGCCTGCTGCAGGAACTCCCGCAGCTGGAACGGGCGCTTGAACAGCGCACGCGTGACGTCGAGGCCGAAGGCGAACAGCTTGCCGGCGGTGCCGACCGGCGCGAGCACCTTGGCTGAGGTGATCGAGGACATCGCGCGTCAGGCTCCGGTCGCCATCGACATGTTGGCGTCGAACGATCCCGGCGGGGGGACCACGCCGTGCTCGCGGCACCAGGCACCCGGCGGGCGCTGGCTGCGGCGGGGCATCCCGTTGGAGGGTTCGAGCTGCAGCGGGATCGGCGGCAGCGGGGGCAGCTCCTGGCCCTGCTCGGCGGCGAGCTCGTCGGCGTCCTTCTCCTCCGACATGCCGATCGGGCCGACCCGCTGGGCGTTGAGGAACTGGCGCACGACCGGCTCCTCGCTGGAGAGCAGCATCTCGCGCGGGCCGAACATCGCCAGGTGCTTGTGGTAGAGCAGGCCGATGTTGTCGGGCACCGTGCGCGCGGTGTTGATGTCGTGGGTGACGATCAGGAACGTCGCGTCGATCTGGGCGTTGAGGTCGACGATCAGCTGGTTGAGGAAGGCGGTGCGGACCGGGTCCAGACCGGAGTCCGGCTCGTCGAAGAGCACGATCTCGGGGTCGAGCACGAGCGCGCGGGCCAGGCCGGCGCGCTTGCGCATGCCGCCGGAGATCTCGCCGGGGAGCTTGCCCTCGGCACCGAGGAGACCGACGAGCTCCATCTTCTCCATGACGATCTCGCGGATCTCCGACTCCGACTTCCGGGTGTGCTCGCGCAGCGGGAAGGCGACGTTGTCGTAGAGGTTCATCGACCCGAACATCGCGCCGTCCTGGAACAGCACGCCGAAGAGCTTGCGGATCTCGTAGAGGTCCTTCTCGGAGCAGTTCGCGACGTCGAGGCCCTCGATCATGATCGAGCCGGTGTCGGGCTTGAGCAGGCCGATGATCGTCTTGAGGAACACCGACTTGCCGGTGCCCGACGGGCCGAGCATCACGCAGATCTCCCCGGCAGGGATGGTCAGGGTGACGTCCTTCCAGATGAGGTCTCGCCCGAAGGACTTCGTGAGTCCATCCACCTTGATCTCGACGCCCACGAGCGCCCTCCCTTGTCCGATCCGACGGTCCGTCGCCAGGTGTGCATCAGCGGTCAGATGGCCCCTGAGCACCTTCTCCCCGGCATTACCAACGAGTAAACCCGGGGTAAGTTACGCGACTCACAGCCCGGGGACCACCCCCATGTCGGACATGTCACGTGACCGGGGTCTCACAGTCTGGCGCCAGCGCGGGCCCGGCGCCAGGGGACGCGCCCGGGCACGCCGGGCCACGGAACGCAGCACGGCGGCCGCCCCTCGCTCTCGCGAGGAAGACGGCCGCCGTGGTGACGGTCGGGTCGGTCAGGACCCGGAGGTGAGGCAGGACCTCACTTGAGGGTGACGGTGGCGCCGGCGCCCTCGAGGGCCTCCTTGGCCTTGTCCGCGGTCTCCTTGTTGACGCCCTCGAGGATGGCCTTGGGAGCGGCCTCGACCAGCTCCTTGGCCTCCTTCAGGCCGAGGGAGGTCAGACCACGCACCTCCTTGATGACGTTGATCTTCTTCTCGCCGGCCGACTCGAGGACGACGTCGAACTCGTCCTTCTCCTCGGCAGCGGCGGCCTCGCCACCGGCGCCGCCGGCGGCCGGGGCCGCGGCAACGGCGACGGGGGCGGCGGCGGTGACGCCGAAGGTGTCTTCGAACTGCTTCACGAACTCGCTGAGCTCGAGGAGGGTCATCTCCTTGAAAGCGTCGAGCAGCTCGTCGGTGCTGAGCTTCGCCATGGTGGCGGTTCCTCTCTGTTCTAACTCCTGACCCTGGGTTACTGCTGGCCCCGGACGGTGACCCGTGCCGGTGCCCTCAGTGGGTCATCACTGGTGATGGTCGTGAAGGGCCCCGGGTCAGGACTCTTCGGTGGTCTCCGCAGCTGCGTCCGCGGGCGTCGCCTCGGAAGCATCTTCGGACGCGGGGGCCTCGTCGGCGACGGGAGCCTCCGCGGCGTCCTCGGCAGGAGCAGCGGCCGGCTCGCCGGCACCGCCCTGGAGGATCGACGGGTCCTGCTCGGCCTTGGCCTGCAGCGCACCCGCGAGACGGGCGGCCTGGGCGATCGGCGCGTTGAGCAGGTAGACAGCCTGGCTGAGCGACGCGAGCATCGCGCCTGCGAGCTTCCCGAGGAGGACCTCGCGAGACTCCAGATCAGCAAGCTTGGCGATCTCCGCCGCCTCGAGAGCCTTGCCTTCGAAGAGGCCGCCCTTGATGACGAGGGAGGGGTTTGCCTTGGCAAAGTCACGCAGGCCCTTGGCCGCCTCGACCACGTCGCCCTTGATGAAGGCGACAGCGGTCGGCCCGGTCAGCAGGTCATCGAATCCATCGATGCCGGCCTCGCGCGCAGCGATCTGGGTGAGCGTGTTCTTGACCACGGCGTAGTTGGCGTTCTCGCCGAGAGCGCGCCGCAGGTCCTGCAGCTGCTTGACGGTGAGACCGCGGTACTCGGTCAGCACAGCACCAGCAGACTCCTGGAACTCCTCCACGAGCTCTGCAACGGCTGCTGCCTTGTCTGGCCGCGCCATGGGTCTCCTTCCACGGATCATGAACTTGCGTGGTGGCCACCACCCGGAGGTGCCGGCCGAGAGACCGAATCGTCGGTGCCCGGCAACGAAAAACGCCCCGGCGCAGGAGGCACGGGGCGGACATCTGACGCACACGTCAGAAGATCACTTCGTGTCACCTGCGCAGGCCGCCCGCAGTGCGGGACCTTCAGCCGGGCGCTTCGCCCCTGGCGGGGTGTGGGCACGCCGACAACCGGCGGTCTCTGGTTTCGGGACAGAACTGTACGGCAGTCACCGACCCCGCTCCAAATCCGATGCCACCCGGCGGTCGACGACCGAGCCGGTGGTCGAGGAGCGGGGCGGAGCGAGCGTCTCGAGGCCACCGCCCGCCGGCAGCACGAACGCCGCCGAGGCCGGCCGCCGGAGCGGCACGGCACCTCGACGGCGCTCGCGGGTGCTGCTGGTGCTCGGAGGCTCAGGCCTCGTCGTCCGCCGCGACGTTGCGCGTGCGGTTGGGGTCGACCTGGACGCCGGGGCCCATCGTCGTGGAGACGGTGACCTTCTTCAGGTACCGGCCCTTGGAGCTCGACGGCTTGAGCCGGAGCACCTCCTCCAGAGCGGCGGCGTAGTTCTCGGCGAGCTGCTGCTCGGAGAAGGAGGCCTTGCCGATGATGAAGTGCAGGTTGGCGTGACGGTCCACGCGGAACTCGATCTTGCCGCCCTTGATGTCGGACACGGCCTTGGCCACGTCCGGCGTCACGGTGCCGGTCTTCGGGTTCGGCATGAGGCCGCGGGGACCGAGGACGCGGCCGAGACGACCGACCTTGCCCATCATGTCCGGGGTCGCGACGACGGCGTCGAAGTCCAGCCAGCCGCCGTTGACCTTCTCGATCAGCTCGTCGCCACCGACGATGTCGGCGCCCGCCTCGCGAGCGGCGTCGGCCTTCTCGGCGTTGGCGAAGACCAGGACCCGGGCGGTCTTGCCGGTGCCGTGCGGGAGGTTGACCGTGCCGCGGACCATCTGGTCGGCCTTGCGCGGGTCAACGCCGAGGCGCATCGCTACGTCGACGGTCTCGTCGAACTTCTTCTTGCTGCCCGCCTTGGCGATCTTGATCGCCTGCAGGGGGCTGTAGAGCTCGTCCTTGTCGAACATCTCCGCCGCGGAGCGGTAGTTCTTGCTGCGCTGCATGTCTGGTTCCCTCTTTCCTGGGCCAGGTGTGGTCGTTGGGGCGCGTCAGCGGCCCTGCCACAGTTGCTTGGATTCTCGGACGGTGGTTGCGAGACGGGCGCGTTCCTCGCCCTCCTCGACCACCGGTCGGGTGACTAGTCGGTGGTGACACCCATGGAGCGGGCGGTGCCCTCGACGATCTTCATCGCGGCCTCGACGTCGTTGGCGTTGAGGTCGGGCAGCTTCGTGGTGGCGATCTCGCGGACCTGGTCCTTGGTCAGCTTGCCGACCTTGTCCTTGTGCGGGACGCCGGAGCCCTTCTGCAGGCCGGCCGCCTTCTTGATCAGCTCAGCCGCCGGAGGCGTCTTCGTGATGAAGGTGAACGTCCGGTCCTCGTAGATGGTGATCTCGACGGGGATGACGTTGCCGCGCATCGACTCGGTGGCGGCGTTGTAGGCCTTGCAGAACTCCATGATGTTCACGCCGTGGGGACCGAGAGCGGTACCCACCGGCGGAGCAGGAGTTGCCGCCCCGGCGTGCAGCTGCACCTTGACGAGCGCTGCGATCTTCTTCTTGGGAGGCATGAAATCGGGTCCTTAACTGATGCGTAGCCGTGTTGCCACGGGATGTAACGGGTGGTGCTGCTCGAAGCTTCCGGTCAGACCTTCTGGATCTGGCTGAAGCTCAGCTCGACCGGGGTCTCCCGGCCGAAGATCTCGACGAGGGCCTTGACCCTCTGGGTGTCGGCGTTGATCTCGGTGATCGTCGCGTGGAGCGTCGCGAACGGGCCGTCGACGACCATCACGGAGTCGCCCACGCCGAAGTCGGCGACCTCGGTCTTGCGCTTGGCCGGCGCGCCGGGGGCGCCCGCCTCGGCGGGTCCGGCGGCCTCGGCCTGCGCGACCACGCTCGGGGCCAGCATGCTCTCGACCTCGCTCAGCGACAGCGGCACCGGCTGGTGGCTGTGGCCGACGAAGCCGGTCACCGACGGGGTGTGGCGTACGGCGGCCCACGACTCGTCGGTGAGGTCCATCCGGACCAGGACGTAGCCGGGGAGAACGGTGCGCTTGACGAGCTTGCGCTGGCCGTTCTTGATCTCGGCGACCTCCTCGGTGGGGACCACGACCTCGTGGATGTAGTCCTCCATGTTGAGCGAGGTGATCCGGTTCTCGAGGTTCGCCTTCACCCGGTTCTCCATGCCGGAGTAGGTGTGGATCACGAACCAGTCACCGGGCTTGGACCACAGCGTCTTGCGGAACTCCTCGAGCGGGTCCTCCTCCTCGGAGACCTCGCCGTCGGCGCTCTCGGCGACCTCGGTGTCGACGCTCGCCGCGCCGTCCTCATCCAGGGCCTCGGCTGACTCCTCGGGGCTCGCGACGGCGTCGTCGGTCACCGGAGCGGTCTCGGCGTCACCCTCGGGCTCGCCGTAGACGTCCTCCTCGGTGGCCTCGGGGGCGGGGGCAGCACCGCCGCTCGTGGCGGCGTCGGAGAAGGGGTCACCCGCGGGCGCGACCGGAGCGGCCTCGGGGGCCTCGGTGCCCTCGAGGTGTTCGTCGTGGGGCTGCGACACGGTTAATCAGTCACCTTCACTGTTGATGCTGCGCTGCGGGCGGGCGGCAGGTCGCGCTCAGCCGAAGACGGCGAACGCGAGCTTTCCGAATCCGAGGTCGAGCAGGGAGACGATCGCCATCACGACCACCACGAACACCATCACCACGATGAAGTACGTGATCAGCTGCTGCTGCGTGGGCCAGACGACCTTGCGCAGCTCGGCCACGACCTGGCGGTAGAAGGTGACCGGACTCGTGCGCTTGTCACTCGACGAAGAAACGGAGCGGCTCTCCGACACTGTCCTCCACCTTTCTCTCTCCTAGACCGGCTCGTCACCTCCCGACGGGAGGGACCTTGCAGGGCACGAGGGACTTGAACCCCCAACCTTCGGTTTTGGAGACCGATGCTCTGCCAGTTGAGCTAGTGCCCTTCGGCGGCTCGCCCTGCCCGACGTACCTGCCGATCGACGGACGCGACGAAGCCACGTGGCGCGATTGCGGGCATGACGACCAAGGGTGTCAACCACCAAGACGAAGAGTCTACGGGGTCGACCGACCCGAAGTCGAACCGAGCCGCCGACGGCCCCGCCTGCACCGCGCTCGAACCGCGGACCCGCGTGCGTGGCGCACCCTGCGGGTGGAACCATGATCCCATGACCGACAGTGCTGACCGTCCCGGCCGTCACGCGGCCACCCCCGCCCAGGCTCCCGCGGAGCGGCGCATCTCCGCACGCATCGGCGGCATCGCCGAGTCCGCGACGCTCGCCGTCGACGCCAAGGCCAAGGCGCTCAAGGCTGCCGGCCGCCCGGTCATCGGGTTCGGGGCCGGCGAGCCGGACTTCCCGACGCCCGGCTACATCGTGGACGCCGCGGTCGAGGCCTGCCGCGACCCGCGCAACCACCGCTACACCCCGGCCGGTGGGCTGCCGGAGCTCAAGCAGGCGATCGCCGAGAAGACCCGCCGCGACTCAGGCTACGTGGTCGAGCCGGCGCAGGTGCTGGTCACCAACGGCGGCAAGCAGGCCATCTACGAGGCGTTCGCCACGATGCTCGACCCGCTCGACGAGGTGATCGTCCCGGCGCCGTACTGGACGACGTACCCGGAGTCGATCCGGCTGGCCGGTGGCGTTCCCGTGGAGGTGCTCGCGGACGAGACGCAGGACTACAAGGTCACCGTCGCGCAGCTCGAGGCGGCGCGCACCGAGCGCACCAAGGTGCTGCTGTTCAACTCCCCGTCCAACCCCACCGGCGCGGTCTACAGCCGCGACGAGGTCGAGGCGATCGGACGCTGGGCGCTCGAGCACGGGCTGTGGGTGCTGACCGACGAGATCTACGAGCACCTGGTGTACGACGGTCTCGAGACCGCCTCGATGCCGGTGGTCGTTCCCGAGCTCGCCGACCGCTGCGTCGTGGTCAACGGGGTCGCGAAGACCTACGCGATGACCGGCTGGCGGGTCGGCTGGGTGATCGGCCCCACCGACGTCGTGAAGGCGGCCACCAACCTGCAGTCGCACGCCACCTCCAACGTCTCCAACGTCGCCCAGCGTGCGGCGCTCGCCGCGGTCGCCGGGGACCTGTCGGCGGTGGAGGAGATGAAGGTCGCCTTCGACCGGCGTCGGCGCAAGATCGTGGAGATGCTCAACCAGATCGACGGCGTGGTGTGCCCGGAGCCGAAGGGGGCGTTCTACGCCTACCCGTCGGTGAAGGGCCTGCTCGGCCGCACCGTGGACGGGGTGACCCCGCAGACCTCGGCCGAGCTCGCCGAGCTGATCCTGGACAAGGCCGAGGTCGCCGCCGTGCCCGGCGAGGCGTTCGGGTCGCCGGGCTACCTGCGGTTCTCCTACGCACTGGGCGACGACGACCTGGTCGAGGGCATCAGCCGGCTGCAGAAGCTCTTCGCCTGACCGCGTGACAGGCGAACGGGCGGACCGGCCGGGCGCTCCGTCGGGGGCCCGGTCGCTGACCGCGCTGCCCAAGGCGCACCTGCACCTGCACTTCACCGGCTCGATGCGGCACCCCACCCTGCTCGAGCTCGCCAACCGGGACGGCATCGCGCTGCCCGAGGCACTGGTCGAGGACTGGCCGCCGCGGCTGTCGGCGGCCGACGAGAAGGGCTGGTTCCGGTTCCAGCGGCTCTACGACACCGCCCGGTCGGTGCTGCGCACCGAGGACGACGTCCGCCGGCTGGTCCGTGAGGCGGCGGAGGACGACGTCGCCGACGGCTCACGCTGGCTGGAGCTCCAGGTCGACCCCAGTGGCTACGCGGCGAGGTTCGGCGGGATCACCGCGTTCACCGACCTGGTGCTCGACGCCGTCGCCGACGCCTCGGAGCGCACCGGGCTGGGCATGGCCGTGGTCATCGCCGCCAACCGCACCCGGCACCCGCTCGACGCGCGGACCCTCGCCCGCCTGGCCGCGCAGTACGCCGGGCGGGGCGTGGTGGGGTTCGGGCTGAGCAACGACGAGCGGCGCGGGCGCACCGAGGAGTTCGCCGCGGCGTTCCGGATCGCCGAACGGGCGGGACTGATGCTCGTCCCCCACGGCGGCGAGCTGCTCGGCCCGCACAGCGTGCGGACCTGCCTGGAGTCGCTGCACGCCGACCGGCTCGGCCACGGCGTGCGCTCGGTGGAGGACCCGGCGGTGCTCGAGCTGGTCGTCGAGCGCGGCGTGGCGCTGGAGGTGTGCCCGGTCTCGAACGTCTCGCTGGGGGTGTACTCCGACCTGACCTCGGTGCCGCTGCCGGAGCTGCTCGCGGCCGGGGCCACCGTGGCCCTGGGCGCCGACGACCCGCTGCTGTTCGGCTCCCGGCTCGCCGGGCAGTACGCCACGATGCGCGCGGCACACGACCTCACCGACGTCCAGCTCGCCGAGCTGGCACGGATGTCGATCCGGGCCTCCCGCGCCCCGGAGGGGACAAAGGCAGGGTTGCTGGGCGAGGTCGACGCCTGGTTGGCAGACTAGGCCCATGACCAACACACCGGGGGACCAGCCGACACAGCCCGAGCCGGAGGAGCCGACCGGCGAGCAGCCCGGCTTCTGGGAGCAGCAGGCGCAGAGCCAGCAGCCCTCCCCCTACTACGGCCAGCCGGCCTACCCGCCCTACGCGTACGCCCCGGACCACCCGAAGGCGACCACGACGCTGGTGCTCGGCATCCTCGGCCTGGTGGTCTGCGGCGTCGTCGCGCCGTTCGCCTGGGTGATGGGCAAGCGGACGCTGGAGGAGATCGACGCCAGCAACGGCAGGATCGGCGGCCGCGGGGCTGCCCAGGCCGGCTACGTGCTCGGCATCGTCGGCACGGTGATCCTCGCCCTCGGGCTGGCCCTGGTGCTGATCTACGTCCTGTTCATGGTGGCCATCATCGGCGGCGGGATCGCGACCTCCTGACCCTCGGCACCGGCGGCCGCGCGGCGCTCAGAGCACGCAGCCGACCATCACCGGCTCGTTCTCGAGCCGGATCCCGAACCGCTGCTCGACACCGGCCCTGATCTCCCGTGCGAGGGCGAGCAGGTCGGCGGTGGTCGCACCGCCCCGGTTCGTCAGCGCGAGCGTGTGCTTCGTCGAGAGTCGGACCGGCCCCTCGCCGTACCCCTTGCCGAAGCCGCTGCGCTCGATCAGCCAGGCGGCGCTGGTCTTCACCCTGCCGTCGGGCTGCGGCCAGCGCGGCGCGTCCTCGGGCAGGGCATCGGCCTGCTCCGGCGCGAGCAGCGGGTTGGTGAAGAAGGAGCCCGCACTCCAGGTGTCGTGGTCCTCCGCGTCGAGCACCATGCCCTTGCCGCGGCGCAACGACAGCACGGCCTCCCGGACCTCGGTCATCGGCACGCGCCCGCCCGGGTCGACACCGAGGGCGCGGGCGAGCTCGGCGTACCTCACCGGTGCGCCGAGGTCGCCGAGCCGGAGCTGGAAGGTGACGGTGAGGACGACGTACCGGTCGGGGTCGCGCTTGAAGCGGCTCGTGCGGTAGCCGAACCCGCAGTCGGCCGCGGCGAGGGTGCGTACGACGCGCTCGTGCCTGTCCCAGCAGCGGACCGACGCGATCGTCTCGGCGACCTCCTGGCCGTAGGCGCCGACGTTCTGGATCGGGGTCGCCCCGACGCTGCCGGGGATCCCCGAGAGGGCCTCGACGCCGATCCACCCCTCGGCCACGGCCCGGGCGACGAGCGCGTCCCAGGGCTCCCCCGCGGCGACGGTCACCGTGGCGCCGCTGCAGGCGTCCTGGTCGACGGTGACGCCCCGGGTGGCCACCTTCACGACCGTGCCCGGAAATCCCTCGTCGGCGACCACGAGGTTGCTCCCGCCGGCCACCAGCAGCAGCGGCTCGCCGGCCTGGTCCGCGGCACGGACCGCTGCCACGAGGTCCTGCTCCGTGCCCGCCTCGACGAAGCGCGCGGCCGGACCACCCAGGCGCAGGGTCGTGTGGCCGGCGAGGTGCTCGGGGAGGTGCCCGGACAGGCCCTCAGCCACGCGCCAGCACCGCCTTGGGGGCGCCGAGCACCTTCACCCCGTCGCAGGTGACCTCCAGGGCGACGTGCACCCCGTCCTCGGTGAGGTTCGCGACCGTCCCGGCCACGACCAGCTCGACGCCCTCGTCGTCGTCGGGCACCACCACCGGCTTGGTGAACTTGCAGCCGAGCTCGAGGATCCGACCAGGGGCACCGGCCCAGGTGTCCAGCGCGCGGGCGGCCAGCGCCATGGTGAACATGCCGTGCGCGATCACGCCGGGGAGGCCGACCGACCGGGCCACCCGGTCCGACCAGTGGATCGGGTTGAGGTCCCCGCTCGCGCCGGCGTAGCGGACCAGGTCGGCGCGGGTGATGCGGTAGGTCTGCGTCGGCAGCGCGTCGCCGGCGCCGAGACCCTCGACGTGGCCGGTCATCCCTGCTCCTCGGCGCGGTGCACGAGCGTGGCGTAGGCGGTGCACACGGACTCGCCGTGCTCGTCGGTGATCTCACTGCGGGTGCCGATGATGTCGGCACCGCCGATCTGGCGCAGGCTGTCGACGGTCAGGGTCGCGGTGAGCCGGTCGCCGACGACGACGGGCCGCGTGTAGGTGAACCGCTGCTCGCCGTGGACCACGCGGTGCAACGCGATGCCGACCTCGGGGTCCTCCATGAGCGCGGTCATCGCACGGAAGGCAACGACGATCGGGAACGTCGCCGGAGCGGTGCGCCCGTCGTACTCCGAGCCGGCCGCGCGCGCGAACTCCGCCACCCGCTCCGCGGTGACCGGGTAGGGCTCGGTGGGCGGGAAGGTCCGCCCGGCCAGCGCGCTGTCGACTGCCATGCGCGCGACGCTAGCAGGGCTCCCGAGAGGACCTCCGGGCCCGGGGTGGGTGCCGAAAGTCCCTGGGCGGGCCGACGCTCCGGCCGCCAGGGTGGGTGTGACCCGAGACACAACCGCCGCCTCGCTCCACGAGATCAGGAGAGACGCCATGAGCACCTTGCTGCCGCACTCCGCCGGCGACCTGGCGCTGGCGCCGGTCCTGATCATGCTCGAGCGCAACCTCGACGTGCTGCGCACGTGCGACGACGTGGCCTTCGAGCTGGCACTGGAGCTCAACGACATGGAGTACCGCTACACGAGCCCGGAGGCGCGCGCGCTGCGCGTGCTGAAGGCGGTCGTGCGCAACGTCAACCTGCACGGTCTCGACGTCTCCCCCACCGGCGACCTCAGCGGGATCAGCGTGACGCACGGCGAGTACCGGGTGTCGCTGGCGCTCGGCGCCAGGCTCGCGACCTACGTGGTGCACGGCGTCGCACAGTCCGCCGGCAGCGCGGTCTGAGAAGTCACGCCAGGTAGCGACGGACAGGCACAACGCAAAGGAGCGACGCCACCTCGACGGTGGCGTCGCTCCTCGCGTGCTGTCGGGGACCGCTCAGCGGGTCTCGCGGTGCGCGGTGTGCGTGCGGCAGCGCGGGCAGAACTTCTTCATCTCCAGACGGTCCGGGTCGTTGCGCCGGTTCTTCTTGGTGATGTAGTTGCGTTCCTTGCATTCGACGCACGCCAAGGTGATCTTGGGACGGACGTCCGAGCTCTTGCTGGCCACGGCGGATGCCTCTTCTTCTTAGGTAGTACTGCCTGTCCAAGTCTGCCCGGCCGTTCAAGCCCGGACGACTGCGGTGGTGCTGAGTAGCGGGGGCGGGACTCGAACCCGCGACACCACGATTATGAGCCGTGTGCTCTAACCACCTGAGCTACCCCGCCACCGGGACGGGGCCCCCGCCCACGACCGTGGACGGGTTTCCCTTACCCAGAGCCCCTTTACGGAATCGAACCGTAGACCTTCTCCTTACCATGGAGACGCTCTGCCGACTGAGCTAAAGGGGCAAGCGACGAGAAAGAATACACAGGCCCACGCGCTATGCGAAATCGAGCCGGCGGAGGTCCCGGCAACGGTCCCCAGAGCCTCGTCCCGAGCCCGGTGAGGGCATGATCTGCGCATGGACCAGGCAGCCCCATCCTTCTACGTCCGCAGCGGCGAGAGGTTCCTCCCGCAGCCCACGACGGCCAGCCCCTGGGGGCCGGGGAGCCAGCACGGCAGCCCGCCGGCGGCCCTGCTCGCGCGGGCGGTCGAGCAGCTCGACACCGGGGCGGACCGGGTGGTGGGCAGGATCACGATGGAGCTCCTCGGGCCGGTGCCGATCCACCCGCTGCGGGTGGAGTCCGCGGTGGTGCGACCGGGCCGCAACGTCGAGCTCTGCGAGGCGACGTTGTACGACGAGCAGGCCGGCCGGGCGGTCGCCCGGGCACTGGCATGGCGGTTCCCGGCCGGGGTCGCCGGGCCGGGACCGGATCCGGTCCCGCTCGGGCACGGGCCCGACGACGGGGCGGAGTTCGAGAGCCCGCAGGTGTGGTCGCCGGGCTACATCCACGCCGTCGACTGGCGGTGCATCAAGGGCGGCATCACCGAGCCCGGCCCTGCGGTGGTGTGGATGCGGCCGAGGGTGCGGCTCGTCGCGGACGAGCAGACGACTCCGCTGCAGGCGCTGATGGCCTGCGTGGACTCGGCGTCCGGGGTGGGCTCCGAGCTAGACCCCCTCGAGTGGGGCTACCAGAACACCGAACTCACCGTGCACCTGCTCCGGGAGCCGGTCGGTGAGTGGTTCTGCGTCGACGCCGAGACCACGCTCGGCAACGGCAGCATCGGGATCGCCACGTCGACGGTGTACGACGAGCGCGGGCTCGTGGCACGCACGACGCAGGCGCTGCTCACGCTCCCCCGACGCTGACCGACCGGTCTCACCCCTGCCGGCCGTCGTTCAGGCGAGCTCCCACAGCGCGACGACGTAGTCGACGCCGAACGGGTCGTCGCGGTGGAGCACGTCGACCCGCGGAGTGTCGCCCTGCTGCAGGGCCGCCTCTCCGAGCACGCCGAGGGCGGCGCGGCCTGCGGCCATGAGCTCCTGGGCGAGCTCGGCGTCGATCCCGGCGAGCGCCTTGGCGTCGCCCTCGGCCAGCGCACAGGCGACCTCGTCGTCGAAGCCGAACGCCCGCTCGTCGAGATGACCCGGGGCCTTCTCGCCGCGCCGCGCACTGCCGTCGGCGAGGACCAGCAGCACCATCCGCTCCTCCGGCCGCGGGGAGCCGAGCGCACGCGCGGTGTCCGCGAGCTCGGCCGGCGTGGCGCTCCAGGACACGGCGTGCATCCGCACCGGCCCGTCCCAGCCGGCCTCCTCGAGCAGTCGCCGGCCGATGCCGAGGCTCTGCGGCAGCACGGCGGTGTCCGCCGCGGCCGTCGTACCGAAGCGGCGGACGCCCGGCGACAGCGACGGGTCCCAGGCCCGGGTCTCCTCAGCACCGCCCACCACGACCACGGCGTCCGGGCGGTCGCGGAGGGCTCGAGCCAGGGCGCTCGCGCAGGCGGCACGCAGGTCGGGCACCGCGTCCTCGGCGCCGCACAGCTCACGCAGCAGCAGCGGAGGGTGCGGGCAGACCACGGCGGCGACGATCACGCAGCGAGGCTACCCGCGGCCCCCGGGTGCCCGGTCAGACCCCGCTCGGCTCCAGCGGCTTGACCTCGGTGTCGATCCCGGGGACGCCCGTGCCGCGGATCGAGGCCCGTGCGGTCTCCGGGACGAACAGCAGCGCCACCGCGCCGACCGCGGAGGCGGCCATCATGTAGAACGCGGGGACCAGGTCGCTGCCAGTGACCGAGATCAGCTTCTCGTTGACGGCAGGGGCCGTGCCGCCGAACACGGCGGTGGAGATGTTGTAGGCGATCGCGAAGCCGGCGAAGCGCACGTGGGTGGGGAACATCGCCGGGAAGGTCGCCGAGATCGTGCTCAGCTGGAGCACGTAGAGCAGCCCCAGCACGGCGAACCCGATCAGCGCCGGGACGAAGCCCTGCGCCATCAGCAGGTACATCGGCACCGCCATCACGAACAGTCCGCCGAGCGAGGCCCACCACATCGGCTTGCGGCCCAGCCGGTCCGACAGCTTCCCCGAGAACGGGATCACCGCCATCATCGCCAGCTGACCGATGATGATCAGGGTCAGCGACGCCGTCGAGCTCATGTCGATCTTCTGCTCGAGGTAGGTCGGCATGTAGGCCAGCAGCGTGTAGTTCGTGACGTTCAACGCGATCACCAGGCCACCCAGGGCGAGCAGTGGCCGCTTGTAGTCGGTCCACAGGTCGCGGAACGTCGAGGAGCTCGTCTGCTCGGTCTCGTCGGACTCGGCGAGCTCGTTGAACACCGGGGTGTCCTCGATCTTGGTCCTCAGGTAGAGCCCGACCAGGCCGAGCGGACCACCCAGCAGGAACGGGATCCGCCAGCCCCAGTCGTTCATCGCGTCCTTGCCCACGACGAGCTCGGTGCCGAGCACGACGAGCGCACCGAGGGTGAAGCCGGCCAGCGTGCCGAACTCCAGGAAGCTGCCGAAGAACCCGCGCTTGCGGTCCGGGGAGTACTCCGCCATGAACGTCGCGGCGCCGCCGTACTCACCTCCGGTCGAGAAGCCCTGGACCATCCGCAGCACGATCAGCAGGATCGGCGCCCAGATCCCGATCGTGTCGTAGCCGGGGAGCAGCCCGACCAGGAACGTCGCCGAGGCCATCATGATGATCGTCGCGGCGAGCACCCTGCTGCGACCGATCCGGTCACCGAGGGGGCCGAGCACGATCCCGCCGAGCGGGCGCACCAGGAACGACACCGCGAAGACCAGCAGGGTGTACAGCGCCGAGGTGCTCTCGTTGTCGGAGGGGAAGAACACGTGCTGGATGTACACCGCGGCGTAGGCGTACACGCCGTAGTCGAACCACTCGGTGGCGTTGCCCATGGCCGAGGCGCCGATGGCGCGCCTGAGGACACCCGCTCGTTCGGCCTTCGTCGTCGGTGGTTGGGCGGCTGACGTCTCGCTCATGGTGCACTCCTTGTCGATAGGACCGCCTGTGGCCTTACCCCCGTGACCGGCCAGGAAACGCGCTCGGCGCCGATCGTGACCGGGCGCACGCGCCTCGGGGGGCCCGGATCGCAGCAGGGTCGAAGGTCCGGATCTGCCTGGTTCCTCTGACACGGCACCCGATCCCGGGTTACAACTTCGGGGACTCATCACCGGATCGCTTGGCTCACCATGTCCCCCTCTCGGAACCTGTCCCCCTCGCTGCGGCGTGCCTCGGCTGCCGTCCTCCTCGGTCTGCTCGGCGGCTGGCTCGGCCTCATGCTCGGCGGCACCGTGCACCACGAGGTGGGCCCGTTGACGACGACGATGCGCGTCCTGCCGGCATGGGGAGGCGGCACGACCGTCGCCATCCCGCCGCTCGGCGAGCTCGTCCTCGACACCCACGGCGGCCCGCTCGGCATCCAGGCGCGGCTCGTCGGCGTCGACGTCGACGAGGCACGGGCGATCATGGACGACCCCGAGCTGCTGTCGGGCCTGCGCGCCGGCGCCGAGGAGGACCTGCGCTGGGAGCTGCTCATGGCCGCCGGCCGCTCCCTGCTCGCGGCGGTGGTCGGCGGCGCCGTGCTGAGCCTGCTGGCGATCCGGCGGGTGCGCACGACACTGCTTGCCGGGCTCACCGCTGGTACTGCGATGGTGGCGGCCGCCTCGCTCGCGTTCACCACGTGGAACCCGGCCGGGCTCGCGGAGCCGCGCTACACCGGGCTGCTCACCAGCGCGCCCAGCGTGATCGGCGACGCCGACCGGATCGTCAGCGAGTTCTCGATGTACGGCGACCAGCTGGCCCGTCTCGTCGAGAACGTGACCGGTCTCTACGCGGTGACCTCGCAGCTGCCCATCCTGCCCGCCGACCAGGACGTGGTGCGCGTCCTGCACGTCTCCGACCTGCATCTTGCTCCGCACGCCTGGGACCTGATCCGCACCGTCACCGACAAGTACGACGTGGACGTGATCGTCGACTCCGGAGACATCACCGACCACGGCACCAAGCCGGAGAACCGGTACCTGCAGGAGATCCGCCACCTGCGGGCGCCGTACGTCTGGGTCCGCGGCAACCACGACTCGATGGCCACCGAGCGCGCGATGCGCCGGCTGCCGAACGTCGTGGTGCTCGACGGCTCCGCGCGCCGGGTCAAGGGTCTGACCTTCGCCGGCACCGGCGACCCGACCTTCACCCCGGACAAGTCCACCGGCCTCGACGAGGAGGCACTGAGCGAGCGCGTCGCCGGCGCCGCCGACGACCTGGCGGTCACGGTCGAGGCCGCCGGCGGGGTGGACGTCGCGGTGTTCCACGACCCCGGGCCGATCCGCGTCCTCGACGGGCTGGCGTCAGTGACCCTGTCGGGGCACTACCACAACCGGAAGGTGCGCCGCGGTGACGCCGGGACGTGGCTGATGAACCAGGGCTCGACCGGCGGCTCCGGCCTGCGCGCGCTCGAGCCGGGCGAGCCGGCCCGGATCGAGCTGTCGGTGCTCTACCTCGACCGGGACAGCGGCGAGCTGCTCGCCTACGACGACATCAGTCTCGGCGGGCTCGGCCTCGCCTCCGCCCAGATCGACCGGCAGGTCGTCGTACCCGCCGCCTCGAGCACCGAGATGGTCGCGCCGGCGCCTGCCGGCCCGGACAGTGCACCGGACGGTCGCCCGGCGGACGGTCCGGTCTCCCCCTGACCGGTCGCGGAGCCGGCGTGCCTCAGCACTGTCACCACCGCTCGTCTGAGCGGTGGTGACCGCCGAATCGCCCCGGGAGCCGTCACGACGGTTCATCTGAACGGTTGTGACGGCCGAGTCACCGCGGATGCGGTCACAACAGGTCAGCTGAACGACTCTGACGGGCGCGGAGAGCCTGCGCAGCCCGCCCCCGCGAGCGGACGTGGCTGCACGGCCGGGCCATGCCGCTCGGGACGATCGACCCGGTCGGGTCGGGTGCGTCGCCCCTGGCCGGCACCCGGCGGATCGGGGTGGGATCGAGGCATGGTCACCACATTTGCGGAACCGGTCGGCTCGATGACCGATACTGGCGTCATGCTCCGGTGCACCGACCTGCGCAAGGCCTACGGCACCCTCCAGGCAGTCGACGGGGTCTCCTTCGAGATCCGGCCCGGCGAGACCTACGGCCTGCTCGGCCCCAACGGCGCGGGCAAGACGACGGCGATCTCGATCATCGCCGGGGTGCTCGAGTCCGACAGTGGTGAGGTGACCATCGACGGGCTGCCGATGGGACCGAGTGCGCTGGAGGCGAAGGGCCTGATCGGCTACGTGCCCCAGGAGGTGGCGCTGTACCCGGACCTGAGCGCGCGGGAGAACCTCCGGTTCTTCGCCTCGCTGTACAAGCTCCCCCGGCACGAGGCGCGGGCGCGCGTGGACGAGGTGCTCGACGTCGTCGGGCTGACCGACCGGGCCGGTGACCAGGTGAAGAAGTACTCCGGCGGCATGAAGCGCCGGCTCAACATCGCCGTCGGGCTGCTGCACGCCCCCCGGCTGCTGATCCTCGACGAGCCCACGGTCGGCGTGGACCCCCAGAGCCGCAACGCGATCCTCGACAGCATCGAGGCGCTGAGCTCGGAGGGGATGGCGGTGCTGTACACCACGCACTACATGGAGGAGGCGGAACGGCTCTGTGACCGGGTCGGGATCGTCGACCTCGGCCGGTTGATCAGCGAGGGCACCCCTCGGCAGCTGACCGCCGAGCTCGGCGAGGCCGAGCACATCACGCTCACCATCGACGGTGAGATCACGAGGGCCGTCGCGGCGGTCGACGCGCTGGCCGTGGCGGCGCGGACCACCGGCGAGCAGGGCGTGCTCGACGTGCTGGTCACCGACGCCGAGGTGGCGCTCCCCCAGGTGATGGCGGCCGCGCTCGACGCCGGAGCATCGATCCGGTCCGTGTCCGTCGAGGAGCCCGACCTGGAGGCGGTCTTCCTGCACCTGACCGGCAAGCGGCTGCGTGACTGAGATGCCCACGAGTCTCCTGATCGCCTGGAAGGACATCCGCGAGCGGCTCCGCGACCGCTCCCTGATCATGCTGGCGATCGTCGTGCCCCTGGGGCTGGCGGCGATCTTCTCGACCATCTTCGGCTCGGCGGACACCCCGACGACCTTCGCCTACGGCCTCGCCGACGCCGACCGCAGCACGATCAGCCGGAGCTTCGAGCAGGTGATGACCGGCCTGGAGGACAACGAGATCGCGACCGTAGAGACGATGGACGAGGACGAGGCGCGTGCGGCGGTGCGCGACGGTGACCTCGACGCCGCGTTCATCCTGCCCGCGGGCTTCGGCGAGGCCGTGCAGAGCGACGCGCCGGCCCGGCTCGACGTGGTCGGCAGCGTCGATGCCGCGACAGCCACCGACGTCGCACGGTCCATCGCATCGTCGTACGTCGACGGGCTCAACGCCGTGCGGGTGGCGGTCGCCGCCGTGGCACACCAGGGCGGCGGAGCCGTCTCGCCGGCCGAGCTCGACCAGGTGGCGCAGCAGACCGTGGCCGCAGCGGTGCCGGTGACCCTGGAGGACACGTCGGCGGCTGCACACGTGCTGGACACCAAGACCCACCTGGCCGCCGGCATGGCGGTCTTCTTCCTGCTGTTCACCGTGCAGTTCGGGGTGTCCTCGCTGATCGAGGAGCGGTCGGCCGGGACGCTCCCCCGGCTGCTGGCCGCGCCGATCCCGCGCCGGGCGATCCTCATGGGCAAGCTGTTCACGTCCCTGGCCCTCGGCATCGTCAGCGTCACCGTGCTCGTGGTGGCCTCCTCGATCCTGCTCGGCGCGACGTGGGGCGACCCGGTCGGCGTCGGGCTGCTGATCGTCGCCGGGGTGCTCGCGGCCACCGGCATCACGTCCGTGGTCGCCTCCCTGGCCAAGACCGCGGAGCAGGCCGGCAACTGGCAGGCCGTGGTCGCCGTGACCCTCGGCCTGCTCGGTGGGTCGTTCTTCCCGATCGCCCAGTCCGGCTCGTTCATGGCCACCGCCAGCCTGATCACGCCGCATGCGTGGTTCATGCGCGGCCTCAGCCAGCTCGCCGGCGGTGGCGCCGCGGTCGACGCCCTCCCTGCCGTCGGCGCCCTGCTGGTCATCGCCGCGCTCACCGGGGCGGTGGCGTCCCTGCGCATCGGAAGGGTGGTGGCACCATGACGCCGCTGGCGATCGCGGGCGTGAACCTCCGGCTGACCCTGCGCGACCGCACGAACGCCTTCTTCGTCGTGCTGTTCCCGATGCTGATGGTGATGGTGCTCGGGCTCGCGTTCGGTGGTGACTACACGCCGCGCGTCGGGGTCGTGACCGAGGGGTCCGGTGCACTGACCAGCGCCCTGGTGAAGGAGATCGGGTCCGGTGGCGCGGTCGACGTCCGCAGCTTCGACTCGCGTGCGGCTGTCGTGACCGCGGTCGAGAACGGTGAGCTCGAGTCGGCGGTCGTCATGCCGGCCGACTACGACGCCGCGCTGTCGGCCGGCGAGCCGGTCGCCGTCGAGTACGTCTCCCGGGCCGACCAGTACGCCCAGCAGGTGGGCATGGTCGTGCGTGGAGCGGTCGACGAGCAGGCGTCACGGCTGCGGGTCGCAGGCGTGCTGTCCGACCGGCTCGACACCGACCTCTCCGAAGGCCTGGAGCTCACGGACGCCACGGCCGCGAGGGTCACGGAGGTGACCGTCGAGACCAGCACGGCGGGTGAGGCGATGTTCCCCGCCGACCTCGGCAGGTTCGACATCGGCGCCAGCAGCCAGCTGCTGCTGTTCATCTTCCTCACCTCGATGACCAGCGCCTCCGCGCTGATCGAGACCCGCCGCCTGGGGCTGTCTCGGCGGATGCTGGCCACGCCGACCCGGGTGTCCAGCATCGTCGCGGGCGAGGCGCTCGGCCGCGTGGCCGTGGCGGTGGTGCAGGGCCTGGTCATCATGGCCGGCTCGGCACTGATCTTCGGGGTGGACTGGGGCAGCCCGCTCGGCGCGATCGCGGTGATGCTGGTGTTCGCCTTCGTCGGAGGCGCCGCGGGCATGCTGCTCGGGTCGGCCTCCAAGACGCCGCAACAGGCGATCGGCACCGGGTTGCTCGTGGGGCTGGGGTTCGCCGCGCTCGGCGGCTCGATGATGCCGTTGGAGTTCTTCTCCTCGACCATGCTGAAGGTCGCGCACCTGACGCCCCACGCATGGGCGTCGGAGGCCTTCGGCACGCTGGTGCGCCACGACGGGACGATCGTGGACGTCGCGACCGAGCTCGCGGTGCTGGCCGGTTACGCCGCCGTGCTGTTCACCGCGGGTGCGTGGCTGCTCCGGCGACGGATCCTGCGCGGCGAGTGACCGCGCCGGCGGGTGGCGGAATACGCGCCGACCTGGGATCGTTGTGCCGGACGAGTAGTTGAAGATCTAACTAACTGTCCGCGAGCCCCAAGCCGAGGAGGCACCCCGATGCAGTTCGGCATCTTCACCGTCGGTGACGTCACGACCGACCCGACCACCGGACGGACCCCGACCGAGCACGAGCGCATCAAGGCGACGGTCGAGATCGCCAAGAAGGCCGAGGAGGTCGGCCTCGACGTCTTCGCCACCGGCGAGCACCACAACCCGCCGTTCATCGCCTCCGCCCCCACGACGACGCTGGCCTTCATCGCCGCGCAGACCGAGCGGATCATCCTCTCGACCTCGACGACGCTGATCACCACCACCGACCCCGTGCTGATCGCGGAGAACTACGCCAAGCTGCAGCACCTCTCCGACGGGCGCGTGGACCTGATGATGGGCCGCGGCAACACCGGGCCGGTCTACCCGTGGTTCGGCAAGGACATCCGCGACGGCATCCCGCTCGCGATCGAGAACTACCACCTGCTCCACCGGCTCTGGCGCGAGGACGTGGTGACCTGGGAGGGCAAGTACCGCACCCCTCTGCAGGGGTTCACCTCCACGCCGCGTCCCCTCGACGGCGTACCGCCGTTCGTGTGGCACGGCTCGATCCGCAGCCCGGAGATCGCCGAGCAGGCCGCCTACTACGGCGACGGGTTCTTCGCCAACCACATCTTCTGGCCGGCCTCGCACACCGAGCGGATGGTCAACCTCTACCGGCGCCGCTTCGAGCACTACGGGCACGGCTCGGCCGACCAGGCGATCGTCGGCCTCGGCGGTCAGGTGTTCATGCGCAAGAACAGCCAGGACGCGGTCGCCGAGTTCCGGCCCTACTTCGACAACGCCCCCGTCTACGGACACGGGCCGTCGCTGGAGGACTTCATGGCACAGACGCCGCTGACCGTGGGCAGCCCGCAGCAGGTGATCGACCGGACGCTCGGGTTCCGCGAGTACGTCGGCGACTACCAGCGCCAGCTGTTCCTGATGGACCACGCCGGGTTGCCGCTGAAGACGGTGCTCGAGCAGCTCGACATCCTCGGCAGCGAGGTGGTCCCGGTGCTGCGCGAGGAGTTCGCCAAGCTGCGGCCGGCCCACGTCCCGGAGGCGCCCACCCACGCATCGCTGGTCGCCGCCGCCGGCGGCCCGCAGGACCGCACCGTCCACACCGCCGGGGACGACGTGACGGGCCGCTCCCCGGAGGTGACCCGATGAGCCGTCGGATCGCCGTGGTCACGGCCGGGCTGGGCCGGCCGTCGTCGACCCGGCTGCTCGCCGACCAGCTCGCCGCCGCGACCGACCGGGCGCTGCGCCTCCACGACGAGCAGGCCTCGGTCGAGGTGGTCGAGCTGCGCGACCTGGCACACGCGATCACCGACAACCTGCTCACCGGCTTCCCCGGCGACGAGCTCGCCGAGGCGCTGCGGACGGTCACCGAGGCGGACGCGCTGATCGCGGTGACGCCGGTGTTCAGCGCCTCCTACAGCGGGCTGTTCAAGAGCTTCTTCGACGTGCTCGAGGACGGCGCGCTCGCCGGGAAGCCGGTGCTGGTCGCTGCGACCGCAGGCACCGCGCGTCACTCGCTGGTGCTGGAGTTCGCGATGCGCCCGCTGTTCGCCCACCTCCGTGCGGTCGTCGTGCCGACCGCGGTGTTCGGGGCCAGCGAGGACTTCGGCAGCAACGCGTCGGGGTCGCTCGCCGAGCGGGTGGACCGGGCCGCGCGCGAGCTCGCCGACCTCGTGGTCGGTCGCCGGGACACACGGCAGGTCGACCCGTTCGACAACCCGACCCCGTTCGAGGAGCTGCTCCGCGGCCGCTGACGTCCGGAGATCACGAGCTCTTCTTCGCCGCGGCCTTCCCGCCCTTGCGGCCGGCCTCCTTCTTCTGCGCGGTCGTCCCGCCCTGCGAGGAGTCGCCGCCCGAGCCGCTCTTCTTGCCCCCGCGGCTGGAGGCTCCCGGGGAGTTCGCGATCTTCGCCGCGCGCTCCTTGGACATGCCCTTGTCCTTGAGGGCTTCGTACTGCTTCTCGTTCTTGATGTTCGAGGGCATCCGTGGCTCCCTTCGTGGGACATCGACACCTCCGCCGTACCCGAGCGGTCGTGCAGGCATGCTCGCGAGGGCCACGCCGGAGCCTCGAAGTGCGTTGACGGGGCCACGGTCGCGGTCTAGGGTGGTGTTCGTATTCGTAACACTCGTTCGCAAGGCGAACACCTACCGGTGAGGCGGTACGACGTCGATGGCCGAGATCACGAGCCTGCGAGAGGCGGTGTCCGGCCTCGTCAACGCCGGGGACACCGTCGCCCTGGAGGGCTTCACGCACCTGATCCCGACGCTGGCCGGGCACGAGATCATCCGACAGGGGCTCACCGACCTCACCCTGGTGCGGATGACCCCGGACCTGGTCTACGACCAGATGATCGGCATGGGAGTGGCCCGCAAGCTGGTGTTCAGCTGGGGTGGCAACCCCGGGGTCGGTTCGTTGCACCGGTTCCGCGACGCGGTGGAGAACGGCTGGCCCACGCCACTGGAGGTCGACGAGCACAGCCACGCCGGCATGGCCAACCGCTACGTCGCCGGCGCCTCGAACCTCCCGTTCGCGGTGCTCCGCGGCTACCAGGGCAGCGGGCTGCGTGCGCGCAGCGAGACGATCGGCACGGTCACCTGTCCCTTCACCGGCGAGGAGCTCGCCGCGGTCGCCGCGCTGAACCCCGACGTCACCGTGATCCACGCCCAGCGCGCCGACCGCGCGGGCAACGTGCAGCTGTGGGGGATCCTCGGCGTGCAGAAGGAGGCCGCCCTCGCCGCGAAGCGGGTGCTGGTGACGGTCGAGGAGGTCGTCGACGAGCTCGACCCCCGGCCCGGCGCGATCGTGCTGCCCAGCTGGGTGGTCACCGCCGTCGCGCACGTGCCCGGCGGCGCACACCCGTCGTACGCCACCGGCTACACGACCCGCGACAACGCCTTCTACACCGAGTGGGACGCGATCAGCCGCGACCGCGACACCTTCACCAGCTGGATGGAGCAGCACGTGCTCGACCGGGCAGGAGCCGTCCGATGACCCTCACCCAGCGCGCACAAGAGGTCACCTGGACCTCCGACGAGATGATGACCGTCGCCTCCGCCCGGGCGCTGGCCGACGCCCGGACCTGCTTCGTCGGGATCGGGCTGCCGAGCACGGCGGCCAACCTGGCCCGGCTCACCGAGAACCCCGACCTGGTGCTGATCTACGAGTCCGGCACGATCGGCGCCAAGCCGTCGGTGCTGCCGCTGTCGATCGGCGACGGCGAGCTCGCCGACACCGCCGACTCCGTGGTCCCGGTCCCCGAGATCTTCAACTACTGGCTGCAGGCCGGCCGGTGCGACGTCGGCTTCCTCGGCGCCGCCCAGGTCGACCGGTTCGCCAACATCAACACCACCGCGATCGGACGCGGGGAAGGCCTGCCCGACCTCCGCCTGCCCGGTGCCGGAGGCGCTCCCGAGATCGCCGCCCACGCGGGCAAGGTCCTGATCGTGGTCCGCCACAGCGCACGCGTCTTCGTCGAGCGCCTCGCCTTCGTCACCAGCGTCGGGTTCGGCACCGGAGCCGGCGACCGGGAGCGCCTCGGCCTGCCCGGAGCCGGGCCCACCGAGGTGATCACCGACCTGGGGATCATGAAGCCCGACGCGGAGACCCGCGAGCTCACCCTGGTCGCGACGCATCCCGGGGTCACCGTCGACCAGGTGCTCGAGGCCACCGGATGGCCGCTGCGGGTGGCGGACTCGGTCGTCACCACTCCGGCTCCGACGGACAATGAGCTGTCCGTTCTCCGCGATCTCCACGCACGCACCAAGGAGGCACACCGTGCAGGGTCATGAGGTGTTCGTCGTCGACGCGGTCCGCACCCCGGTCGGCCGGCTGGGCGGTGCCCTGGCCGGCGTACGCCCCGACGACCTCGGCGCCGTGGTGATCAAGGCGCTGCTGGACCGCAACCCCTCGCTCGACCCGGCCCGCGTCGCGGAGGTGTACTTCGGCGCCGCGAACCAGGCCGGCGAGGACAACCGCAACGTGGCGAGGATGTCCTCGCTGCTCGCCGGGCTGCCGACCAGCGTGCCGGGCTCGACGCTGAACCGGCTCTGCGCCTCCGGGCTCGACGCGGTCGTCACGGCATCCCGGGCGATCGCGGTCGGCGACGGGTCGATCTACATCGCCGGCGGCGTCGAGTCGATGACCCGCGCACCGTGGGTGCTGCCCAAGCCCGAGCGGGCGTTTCCCGCCGGCAACGCGGAGATGTACTCCACCACGCTCGGCTGGCGGATGGTGAACCCCGAGATGCCCGACGTGTGGACGGTCAGCCTCGGCGAGGGCACCGAGATGCTCGGCGAGAAGTACGGCGTGACCCGCGAGGCCGCCGACGAGTTCGCCGCCCGCAGCCAGGCGCTCGCTGCCGAGGCCTGGGCCGCAGGTGCCTACGACCGGATGGTGGTCCAGGTCCCCGGTGCCGAGCTCGCGCGGGACGAGGGCATCCGCGACGGCGTCACGCCGGAGTCCCTGGCCAGGCTCAAGCCGGTGTTCCGCAAGGACGGCACGGTCACCGCCGGCAACGCCTCCCAGCTCTCCGACGGCGCCGCCGCGCTGCTGCTCGCCGACGCGAAGGGCGTCGAGGAGCTCGGCGTGGAGCCGCTCGCCCGGATCACCGCCACCGGTGTGGACGCGGTCGAGCCGCAGTTCTTCGGCATCGGACCCGTCGAGGCGGTCCGACGCGCCCTGGCCAAGGCCGGCAAGGGTCTCGGTGACGTCAGCGTGATGGAGCTCAACGAGGCGTTCGCCGCCCAGTCGCTGGCGTGCCTGTCTGAGTGGGGCGACCTCGACCCGGAGCGGGTCAACCCGCTCGGCGGGGCGATCGCCATCGGCCACCCCCTCGGCTGCTCCGGCGCCCGGCTCGCCGGCGCCGTCGCGCACCAGCTCGCCGCGGCCGGCTCGGGGGTGGGTGTGGCCGCGCTGTGCATCGGCGTCGGCCAGGGTCTCGCGGTCACGATGGAGCGCTGAGCCCGGCCTCGCGGCGCGCCCATGGCCACGCCCGGCGAGGCTCGATACGGTTTCGACGTCCACTCCCGCCCACCAGGAGGCCAGGCCACCGATGTCCTCGCCCGCTGAGCGCGACCTCGACCCCGCGGACCTCGGTCTGCTCTCCCCGGTCTCGGCAGGTACGGCGGCCGAGACGCTCACCGGCGACGCCGCCGTCGCGGATGCCCTGGTGCGTGCGGAGGCTGCCCTGCTCCGCGCGCTCGCCGCCACCGGGATCGCCCCGCCCGTCGCCCGCGACGCCGCCGAGGTGGTCGGCGCGACCGACATCGACGTCCGCGAGCTCGCCGTCGCCGCCGTCCGTGGTGGCAACCCGGTCATCCCCCTGGTCGCCCAGCTGCGCAACGCCGTGGCCACCGGGATCGGCGGCGAGGCCACCCGCTGGGTGCACTTCGGCGCGACCAGCCAGGACATCCTCGACACCGCACTGATGCTCGTGGCCGCCCGCGTCGGTGACCGGGTCGAGCAGGACCTCACCGGCCTCGCCCACCACCTCGCCCGGTTCGCCGACGAGAACCGCGCGGTGCCGATCGTGGCGCGCACCCTCACCCAGCAGGCGATGCCGACCACCCTCGGCTTCCGTGCAGCCGGCTGGCTCGCAGGAGTCGACGACGCGGTGCGGACGCTGCGTGCGGCCAGGGCCCTCCCGGTCTCGCTCGGCGGGCCGGTGGGCAGCGCCGCGGCGTACGGCGAGCGCGGAGCCGAGCTGGTCGAGGCGTTCGCACGAGAGCTCGGGCTCGGCTCGCCGGTGACGAGCTGGCACACCCGTCGTACGCCGGTCGTGGAGCTGGTGCACGCCCACACCGGAGCTGCCTCGGCATGCTCGAAGATCGCCGCCGACGTGCTGGTGATGTGCCAGACCGAGGTCGCGGAGGCCAGCGAGGGCGCCGGTGGGCCGTCGTCGGCGATGGCGCACAAGTCCAACCCCGCCCAGTCGGTGCTCGTGGTCGCCGCGGCGCGGCAGCTGCCGGCGCTCGCGTCGGTGGTCGCCGCCTCCGCCACCGCCGAGCAGGAGCGCCCCGCCGGTGCGTGGCACGCCGAGTGGCAGATGCTGCGCACGGTCCTGCGCACCGCCGGCGGAGCCGTCGAGCGCACCGCCGAGCTGGTCCCGGCGGTGCACTGGGACCGCTACGCGATGGCGCGCAACCTGGACCGGCTCGTCGACATCCTGGCCAAGGACCACGCGTGGGTCCAGCAGCAGACCGCCCATGTGGACCTGTGGGTCGACCGGGTCCTCCGCGAGCACGAGGAGCTCTTCGCATGACCGAGAACGCCGTCGCCCTGCACCACGTCGAGCAGGGCCCGGCCGACGCCCCGGCGGTCCTGCTGGGCCCCTCGCTGGGCACCACGCTGGCGATGTGGGACGACCTGGCCGGGGTGCTCGCCGAGCGGTTCCGGGTGGTCCGGTTCGACACCCGCGGACACGGGGAGTCCCCGGTCCCGGCCGGCCCCTACCGCCTCGACGACCTCGTCGCGGACGTGGTGGCCCTCGCCGACACCCTCGACATCGACCGGTTCGGCTACGTCGGCCTCTCCCTCGGCGGGCTGGTCGGCCAGGCGCTCGCGGCCGCACACCCGGACCGGGTCAGCGCCCTGGTCCTGTGCTGCACCGGGCCCAGTTTCGGCGACGCGGCCACCTGGCAGGAGCGGGCCGCCCGGGTCCGCGCCGAGGGGATGCGCTGGCTGGTCGAGCCCACCAAGGGCCGGTGGTTCCCCGACGGTTTCGTCGAGGCGCAGCCCGACCGGGCCCAACCGCTGCTGGACATGATCGCCGGCACCGACCCCGAGGGCTACGCCTCCTGCTGCGAGGCGATCGCCGGCACCGACGTCACCGGCCGGCTCTCGTCGGTGACCGCACCCACCCGCGTGATCGCCGGCGCGGAGGACCCGGTCAGCCCGCCCGAGGTCGGCCAGGTCCTCGCCGACCGGATCCCCGATGCCGACCTCGTCGTGATCCAGGGCGCCTCCCACATCGCCAACGCCGCGCAGCCGGAGACCTTCGACGCCGCCGTCCTCGAGCACCTGGAGAAGCACCTGTGACCACCGGACCCGACAGCACGCCGACCGGCGCCGGCGCCGACTACGGCGCGGGGATGGCCGTCCGCCGGCAGGTGCTCGGCGACGAGCACGTCGACCGCGCCAACGCCTCGGTCACCGACGTCACCGCGGACTTCCAGGAGTTCATCACCCGCTACGCCTGGGGCGGGATCTGGACCCGTGAGGGCCTGGACCGCCGCAGCCGCTCGATCGTGGTGCTCACCGCGCTCGTCGCCGGACGGCACTTCGAGGAGCTGGAGTTCCACCTGCGTGCCGCGCTGCGCAACGGGCTGACCCGCGAGGAGATCGTCGAGGTGCTGCTGCAGACCGCGGTGTACTGCGGGGTGCCGGCGGCCAACACCGCCTTCGGGGTGGCCAAGAGGATCCTCGCCGAGACCGAGTAGACGCCCCGCCCGTCTGCCGTCCGCCGCCCCCGGCCGGGCGGTATAACTACTGCCACCAGCACGCCCCAGACAAGGAGGCGCCGATGACCGGCCCGGTCCTCGTGCTCAACGGTCCCAACCTGAACCTGCTCGGCGAGCGGGACCCCGCGGTCTACGGCACCACCACCCTGGCCGACGTCGAGGAGCTGTGCCGCGCGACGGCGGCCGAGCTCGGGCTCGAGGTGGACCTCCTCCAGAGCAACCACGAAGGGGTGCTGATCGACAAGGTCCACGAGGTCCGCCGCAGCGCGGCCGGGGTCGTGGTGAACCTGGGCGCCTACTCGCACACCTCGGTCGCGGTGATGGATGCGCTGGCGGTGCTCGAGCAGCCGGTCGTCGAGGTGCACCTGTCCAACATCCACGCGCGTGAGGGGTTCCGCCGGCACTCCTACGTCTCGCTCGTCGCCGACGCGGTCATCGCCGGCGCCGGCGCACACGGGTACGCCCTGGCCCTGCAGCACATCGCGCACCTGGTCGGCCGGCCGCGCTCCTGATCGGCGGCTGCACCGTACCGGCGTGCACGCCCCCGCGGTGACCCGCGCCGGACGGCTGGCAGACTGCACACAGGAGCAGAACGTGTCCCAGGACACAGAGGGAGGTCGCCGGCGATGACCGAGCCGAACGAGAAGCAGCTGATCGAGTCCCTGCACACCGGGTTGTTCATCGGCGGGACCTGGCGCGACGCCGGTGGCGGCCAGACCTTCGAGGTCGAGGACCCCGCCACCGGGCAGGTGCTGACCCGGGTCGCCGACGCGACGCCCGAGGACGGGATGGCCGCGCTGGCCGCCGCCGCAGAGGCGCAGGCCTCCTGGGGCGCGACCGCGCCGAGGGAGCGCGCCGAGATCCTGCGCCGGGCGTTCGACACGGTCACCGCGCGCGCCGACGAGTTCGCACTGCTGATGACCCTGGAGATGGGCAAGCCGCTGGCCGAGGCCCGTGGCGAGGTCACCTACGGCGCGGAGTTCCTCCGGTGGTTCTCCGAGGAGGCCGCGCGGATCTCCGGCAGGTTCGCCACCGCTCCGGACGGCAAGGCGCGGCTGATGGTGCACAAGCGACCCGTCGGCCCGTCGCTGCTGATCACTCCGTGGAACTTCCCGTTGGCGATGGCCACCCGCAAGATCGCACCGGCGGTCGCGGCGGGCTGCACGATGGTGATCAAGCCCGCGGCGCTCACCCCGCTGACCACGCTGATGTTCGCCGCGGTGCTCGAGGAGGTCGGCCTGCCGCCGGGCGTGCTCAACGTCATCCCCACCACCGACGCGGGCGGGGTCACCGGCCCGATCATCAAGGACCCGCGGCTGCGCAAGCTGTCGTTCACCGGCTCCACCGAGGTCGGCCGCAGCCTGTTGCGCGACTCCGCCGAGCAGGTCCTGCGCACCTCGATGGAGCTCGGCGGCAACGCGCCGTTCCTGGTGTTCGAGGACGCCGACCTCGACTCCGCCGTCGAGGGGGCGATGCTCGCCAAGCTGCGCAACATGGGCGAGGCGTGCACCGCGGCCAACCGGTTCATCGTGCACGAGTCGGTCGCCGAGGAGTTCGGCAAGCGGCTGGCCGAGCGGATGGCGGCGCTGCCGGTCAAGCGCGGCACCGAGGCCGACGCGAAGGTCGGCCCGCTCATCGACGAGAAGAGCAGGCAGAAGGTCCACGAGCTGGTGCAGGACGCGATCGCCTCCGGCGGGCAGCTGCGCACCGGCGGTGAGCCGCAGGCCGGCGCCGGGTACTTCTACGCGCCCACCGTGATCACCTCGGTCGGCCGTGACGCGCGGATCCTCACCGAGGAGGTGTTCGGCCCGGTCGCCCCGGTGGTCACCTTCGCCGACGAGGACGAGGCGGTGGCGATGGCCAACGACACCGAGTACGGCCTCGTCGCCTACGCCTACACCCGCGACGTCGCCCGCACGCTCCGGCTGGCCGACACCATCGAGTCGGGGATGCTCGGCATCAACGTCGGCGTCGTCTCCAACCCGGCCGCGCCCTTCGGCGGGGTCAAGCAGTCCGGGCTGGGCCGTGAGGGTGGCTTCGAGGGGATCGAGGAGTTCCTCGAGACCAAGTACGTCGGCCTCGCCGACCCGTTCGCGGACCGGCAGCGCGGCTGAGCGACGTACCCACGCTCAGGACCGCAGGGCGGCGGCGACGACGTCGCGGGCCTCGGCCTGCACCTGGGCGAGATGGTCGGGCCCCTTGAAGGACTCGGCGTAGATCTTGTAGACGTCCTCGGTGCCCGAGGGGCGGGCGGCGAACCAGGCGTGCTCGGTGGTGACCTTCAGCCCGCCGATCGCCGCGCCGTTGCCGGGTGCCTCGGTCAGCCGGGCGGTGATCGGGTCACCGGCGAGGGTCTGCGCCGTGACGTCGTCGGGCGAGAGCGCGGCGAGCTTGGCCTTCTCCTCGCGTCCGGCCGGAGCATCGATGCGGGCGTACGCCGGGTCGCCGTACGTCGCGGCGAGGGCGGCGTAGTGCCGGCTGGGCGTCTCCCCGGTCGCGGCGAGGATCTCCGAGCCGAGCAGGGCCAGGAGGATGCCGTCCTTGTCGGTGGTCCACACGGTGCCGTCGAAGCGGAGGAACGACGCCCCGGCGGACTCCTCGCCGCCGAACACCACCGAACCGTCGAGCAGGCCGGGGACGAACCACTTGAAGCCGACCGGGACCTCGGTGAGCCGGCGGCCGGCGCCGGCGACCACCCGGTCGATCATCGAGGAGGAGACCAGCGTCTTGCCGACGGCGGCGTCGGCCGACCAGCGCGGTCGCGCGCCGAGCAGGTAGCCGATCGCCACGGCCAGGTAGTGGTTGGGGTTCATCAGTCCGCCGTCGGGGGTGACGATCCCGTGCCGGTCGGCGTCCGCGTCGTTGCCGGTGGCCAGGTCGTACTCCGCGCGCCGCTCGATCAGGGAGGCCATCGCCGACGGCGAGGAGCAGTCCATGCGGATCTTGCCGTCCCAGTCCAGCGTCATGAACCGCCAGGTCGGGTCCACCCGCGGGTTCACCACGGTGAGGTCGACCCGGTGCCGCTCGGCGATCTCGCCCCAGTAGCCGACGCTGGCGCCGCCGAGCGGGTCGGCGCCGATCCGGATCCCTGCCTCGCGGACCCGGTCCAGGTCCACCACCGAGGGGAGGTCGTCGACGTAGCGACCCAGGAAGTCGTAGCTGCCCGCCTCCCTGCGTGCCCGGGGGAACGGGATCCGCTGGACGCCGTCGAGGCCGGAGCGGATGTAGGCGTTGGCCCGCTCGGCGATGTCCTTGGTCGCCTCGGACCCGGCGGGGCCACCGTGCGGGGGGTTGTACTTGAAGCCGCCGTCGGCGGGCGGGTTGTGCGACGGGGTCACCACGATGCCGTCGGCGAGGCCTGGCCCCTCGGTGCGGCCCCGGTTCGCCGCGAGGATCGCGTGGGAGACCGCCGGCGTCGGCGTGTAGCCGTCCCGCTCGTCGACCAGCACGGTGACCTCGTTGGCCGCGAGCACCTCGAGGGCGGAGGCCCACGCCGGCTCGGAGAGTGCATGCGTGTCGCGGCCGAGGAACAGCGGGCCGTCGTACCCCTGGTCGCGGCGGAAGTCGCAGATCGCCTGGGTGGTCCCCCAGATGTGGGTCTGGTTGAACGCGTTGCGCAGGCTGCTGCCCCGGTGCCCGGAGGTGCCGAAGACCACCGCCTGCTCGGGGTTCTCGGGGTCGGGCTCTGCGGTGTAGTACGCCGTGACGAGGTGTGCCACGTCGACGAGGTCGGAGTCCTGGGCGGGTGTTCCTGCACGCGGGTGGCTCATGCCCGCATGGTACTGACGGGCCGGCGTGGGACCTTCGGCCCTGGGCGCTCGGATCGCGGCGAAACCCGGCCGGACAGGGCTAGAGTCGGAGACGCCCCGGCCACCCGGCCGGGGTGCCTTTACTCGGATCGTCCGGCACGTACCTGCCGGTGAAGGAGATGTTCAACCATGGCTTCGGTGACCTACCAGAACGCCCAACGCCTCTACCCCGGCAGCGACAAGCCGGCCGTCGACAAGTTCACCCTCGAGATCGAGGACGGCGAGTTCATGGTGCTCGTCGGTCCGTCCGGCTGCGGCAAGTCCACCAGCCTCCGGATGCTCGCCGGTCTGGAGGAGGTGACCGAGGGCAAGATCTTCATCGGCGACCGCGACATCACCAACGTCCCGCCCAAGGACCGCGACATCGCGATGGTGTTCCAGAACTATGCGCTCTACCCGCACATGACGGTCGCCGAGAACATGGCGTTCTCGCTGAAGATGGCCAAGGTCCACAAGGACGAGCGGATGGCGCGGGTGGCCGAGGCGGCCAAGCTGCTCGACCTCGAGGAGTACCTCGACCGCAAGCCGAAGGCGCTCTCCGGCGGCCAGCGCCAGCGGGTGGCGATGGGCCGCGCGATCGTCCGCCAGCCGCAGGTGTTCTGCATGGACGAGCCCCTGTCGAACCTCGACGCCAAGCTGCGGGTCTCCACCCGCACCCAGATCGCCGCGCTCCAGCAGCGGCTGGGGATCACCACCGTCTACGTCACCCACGACCAGGTCGAGGCGATGACGATGGGCGACCGCGTCGCGGTGATGAAGGACGGCCTGCTCCAGCAGGTCGACACGCCGCTGGCGCTCTACGACCACCCGGCCAACCTGTTCGTCGCCGGCTTCATCGGCTCCCCCGCCATGAACCTGCTGCAGGCCAAGCCCACGGAGGGCGGCGCGAAGATCGGCGACTACGTCGTGCCGATCGACCGCGCGGCCGCCTCGAAGATGAGCGGTGACATCACCGTCGGCGTGCGCCCGGAGTCCTGGCGCGTCGTCGGCGAGGGCGAGGGCGGGCTCCCGATCAAGGTCACCGTCGTCGAGGAGCTCGGCGCCGACGCGTTCCTCTACGGCACCTGCGACGTCGAGGGCACCCCCAGCGAGGTCGTGGTCCGGCTCGAGGCCCGTCGCGACGTCGCCAAGGGCTCGATGCTCTACGTCACCACCGACCCCGAGCACGTCCACGTCTTCGACACCGCGAGCGGCGAGCGCCTCTCCGACTGAGCGCCCCGGTGGCGGCGGGCCCGGGAACCCGTCGCCACCGTCTCGGGCCGCTCAGCCCTACCTGCCCGTCCGAGACGCACGAAGGCCGTCCACCCGAGGTGGACGGCCTTTGTGCGAGTTGAGACGGGCCGGGGGGGAGGATGGCGCTAGGAACAAACTGTCGAGTGGGGGGTTGACTCGTTTGCCCTCGTCTCAATCTATTTCTTTGTCACGGCTGTCCCGAACCGCTTGCTAGAAGCATGACCCAGACAACTGCTCGAATCCACCTGAAACGGACGCAGGATTGTGCACTGCACGATCGTGCACCCGAACCCCGCCTGCCTGCCGCGCTCCAAGCCCAGCGGATCTCAACATGTGACATTCATGTTCATATTTTGGACGCTTGAGTCGTGGACCGTCGGCCGGTCCGTACCGTTTCGAGCATGACCTACGCCGGTGACCTCACCCCGACCGAGGCCTGGGACCTGCTCGCGCGCGAGCCCGAGGCCGTCCTCGTCGACGTTCGTTCGGAGGCGGAGTGGATGTTCGTCGGCGCGCCCGACCTCGCCGAGCTGGACAAGAAGCTGGTCATGCTCTCGTGGACGTACTGGCCCTCCGGTGAGCGCAACCCCACCTTCGCCGAGACGCTGGCCGGCCTGGGCCTCACCACCCCCGTGCTGTTCATCTGCCGCTCAGGCGCGCGGTCCCGGTCGGCGGCCATCGCCGCCACGGCGGCGGGCATCGGACCGTCGTACAACGTCGCCGAGGGCTTCGAGGGCGACCTCGACGCCGAAGGTCATCGCGGCGGGTCCGGCTGGCGGGCGCGCGGTCTGCCCTGGCGGCAGCAGTGAGCGCGGACCGTCCCGGCCCGGCCGGCTGGGGGCCCGACACGCTCGCGGTGCGCGGCGGGCTGCACCGTTCGGAGTTCGAGGAGACCGCCGAGGCGCTCTACCTCACCTCCGGCTACGTCTACTCCTCGGCTGCCGAGGCGGAGGCGGCGTTCAAGGGCGAGGCCGAGCACTACATGTACTCCCGCTTCAGCAACCCGACGGTGACCGGGTTCGCCGAGCGGCTGCGGCTCGTCGAGGGTGCCGAGGCGTGCTTCCCCACCGCGAGCGGGATGGCCGCGGTGTTCAACGCGCTGCTGGCCCTGGTGCGGTCCGGTGACCGGGTGGTGGCCGCCCGCAGCCTGTTCGGGTCGTGCTTCGCGATCCTCGACGACCTGTTACCCCGCTGGGGCGTCACCACCGAGTTCGTCGACGGACACGACCTCGAGCAGTGGGAGAAGGCGCTGGCCACTCCCGCGAAGGCGGTCTTCTTCGAGTCGCCGTCGAACCCGATGCAGGAGCTCGTCGACATCCGAGCGGTCTGCGACCTCGCCCACGCCGCCGGCGCGACCGTGATCGTGGACAACGTGTTCGCGACCCCGGTCCTCCAGCGTCCGCTCGAGCTCGGCGCCGACGTGGTGGTGTACTCCGCGACCAAGCACATCGACGGCCAGGGCCGCACCCTCGGCGGCGCGATCCTCGGGCCGAAGGACCTGATCGAAGGTGAGGTGAAGACCCTCATGCGCAACACCGGGCCGTCGCTGAGCCCGTTCAACGCCTGGGTGCTCACCAAGGGCCTGGAGACGTTGCGGATGCGCGTGCTGCACTCGACCGCGGCGGCGGAGCGGATCGCCGGCTGGCTCGAGCAGCACCCGCGGGTCGACCGGGTGCTCTACCCGTGGCTGGAGTCCCATCCGCAGCACGAGCTCGCCCGGCGGCAGATGAGCGGCGGCGGGACCGTGGTGACCTTCGAGGTCGCCGGCGGCAAGGAGCGTGCGTTCTCGGTGCTCGACCGGCTCGGGATCATCGACATCTCCAACAACCTCGGTGACTCCAAGTCGCTGGTCACCCACCCGGCGACGACCACCCACCACCGGATGGGCGCCGAGGGCCGGGCCCGGGTCGGCATCACCGACGGGTTGGTGCGCCTCTCGGTGGGGCTCGAGGACGTCGAGGACCTGCTCGGCGACCTCGAGCAGGCACTGGCCTGAGGCGCCGCCGCGACGGCGACCCCGCCGGTCAGGCGCGTGCCAGCTCGGCGACGAAGACGGTCCGGCCGTCGGCGGCGCCTTCGGTCCGGATCGTCATCTCCACCTCGACCTCGGTGCCGTCGCGGCGCACCGCGGGCACGACCACCGTGCGACCGATCAGCGTGGACCGGCCGGAGAGGAAGTGCATGGTGAAACCGGCCAGGTGGGCCTGCCGGTAGCGGCGTGGGATCAGCTCGACCAGCCGCCGGCCCACGAGGTCCGCAGGATCGTCGTACCCGAGGATCTCGAGTGCGGGGCCGCTGACGGCGGCGATCCGGTCGTTGTCGTCGGCGGCGACCATGCCCCTGGTCGACCGCTGGACGGGAGCCGGGTCCCAGGTCGGCGGCGGCGCGTCGGCCGGTGGAGCCGGCGCCACCGCGGTCCACGAGGTCGGAGCGCTCCCCCCGCTCTGCGCCAGGACCTCCCCACACAGCCAGGCCCGCAAGGAACGCAGCTCTGGCTGGGTCGGGGCGGTGAGCAGGTCACCGGCGTCGGCCATCGCCGCGGCGGCGGTGATGGTCTCGTCGAGGGTCCGGAAGCTGGCCACCGAGTCCGGCGGCACCGGCACCTCCACGAGCGGGCTGCTCACGAACGGCTCGGTCGCGGTGACCATCACCTCGGCCGGGTCCTCGCCGACCCCCGACGGCGGGATGTGCTCGGCGAGGAGCGCGATGGCGTCGCTGGCCCGGGCGTGCTGCAGGATCGGGTCGGTCGCTGTCGTGGCGTCGATGGTGGCCAGCAGGTACTCACGCAGCAGCGCCTCAGCGTGCTGGCGCCAGGCCTCGTGCAGCAGCAGCGGGACGTCCAGCAGCGCCACGGACACGGGCTCCGGTCCCGGGCTGCGCCCGGGGCCGGAAGGCTCCGCGAGCGGGCGGCCCTCGGCGACGATCGTGCCGGGGTCGGTCGCGATGTGGAACCACACCGTCTTCCCCGGATCCTCGGGGAGGACGCCCCAGTCCTCGCCGAGCTCCTCCAGGAGCATCAGCCCGCGACCGGTGCCGGCGCTCGGACCGTAGTCCCGCGGCGACGGCACGTGCGGGCTGCCGTCGGTCACCTCGACGCGCAGGCCACCGTCGACGAAGGAGACCGCCACGTCGATCGGGGTGCCGGCGTGGACGATCGCGTTGGTGACGATCTCGCTGACCAGCAGCTCGGCGGTCTCGACGAGGTCGTCACGGCCGGCCGCCGTGAGCAGCTCGCGGACCATGGCGCGCGCCTGGCCCACGCTCGACGGGCGCGGCGGGAACCGTCGCCGTCCCGGATGCACCTGCTCGCAGACCATCATCACGCGTTCGGGCGGTGCGCCGCGGGTCAGAACCCGAGGTCGCGCCCGATCAGCTCCTTCATGATCTCGTTCGAACCGGCCCAGATCTTGGTCACCCGGGCGTCCCGCCAGGCGCGCGCGACGCGGTACTCGTTCATGTAGCCGTAGCCGCCGTGCAGCTGGAGGCAGTGGTCGATGACGTCGTTCTGCACGTCGGCCGACCACCACTTCGCCTTGGCCGCGTCGATCGGGGTGAGCTCCTTCTTGGAGTGGGCCATCACCGCCTGGTCGACGAACGCCTGGGCGACCTCGATCTTGGTGACCAGCTCGGCGAGCAGGAACTTGTTGTGCTGGAACTGGCCGATCGACTGGCCGAACGCCTTGCGCTCCTTGGCGTACTCGATGGTCTCGTCGAGGATCTGCGCGGCATGGGCGATGTTGGTGATCGCGGTGCCCAGGCGCTCCTGCGGCAGCCACTGCATCATGTGGATGAAGCCGTTGTCGACCTCACCGACGATGTTGGCCGACGGCACCCGGACGTCCTCGAAGAACAGCTCGGCGGTGTCGGCCTCGGGCTGACCCACCTTGTCGAGCTTGCGACCCCGCGAGAAGCCCTCCATGCCCGCCTCCACGGCGAACAGGGTGATCCCGCGGGCCTTCTTCTCCGGGCTGGTGCGGGCGGCGACCACGACCAGGTCGGCGGAGTAGCCGTTGGTGATGAAGGTCTTCGAGCCGTTGAGGATCCAGTCGTCGCCGTCCTTGACCGCGGTGGTGCGCAGCGCGGCCAGGTCGGAGCCGCCCGAGGGCTCGGTCATCCCGATCGCGGTCAGGATCTCGCCGCTGGCCACGCCCGGCAGCCAGCGCTCGCGCTGCTCCTCGGTGGTCAGGTGCACGAGGTACGGCGGGACGATGTCGGCGTGGATGCCGAAGGAGGAGGCCAGCGCCATGTTGACCCGGGCGAGCTCCTCGGTGATCACCGCGTTGTAGCGGTAGTCGCCGGCCTCGGACCCGCCGTACTGCTCGGGGATCTCCAGGCCGAGGAACCCCTGCCGGCCCGCGGCCAGCCACATCTCGCGCGGCATCGCCTTCGCCTCGGCGTGCTCCTCGAGGTGCGGCCGCACCTCGCGGTCGAGGAACTCGCGGACCGAGTCACGGAAGGAGTCGTGGTCTGGCTCGAAGATCGATCGCTTCACGTGCGCAACTTACCGCACGGTCACTTGCGGATCCCTGGGGTGTACCCGAGGCCTGGACCGCAATGGCGTGAAAAGCAACCTTTTGGCCACTGAAAGCGGATAATGGCAGAAGGTGCCACAACTGTGTTCGGCGCCGACAACGAGCAGGGGGCAACTCGGCGTGAGCTACGAAGGACCACGCGAGGTCACCACCTTGCGCCGCCTGCACGAGCTGATGTGCCGGGTGAACGCAGGCGAGGACCTCGCCTCGGTCCTTCAGTCGCTGGTCGAGGGCGTCTCCGACGTCACCGGGTTCGGCGTCGCCGCGGTCAGCTACCTCCACCCCGACCGGCACCTCGAGGTGGTCTCCGTCGCGGGCGACGAGACTGCGCGGGAGCAGCTGATCGGCGTGCGCACCCCCGTGGACGAGATCCAGGACGAGTTCGCGATCGCCGACCACTGGGGTCTGCTCCGGTTCATCCCCCACGAGCGGCTCAACGGCGAGGTGGGACGCGGCTGGATCCCCGACGTCGCGCCGCTGGACGCCCCGAACGCCTGGCACCCCGAGGACGCGCTGCTCGCGCCGCTGTCCGGGCCCACCGGCGAGATGGTCGGCCTGCTGTCGGTCGACCTGCCGCGCGACGGGCTGCGCCCGGGCCAGTTCGCCCGCGACGCGCTGGAGATGTACGCCGCCCAGGCCGGCATCGCGATCAGCAACGCCAAGGTCCGCGAGCGGCTCCGCGAGGAGATCCGCCTGGCAGCCGTCGTCCGCGAGGTCGCCCAGACCGCCGGCAACGCCCTCGACCTGGTCCGCGTGGTCGAGTCCGCAGTCACCCCGATCGTGAAGGGGTTGGCCTGCGACGCCCTGTGGATCCGCACTTTCGAGGGGCAGGGCGAGGTGCTCGGCCGCGGGGTCAGCGCGAGCTTCCCCGCCCCGGCCGTCTCCCCCGACGAGGTCGTCGGAGTGGCCACCCGCCTGGCCCACCTCGGCTGGCGGGGTCGGCGGGCGTTCGTCCTCCCCGGCACCCAGATGTCGGACCTGCCCGGCCTGACCGAGGCCGAGATCGACCACGCGCTCGGGTTCGTGGCGCTGGCCGGATGCCGGTCCACCGTGCTGGTGCCGATGGGTGCCGGCCCGGAGTGTCTCGGCTACCTCGCCCTCGGCCGCGACTCCGACGCCGGCAGCTGGACCGACCAGGAGATCGCCGCGGCCCTCGAGATCGGCCGTGACCTCGGCCGCGCGGTGCTCCATGCGCGCATCTACGAGCGCGAGCACACCCTGGTCAAGGAGCTGCAGCAGCTCGACCAGTACAAGACCGAAATGATCTCCACGCTCGCGCACGAGCTCAAGAGCCCCCTGACGGCGATCATCGGGCACCTCGAGCTGCTCGAGACCGCCGAGGACGGCACGGTCACCGACATGTCCCTGGCCGCGATCGAGCGCGGCGCGACCCGGCTCTCCGACCTCGTCGAGGACCTGCTGCTGCTGTCCAAGGTCGGCGACCCGCACCGGCCGTTGGTGCCGACCCCGGTCGACCTCGCCGAGATCGTCACCGTCGCCGGAGAGCTGCTCGAGCCGCAGGCGACCAAGCAGCAGGTGCGGGTCGTGCTCGAAGGCACGCAGGACACGGTCACGGCGTACGGCGACGCCGCCGAGCTCGACCGCGTGGTCAGCAACCTCATGGGCAACGCGGTGAAGTTCAGCCCCGCCGGCGGCGTGGTGACCTGCAGCCTCGAGCGGGGCGACGGCACCGTCACCTTCCGCTGCAGCGACCAGGGCATCGGGATCTCGCCGGCCGACCAGGAGCAGCTGTTCACCGAGTTCTTCCGCTCCACCAACCCGGCCGCGCTCGAGATCCCCGGCACCGGTCTCGGCCTGACGATCGTCAAGCGCATCGTGGAGCGGCACGGCGGCACGATCGGCATCGACTCCGACCTCGGCCTCGGCGCGACGTTCACCGTGACCCTGCCGTCGACCGCCGCGGACGACTGACCCGTCACACCACGCGGGCGCTCGTCCCCGTGATCGGCGGACCGGTCCGCGACAGGTGCGCCACCACGGCGTCCGCCGCCCGGCCGGCCGAGACGATGCAGTCGGGCACCGCGGCCCCGTGGAACGCGCTGCCGGCCACGAGCAGGCCGGGGTGCCGGGCCAGCACCGACTCGATCTCGGCCACCCGGTCCGAGTGTCCCACCGTGTACGACGGCATCGCCCCGCGCCAGTCGTGCACCCGGGCGAGCACGGGGGCGGCGGTCAGCCCGATGCGGGCGAGCTCGTCGCGGGCCAGCGCGACGAGGTCTTCCCGGTCCGCCTGACCCACCGAGCGGCCCGGCCCACCGAGGGACACCCGGGCGAGCAGGTGCCCCTCGGGGGCGCGCCCGGGGAACTTCACCGAGCTCCAGGTCACCGCCCGGGCGGCGCGTCGTTCGCGGGCCGGCACGAGGTAGCCGTGCCCACCGACCGGCGGCGCGTCGCCGGCGAAGCCCAGGTTGACCGTCACCGTCGACCCGTAGCGGAGCTGGTCGAGCACCGGCGGCAGCGCGGCGTCCAGGGTGCGCACCGCCCGCGCGGCGGCCGGTGCCGGCACGGCGAGGACGACCGCGTCGGCCGGCAGGTCGCTGCGGGTGCCGTCGGCCGCGGCGAGGCCAACCCGGTAGCCGCCGGGCTCCGCGGTGACGGACTCCACCGTCGTCGAGGTGCGTACGTCGACCCCGGCCAGCGCGCCCTCCAGCGCCGTGACGAGCTCGGCCATCCCACCGACCGGCGCGAGCAACGAGGACACGGCCGGTCCGGCCGCTCCCGCAGCCCGGCGGCGCTCGGCGAGCACGAACCGGGTGAGGCTTCCGTGTGCCTGCTCGGCCCGGCGCAGCTGCGGCAGGGTCTCGCGCAGGCTCAGCTCCGCGGGGTCGGCGCCGAAGATGCCGGCGACGAGCGGCTCCACGAGTCGCTGGTAGAACTGCCGGCCCAGCCGCCGGGACACGAAGTCCGCGACCGACTCGTCACCCGGTCCACCGGCCGGCACAGCCCACTCGAGGCCGAGCCTGAGCTTCGCCCCGGGCGGGAGCAGCGGTGTGGTGACCATCGGCCACAGCCGTCTCGGCACGAAACCGGTGAAGCCGTCCGGCATCCTGCGCAGGCGGTCGCCGTCGGCCAGGAAGGTCCCCGCCGAGCCGGGGTCGGCGGGCACCAGACGCGGAGTCAGGCCCAGCTCCTCGGCCAGCGCGAGCCCGGCCGGCTTGAAGCCGACCAGGGCGTCGGGCCCGCCCTCCAGGACGAAGCCGGCGACGCGCTCGGTGACCAGCTTCCCGCCGAGCCGGCCGGAGGCCTCGACGAGGGTCACCCGCAGTCCCGGGTCGGCATGACGCAGCCGGTGGGCCGTGGTCAGGCCGGTGACTCCCCCGCCGACCACGACCACGCGGTGTGCGGGTCGGTTCACGCGGTCCAGCCTGCCGGCACGTAGGCGCAGGCGGGGTCGGAGGCCAGCGGGTCGCCGGTGACGGCGTACGCGCGGCCTCGCTGGCCGCCGCAGACGTCGGCGTACTCACACGCCCCGCACTTGCCGGTCAGGCGGGCGGGGTCGCGCAGCGCCCGGAACAGCTCGTTGGTTCGGTAGACCTCGACGACGTCGTCCTCGCGGACGTTGCCGACCGAGATCGGCAGGAACCCCGACGGCATGATCTCGCCGAGGTGCGAGATGAACAGGAAGCCGCGCCCGTCGTTGACGCCCTGCACCGGCCGGTCCAGGCCGTCGTGGAAGGCGAAGCCGGCGCCTCCGACCGGCCCGTCCCCGTGCCGGTGCTGCGCGGCGATGCGGCGGTACATCGGAGCCGCCGTGGCCTTGATGTCGAAGTCGCCCTGCCGGGAGAGCTCGTGGAGCCAGGTGAGCACCCGCTCGTGCTCCTCGGGAGAGATCATCGACAGCTCCTGGCCGCGGCCCATCGGCACCAGGAAGAACACGCTCCACTGCACCGCACCGACCTCGCGCACGAACTGCACCATGTCGGGGAGCAGGTGGACGTTGTGCGCGGTGACCGTGGTGTTGATCTGGGCGCTCAGGCCCACCTCCTGCGCGTTGCGCAGGATCGTCATCGTCCGCTCCCAGGACCCGTCGACCTTGCGGAAGGCGTCGTGCACCTCCGAGTTCGGCCCGTCCAGGCTGAGCGCGATCCGACGTACCCCCGCCAGGGCCGCCAGCCGCAGCCGCTCCCGGGTCGGCGAGGTGGTCGCGGTGGGGGTCAGCGAGCAGCGCAGCCCCTTCTCGTCGGCGTACGAGATCAGCTCGAAGAGGTCGCGACGCATCATCGGGTCGCCGCCGGTGAACACCAGGATCGGCGACCCGAACTCGGCGAGCCGGTCGATCAACGCGTAGCCCTCCACCGTGGTGAGCTCCCGAGGGTCCCGCCGCCGCTGCGCGTCGGCCCGGCAGTGCACGCAGGCGAACACACACGCCCGGGTCACCTCCCAGGCGATCGTGAACGGTGCCCGGTCGAAGTCGACCTCCGCCATCCACCCGTCACGCGCACGTCGCTCGGTCAGGTGCTGAACGGACATGAAGGGACCGCCTTCGACGAGACAACGCCAACCCTCGCGGGTGGCCGGCTCCACGGAAGGTAGCCCGCCCGGGGCCGGTCGAAAACGGGCCGAACGTCCCGGGTCGGGCATCCCTTGGTCCTGCGTCGGTCAGTCCCGGGCGACCAGCGCGTGCCCGTGGCAGAACGTGTTGCCCGGGTCGACGGCCTGCTTGACCTCGAGCAGGCGCCGGTGGACGTCAGGCTGCCAGGCCGCGGCCACCGCCTCCGGCGTGTGCGCGTCGCCAAGGAAGTTCAGCTGCGCGGTGCCGGTGTGCCACGGCTCCAGGGCGTCGAGGATGCCTCGGCCGACCGCGGGTACGACGTTCTCGAGACCCGGCATCAGCGGGCCGACCACGAACGCACTGAAGGCCGCCTCGCGTCCGGTCACCGCGTTCGGCACCTTCGGCTGCCGCGAGAGCGCTCCACCCATGAGCCGCAGCTCCACCATCGCCAGCGGGATCTCGACGTCCGGGCCCACGACCGCGAGCAGGTTGTCGATCGCCTCGGCCGGCAGCTCGGCGAGCAGCCGTCCGCGCTCCCAGGCCGGCATCGGGTCGGTCGGGTCCTGGTGGATGGCGTCGGCCTCGGCGTACGGCATCGTCGCCAGCATCGGTGCGATCACCTGCCCCGCGCTGAGCATCGGCCCGAGCAGCCGCTTCCCTTGCTCGGCCGCCCCGGTCCAGGCGAAGCGCAGGTGCACGACGAACGTGCCCCTCAGCGGCTCCGGGATCTCCTCGAGCGGTGGCAGCCGCAGCATCGCCACCGACGTGCCGGCCTGGTCGGGAAGGGCGGGCGCCCACTCGCGGAACGCGTGCAGGACGTCCGCGGCCGAGGAGCCCTCGAAGAACACGCCGCCGCCGTAGATCTCCGGCACCGCGACCAGGCCGAACTCGAGCGAGGTGACGATCCCGAAGTTGCCCTTGCCCCCGCGCACGGCCCAGAACAGGTCCGGCTCGTGCTCGGCGTCGAGGTGGCGGACCTGCCCGTCGGCGGTGACGATCTCGACGCTCTCCACGAGGTCGGCGGCGAAGCCGTGCTGACGGGAGAGCGCGCCCATCCCGCCACCGAGGGTGTAGCCGACCACGCCGACCTGCGACGAGGAGCCGCTCAGTGGGGCCAGGCCGTGCGGCGCGGCGGCGGCCACCACGTCGGCCCACCGGGCGCCGGCTGCCGCGGTCGCCGTACGACGGTCGGGGTCGACGACGACCTCGCGCATCCGCGAGGTGGTGACGAGCAGGGCACCGTCGGCACCCTTGACCGGGCCGTGGCCGGTGGCCTGGACCGCGACGGGGAGCCGGTGCCGGCCGGCCCAGGTCACCGCAGCCGCGACGTCCTCGGCACAGGTCGCCCCGACCGCGACCGCCGGCCGGTGGGTGATCGCGAGGTTGAAGGTGGCCACCTCGTCCGCGAGCCGGGGGTCGTCGCCGGCCAGCACGGGGCCGCGGACCGTCGCGGCCAGCGCGTCGAGGTCCGCCCGGGTGGTCCCGGTCGAGATCGGGTTGGTCATGCTCATGCAGTGCTCCCAGAAGTTGACGTCCCGGACCGTCCGGGCCGCTCCCGAAGGTGGCGCAGACCAGTGGCCGGGGTCGATGTCTTTTCGTCTCACCGGCGTTCGACGGTGCCTAACATGGCTGGTCATGGAGCTGCGGCAGCTTCGCTACTTCGTCGCGGTGGCCGAGGAGCTGCACTTCGCCAGGGCAGCGTCTCGGCTGCTGATCACCTCCCCCACGCTCAGCCAGCAGGTCAAGGTCCTCGAGCGCGACCTCGGCGTGCGCCTGTTCGAGCGCGGGGCGGCCGGCGTGCGGCTGACGCCGGCCGGAGCAGAGCTGCTGCCGCTGGCCCGCAGCACGCTCGCCGGTGCGGGTGCGCTGGAGGAGACCGCCCGGCGGCTGGCGCTCGGACGGGCATCGACCCTGCAGGTCGGGTTCCTGTCCTTCTCGCTGACCGCACCGGTGCGTCGGCTGCTCAACGAGTTCGGTCGCGCGGAGCCGACCGTGGACCTCCAGCTGCGGCAGTACGAGTGGGACGACCCGTCGGCCGGCCTGGCCGACGGCTGCAGCGACGTGGCGATCCTGCGACCGCCGTTCACCGGCATGGAGTGCCTGAGCACGCTGGAGATCGGCAGGGACCCGCTGGTCGCGGTGATGGCCGAGGACCACCCGCTCGCCGGTCTGGCGTCGGTGCCGGCACGCCGGCTGGCGCGGACGCCGTTCCTGGAGACCCGGCTGGTCACCGACCCGGTGTTCGCCGACTACTGGTACCAGCGCCGGATCCGGGCGGCCGGCGTCGACGCCGTGCTCAGCCGGGCGACCACCGTCGAGGAGTGGCTGGCCGACATCGCCCTGGGCCGGGGGGTCAACCTGGTCCCGGCCGGCCTGGTCGAGGAGTACCACAAGCCCGGGTTGGCGTTCGTGCCGGTCGAGGACCTCGAGCCCTCGGTGTTGGTGGTGGCGTGGGACCCGCGGCGGGAGAGCCCGGGCGTGCGGCGGTTCGTCGCGCTGGCGGCCGAGGCGGTCGCCGAGCGCCGTACCACCGCTCCGCTCTGATGCGGGGCTGTGGACGGTTCCCCGGCCGTACACCGCGTGTGGACCGTCCGTAACCCCGCGTTACACGGGCTGGGGGCGGTGCTACGCGGGCTGGGCGGCGCGGGCGCGGGGCTTCTTCGTGATAAGGGTGAGCAGCACCGCGGCGAGCCCGATCACACCCATGGTGGTGTAGCCCAGGGTGTAGTTCGGCTCGCCGTCACCGAGCAGGGTGGAGATCACGATCGGGCCGACGACGCCGGCGATGCTCCACGCGATCAGCATCAGGCCATAGATCGCGCCGGCGTTCTTCACGCCGAAGTAGTCACCGGCCGTCGCCGGCATCGTGCCGAAGCCGCCGCCGTAGCAGAGGTAGATCACCGCAGCGAGCACGAACCAGAGCGCTGCGTTGCCCGCGTGCGGGAGGAGCACCAGGCAGATGCCCTGCAGGCCGAGCATCGCCGCGAACGCCGGCATCCGGCCCATGTAGTCCGAGGCGGCGGCCCACACGATCCGGCCGGCTCCGTTGAAGATCGCGAGCACACCGACGACCGTCGCGGCGGCAGCAGCGCTGTAACCGGCGATCCCCGACGCGCTGCCGGCGGCCTGGGAGATCAGTGCGATGCCGACGGTGGTGTTGAGCGCGAGGATCGCGGTGAGCAGGTACCACTGCGGCGTGCGCAGCGCCTCGCCCTGGGTGTAGTTCACCGCCGCGTCGGTCTCCGCGCCTCCGGCACCGCCCTCGTAGCCGGGCACGACGTAGCCGGCCGGGGGGTTCTTGAAGAACGACGCGCCGACCAGCGACATCACCAGGTAGGCGATGCCGAGCCAGAGGAAAGCCTTGGTCGGCTGGTCGGGGTCCTGGTCGATGAGCCACTTCGCGACCGGGGAGGTGAGCACCGCGCCGAAGCCGAAGCCGCCGACGGCGAGGCCGGTGATCAGGCCCTTCTTGTCGGGGAACCACTTCTGCAGCATCGCGATCGGGACGATGTAGGCGACACCGAGACCGAAGCCGCTGATCACGCCGTAGCCGGCGATCAGCAGCCACAGCTGCTCCTCGCCGCGGGCGAACCCGGCGAGGATGATCCCGATCGCGTAGATGACGCCGCCGGCGAGCGCGACCACGCGGGGGCCCTTGCGGTCCTGGATCCGGCCGCCGATGTAGGTGCCGATGAAGATCATCGCGATCGTCACCGTGAACGGCAACGACGCCTGGACCTTGCTCAGCTGCCACGGTCCGGCGTCCTGCAGTGCCGCGGAGAAGGTGCTCCAGGCGTAGACCGCCCCGATCGAGAACTGCAGCAGCAGTCCGGCCGCCACCAGCAGCCAGCGGTTGCCGGAGGGCGTCTGCGTGCCGGGCGCGTCGCCGGCCTGGGTCGAGCTCGCCATGGTCTGACTCCTTCTCGTCACACGCCTCTCCCGAGCGGGGCGGCGCGTCGGATCTAGCCCTGGTAGCGGATCGGTTCTCCTCGGTCGAGCCGCTCGCGCTGGGGTACGACGGTGTACTTCGGGTCGCGAGCGGACTCCTGTCCGGCCTCGAAGACCCCGAACCTGGTCAGCGCGGACCCGGCCATCAGCGCGGCCCCCGACAGCATCGCGATCCCGCGGCTGCGTCCCGAGAGCAACGTGCCGGCGGCGCCGGCGGCGGTCAGCGCCTTCGCCGCCTTCATCAGGTTGCCGGCGTGGCCCTTGTGCAGCGGCTCGGCGGTGAGCCCCATCGAGCGCTCCATCAGCTGCTCGGCCAGCAGCTCGGCCACCGCGCCCCCGGCCGCCGCGCGCCGCGCGGGTCCGGCCTGGTCCGTCGGCGTGCCGATCATCGCCAGGCCACCCGCGGCGGCCAGCCCGGAGCTGACGAACACGAACGGCAGCTCCTTGTAGGCCGAGTGCCACGACGGGGTCGCGGTGTCGGCGAGGAGGACCGCGGTGTAGGCGGCCACCGGCGGCGCGGTGAGCCCGGCGAGCAGCCCGGCCGGGCGGCCGGCGAGCCGCAGCAACCGCAGCGGTCCCTTGACCTTGCCCTCGGGCAGCAGGCCGACCACCTCGCCGGCCGCGGCCGCGCCGGCGAACGGCCCGTAGATCGAGAGGATCCAGGTGCCGACCGACATCGGCGAGGTCAGCTTCATCGTGCGCAGCATGTTCAGGAACCGCGACGGCCGGCCGAGGTCGTGGACCAGCGCGGCCATGCTGAAGCCGAGCGCGCCCAGGGCGCCGATCCGGCCGACCCGGCGCAGCGCCGGCAGGTCGTTGAGGTCGGCCCCGGCGGCGAGCAGCGAGGAGCCGGCGGCGAGGCCGCCGGCGAAGAGGTACGCCGGGATGTCGTGCTCCCACGGCGAGGGCTTGACCACGGGCCGGCCGTAGTAGGAGGTGAACTCGGCTTCGGGCACCATCGAGCGTTCGCCGCCGCGACCGGCCCGGCGGCGTCCCCCCCTGCGGCCGGGGCGGCGGCCGCCGTCGGACCCGATCGGCGCCGTGCGGCCGGGGTCGGTCCTGGTCTGTCCGTGGCGGTCGACCTCCGGGCTCATCCGCGCCTCCCCAGGAACGAGATCGCAGCGCCCGCGAGCATGGTCAACGCTGCCGCGGTCGCACGGTTGAACATCTTCGGCAGGTCGCGGGTGGTGACCACCGGGTCGGGCGGGAACCCGTAGACCTCGGGCTCGTCGAGCAGCAGGAAGAACGCGCCGGCGCCGCCGACCCCGTCGTGGGGGTCGTTGCCGTAGAGCCGGGCGTCCATGATCCCTGCCTCGTGGAGCCGGGCGACCCGGTCGTTGGCCCGCTCGCGCAGCTCGTCGAGGTCGCCGTACTGGATCGACTCGGTCGGGCAGGCCTGCGCGCACGCCGGCTTCTGGTCGGCCTTGAGCCGGTCGTAGCACAGCGTGCACTTCTGGGCGACGCCCTCGTTGAGCACCGCCTTGCCGTCGCTGCTGCCCTTGCGCCGGTCGATCACGCCGTAGGGGCAGGCGGGGACGCAGTAGCCGCAGCCGTTGCAGATGTCCTCCTGCACCACGACCGTGCCGAACTCGGTGCGGAACAGCGAGCCGGTCGGGCACACGTCCAGGCAGGCGGCGTGGGTGCAGTGCTTGCACACGTCGGACGACATCAGCCAGCGGAAGTCCGGCTTCTCCGCCTCCGTGCCGTCGGGCAGCCGGACCTCCGGACCGTCGGACCCCACCGTCGGCATCCCGAGGTCCACCGGGGGCTGGCGCAGCCGCGCCTCCTGGTCGCCGAGCCGCTTGGGCTGCTCGATGAAGGCCACGTGGCGCCACTGGTTGGCGTTGAGCGAGTGGCTGTTGTCGTACGACGAGCCGAGCATGTCGAAGCCGTGGTCGGGGACGTCGTTCCACTCCTTGCACGCCACCTCGCAGGCCTTGCAGCCGATGCAGATGCTGGTGTCGGTGAAGAAGCCCTTGCGCGGAGGCGGGTCGTCGTACCCCGCCTCCCGCGCCGGGTCGACAGGGCCGAACAGGCTGTTCTTGCCGATCACGTGTCAGCCTCACTGGGATCGGGGGTGGGGTTGCCCTCGTCGTCGGAGCCGGCGGCCGCGCCGACGGTGACCACCGGGGCGTAGACGTCGTGCCGGATGCCGGCGCGGTCGCGGTACTCCTCGACGAGCCGGAGCAGGGCGGCGCCCTTGGGGCGCCGGCCGGGCAGGACGTCGCAGGTGCCGACCTTGCTCTCCTGGATCAGGACGTTGGGGTCGAGGGTGATCCCGAGCAGGTCGTTGGCGGAGTCGCCGGTGACCATGCCGCCCGAGCCCCAGTGGTAGGGAAGCCAGACCTGGTGCACCGTCCGGCCCTCCACCCGCAGCGGGCTGAGCCGGTCGGTGACCAGCACCCGCCCCTCGACGGCGGCCCGCGCTGTCACCACGTGGCACCAGCCGTTGTTCTCCAGGCCGCGCTCCCGCGCCAGCTCCGGGGAGACCTCGACGAACATCTCCGGCTGCAGCTCGGCGAGGTGCTCGAGGTAGCGGCTCATCCCGCCGGCCGTGTGGTGCTCGGTCAGCCGGCTGGTGGTGAACACGAACGGGAAGACGTCCGCGTGCGCCTCCGGAGGGCTGGGGTTCATCCGGTTGTCCTCGCGGTCGTACTGCTTGCGGGTCGGGTTCGCCTGCTGCCCGTAGAGGGGGTTGCGGAACGGCGACTCGACCGGCTCGTAGTGGGTCGGCAGCGGACCGTCGATCAGCCCCTGCGGGACGTAGAGCGCGCCCTTGCCGTCGCCCTGCATGATGAACGGGTCGAGGCCCGAGATCGCCTCGACGCCCTCGGAGCCCTCCGGCGGGCGGTACGACGGCGGCTTGGTCTTCTCGAAGTCGGGCACGTCGTGGCCGGTCCACTCGCCCTTCTGCTCGTCCCACCAGACGTAGGCCTTGCGCTCGCTCCACGGCCGGCCGTCGGGGTCGGCGGAGGCGCGGTTGTAGAGGATCCGCCGGTTCATCGGCCACACCCAGCCCCACTCCGGAGCCACCCACGACTGCTCCGAGCCCGGCTTCCGGCGGGCGGCCTGGTTGACCCCGTCGGCGAAGACGCCGGTGTAGATCCAGCACCCGCCGGCAGTGCTGCCGTCGTTCTTCATCTCGTTGAACGTCGACAGCGGCCGGCCGGTGGCGACCTCGTAGCCGTTGATCTCCTTCAGCACCGCCTCGGCGCTCGGCTCGGCGTGCTCGCCGTGCACGGGGTAGTCCCAGGCGAGGTCGAGGATCGGCCGGTCACGCTCCTCGGTGGAGTCCTTGAGCCGCTCCCGGACCAGCCGGCCGAGGTGGTAGAAGAACCAGAGCTCGGAACGGCAGTCGCCCTTGGGCTCCAACGCCTTCTCGCGCCACTGCAGCATCCGCTGGGTCTGGGTGAACGTGCCCTCCTTCTCGACGTGGGAGGCTGCCGGCAGCAGGAACACCTCGGTGCGGCACTCCTCGGGCACGATCTCGCCGGTCTCGACCTCGGGGGAGTTCTTCCAGAACGTCGCGCTCTCGATCTCGAACAGGTCCCGCACCACGAGCCAGTCCAGGTTGGCCATGCCGAGGCGTTGCGCCTTGCCGTGCGCGGAGCCGACCGCGGGGTTCTGCCCGAGGAGGAAGTAGCCCTTGACCTTGCCGTCGATCATGTCCAGGACGGTGCGGTAGGTGCCGTGGTCGCCGGTGATCTTCGGCAGGTAGTCGAAGCAGAAGTCGTTCTCCGGCGTCGCCTTGTCGCCCCAGTAGGCCTTGAGCAGGTTGACGCCGTAGGCGTCGGCGTTGTGCCAGAACCCCTTCGACCCCGGCTTGCGCACCGCGTCGATCCACTCCGCCAGGCTGGTGTGCTCCGAAGCGTTCGGCATCGGCAGGTAGCCGGGCAGGATGTTGAACAGCGTCGGGATGTCGGTGGAGCCCTGGATGCTGGCGTGCCCGCGCATCGCCATGATCCCGCCGCCGGGGCGGCCCATGTTGCCCAGCAGCAGCTGGAGGATCGCCCCGGTGCGGATGTACTGCACACCGACGCTGTGCTGGGTCCAGCCGACGCTGTAGACCAGCGCCGTGGTCTTGTCGCGCCCGGAGTTCTGCGTCCACGCCTCGCAGACCTCGAGGAAGGCCTCCTTCGACACGCCGCAGGTCTCGGCGACCATCTCCGGGGTGTAGCGGGCGTAGTGCCGCTTGAGGATCTGGTAGACGCAGTTCGGGTGCTGCAGCGTCTCGTCGCGCGGCGGGTGCGCGTGCACCGAGATGCCGTGCGTCTCGTGCTGGAGGGCACTGGCGGTCTCGCGCTGCATCGCCTGGTCCTGGCGCCTCGAGCCCTCGGCCTCCTGCTCCTGGAACTGCCAGCTGGCCGGGTCGTAGGTGCGCGTCTCGGGGTCGAAGCCGGAGAACAGCCCGTCGAGGTCCTCGGCGTCCTGGTAGTCCTCGCTGACGATGTGGGCGGCGTTGGTGTAGTGCGCGACGTACTCGCGGAAGTCGAGCTCGTTGCTCAGGACGTAGTTGATGATCCCGCCGAGGAACACGATGTCGGTGCCCACGCGCAACGGGACGAACGTGTCCGCGAGCGCGCTGGTCCGCGTGAACCGGGGGTCGACGTGGATGATCTTGGCGCCCCTGGCCTTGGCCTCCACCACCCACTGGAAGCCCACCGGGTGGGCCTCGGCCATGTTCGAGCCCTGGATGATGATGCAGTCAGCGTTGGCGAGGTCCTGCTGGAACCCGGTGGCGCCGCCGCGCCCGAAGCTGGTCCCCAGACCGGGGACGGTGGCGGAGTGTCAAATACGGGCCTGGTTCTCGATCTGGATCGCGCCCATCGCCGTGAACAGCTTCTTGATGAGGTAGTTCTCCTCGTTGTCGAGGGTCGCGCCCCCGAGGCTGGCGATGCCGAGCGTGCGGCGCACCTTGCGGCCGTCCTCGTCGAGGTCCTGCCACGTGTCGTTGCGCGCCTTGACCACCCGGTCGGCGATCATCTCCATCGCGGTGCCGAGGTCGAGGTCCTCCCACTCGGTGCCGTACGGCCGGCGGTAGCGGACCTTGGTCTGGCGCATCTCGCTGGTGACCAGGTTCTTGCTGGCCGAGCCCTTCGGGCACAGCCGGCCGCGCGAGATCGGGCTGTCGGGGTCACCCTCGATCTGGATGACCTGCTCGTCCTTGACGTAGACCTTCTGACCACAGCCCACCGCGCAGTACGGGCACACGCTGCGCGCGACGCGGTCCGCGGTCTCGGTGCGGGCGGAGAGCTGCTCGGTGTGCTCGGAGCGCACCGCCGGGCCGCGCCCGAGCGGGTCCTTGCCGGCGAACTGCCGCAGCACCGGCCAACCGAGGAACGCCTTGCCAGAAACCATCGCTCTGCTCTCCTCCCGTTTCGCCGGAACCTACCCCAACCACCGAGCTTCATGCGAGGGGTGGACGACGAGCTTCAACGAACTTCGACCAGGTGCTCCCGTCGCGGGACCAGCTCACCGACCACCGGGTGGCCGGGCAGCTCGCCGGCGACGAGCAGTCCACCGGAGGTCTGCGCGTCGGCGAGCAGGACGAGCTCGTCCTCGCCGTGCGCCGAGCTCAGGTGCGGCCTGACCCAGTCCAGGTTGCGCCGGCTGCCGCCGGGGACGAACCCCTGGGCGAACGACTCCCGGGCACCCTCGACGTACGGCACGGCGGCCGCGTCGACGACCGCGGTGACCCCGCTGGCGCGGCACATCTTCATCAGGTGCCCGAGCAGCCCGAACCCGGTCACGTCGGTCGCGCAGCGGATCCCGGCGGCGACGGCGGCGCGCGAGGCGTCACGGTTCAGCGTGGTCATCTGCGCGATCGCCTCCTCGAACCTCTCACCGGTCGCCTTGTGGCGGTTGTTGAGCACGCCGAGGCCGAGCGGCTTGGTGAGCGTGAGGGGTACGCCGGGCACGCCGGCGTCGTTGCGGAGCAGCCGGTCGGGTTCACCCATCCCGGTCACCGCCAACCCGTACTTGGGCTCCGGGTCGTCGATGCTGTGGCCACCGGCCAGATGGGTCTTCGCCTCGACACAGATGTCGGCGCCGCCGCGGAGCACCTCCGCGGCGAGCTCGAAGGGGATCTTGTCGCGCGGCCAGGCGAGCAGGTTCACCGCCACCACCGGCGTGCCGCCCATGGCGTAGATGTCGGAGAGCGCGTTGGCCGCGGCGATCCGGCCCCAGTCGTAGGCGTCGTCGACGACCGGGGTGAAGAAGTCGGCGGTGGCGAGCACCGCCCGGTCACCGTCGATCCGGACCGCCGCCGCGTCGTCGCCGTGGTCGAGACCCACCAGCAGGTCCCCGCCGGCTCGGCTGGTCGGCAGGTCGCCGAGGATCGCCTCGAGCTCGCCGGGTGGCACCTTGCACGCACAGCCGCCACCCGCAGCGTACTGGGTGAGCCGGATCCCCACGCCCGGACCGGCCGTGCTTGCTGGGTGCGGTGTGGTCGCGGTCACGAAGGTCACCCTACGTGCCGTTTCGACGAGGGCCTAGAGTGTCACGCCAGTGGTCGCGGGGAGGCGTTTCTCGTCTGGTGACGGGCGCGGTCCTCAAAACCGTAGGGGCCCGGCATCCGGGTCCGGCGGGTTCGATTCCCGTCCGCCTCCGCCACCACTGTCCCCCGCGCTACCGGGCGTCCTCGATCCTGACGCAGCAGAGCCCGGGCTGCGGCGCGAGCACGGCGCGCGCGTTGCGGGTCTCGAGCCCCTCCAGGACGGCACCGATCAGGGTGTGGTTCATGCCGCACACCAGCGCGGTGTGCTCGGCGGCCAACCGGTCGAACGGGCAGTTCGCCAGGCAGACCTCCCGCTCGGCGACCCTCGGCTCGTAGCCGTGCCCGCCCAGCACGTCGGCAACCTGCTCGAGCTCGCCCGCGGGCGGGTCGCCGGCGGTCTCCGCGAGGTAGCCGGCCACCATCCGCCTGCCGGCGTCACGCGCGGCTGCGGCCACGGTCTCGGCGACCGGGCGGCCCTCGGCTATCGAGGTGTCGATCGCCGCGGCCAGCACGTCACCGGCGAGGTCGTAGTGCCGCTCCGGCAGCGAGACCGAGAGCTGTCGCGCCGAGCGCCGGTAGAGCTTGGCGGGCCGCCCGGCACCGGGCCCGGACCTGCCCGACAGCCGCCGGAACTCGGTCTCGAGGAGCCCCTCGTCGACGAGGCGGTCGAGGTGGAACTTCACCGAGTGCAGCGGGAGGGCGGTCGCGTCCGCGGCCTGCTCGCGGCTCACCGCATCGGGTTGGGCGGCGACGTAGAGGTAGAGCTCCCGGCGCGCCGGCTCGACCAGGCTGCCCACTCCGGACAGCTGTCGGGCGAGCTCCTCGCGCGCGGCCGCGCGCTTTCTAAAAGAGAAGACCATTGACTAAAACCTCTCGGGCGCTCTAACGTCCAGATAATACTTCTTTAGAGCCGTTGGAGGCAGCCATGACCCAGACCCGCCCCACCCCGGCAGCCGAGCTCAGCGTCGACGGGCCCGCCCGCGAGGCGTTCGTGCTCCTGCGCACCGTGTTCACGATCGCTCCGATCGCCTTCGGCCTCGACAAGTTCCTCGGCCTGCTCACCGACTGGGAGGACTACCTGGCTCCCTGGGTCAACGACCTCGTGCCCGGCGACGCCCACCAGGCGATGCTCGCGGTCGGCGCGGTCGAGATCCTCGCCGGCGTGCTCGTCGCGGTCCGACCGGCCCTCGGCGGCTACGTCGTCGCCGCCTGGCTGCTCGGCATCATCGTCAACCTGGTGACGATGGGTGGGTACTTCGACGTCGCCCTCCGCGACTTCGGCCTGCTCGTCGGCGCACTGGCGCTGGCGCGGCTCGCCTCGTCACCGCGCACCGGCCGCACCGGCGTCCGGACGGACGCGGCGTGACCGCCCGGCCGGAGACGGAGGACGCCGTCCTCCGCTGGCGGCCGCGGGTCGTGCACGACGGCGCGCCGGTGGACCTCCGGGCGGCGGAGCAGGCGGCCGCCGACCTGCTCACCGCGCTGGGCATGAGGCTCGAGGGCGACACCGAGCGGACGCCGCTGCGGATGGCGCGGGCCTACGCCGAGCTGCTCACGCCCCCGGAGTTCGAGATGACCACCTTCGACAACACCGACGGCTACGACGAGCTGGTCCTGGTCCACGACATCCCGGTCCGGTCGGTCTGCGCGCACCACATGCTCCCCTTCGTGGGGGTCGCCCACGTCGGCTACCTGCCGGCCGCGCGGATCCTGGGTCTGTCCAAGCTCGCCCGCGTCGTGGACTTCTTCGCACACCGGGCACAGACTCAAGAGAGGCTCACCCAGCAGGTCGCCGAGCACCTCGAGGACCAGCTCGCGCCGCGCGGCGTCGGCGTCGTGGTCGAGGCCGAGCACTCGTGCATGACCGTCCGCGGCGCCCAGGCCCTCGGCACCCGCACCGTCACCTCGGCCCTGCGCGGGACGCTCCGGGAGAACCCCGCCTCGCAGGCGGAGTTCCTGTCGCTGGCTCGCCACACCAGGGAGGGATGATGGCCGGACCCGAGAGCATCGTGATCGTCGGCGGCGGGCTCGCCGCCGCCAAGGCCACCGAGGAGCTGCGCGGCCAGGGGTTCGCCGGCCGGCTGGTGCTGGTCTCGAGCGAGCCGCACCGGCCCTACGAGCGGCCTCCGCTGTCGAAGGGGTTCCTGATGGGCGGCGACCTCGAGAAGGTCTTCGTGCACCCGCAGGAGTGGTACGTCGACCACGACGTCGAGCTGCGGCTGGGGACGACGGTCACCGCGATCGACGTACCCGGCCACACGGTGAGCACCACCGACGGGCCGCTCGGCTACGACCGGCTGCTGCTGGCGACCGGGTCGCGGCCCCGGCGCCTGCAGTCGGCCGACGACAGCGGCGCGCCGGTGGCGTACCTGCGCACGATCGAGGACAGCCGGCGGCTGCGATCACAGCTGCAGCCGGGCGCCCGGGTCGCGATCATCGGGGGCGGCTGGATCGGTCTCGAGGTGGCCGCCGCGGCACGCACCGCGGGCTGCGAGGTGGTCGTGCTCGAGGCGCTGGAGCTGCCGTTGGTGCGCGTGCTCGGCCCGGAGGTGGCGCGAGTCCTCACCGACCTGCACCTCGAGCACGGCGTCGACGTGCGGACCGGCACCACGGTCGCCGCGGTCGACAGGCGCGACAACGGGGCTCTGCTGACGCTCGGCGACGGGACGACCGTCGCGGCCGACCTGGTCGTGGTCGGCATCGGCGTGCAGCCGAACGCCGAGCTGGCCGCGGACGCCGGGCTCGAGACCGAGAACGGCATCGTGGTCGACGAGCAGCTGCGCACCTCCGACCCTGACGTGTTCGCCGCCGGCGACGTCGCGAACGCGCGCCACCCGCTGCTCGGGCACCGACTCCGCGTCGAGCACTGGGACAACGCGATCGGGCAGGGCGTCACCGCGGCGCACAACCTGCTCGGGGCCGCCGAGCCCTACGACCGGCTGCCGTACTTCTTCACCGACCAGTACGACCTCGGCATGGAGTACGTCGGTCACGTCGGCCCCGACGGCTACGACGAGGTCGTGCTGCGCGGCGACGTCACGGGGCGTGTCTTCACCGCGTTCTGGCTGCGCGAGGGGGCGGTGCTGGCCGGGATGCACGTCAACGACTGGGACGCCATCGAGCCGGTTCGGGCCATCGTGACGGCCGGCCGGGTCGACGCCGCACGGCTGCGCGACGAGAACACGCCGCTCGCCGCGGTCACCGGCTGAGCGTTGCCGGCGCCACGCGGCCCGCACCCGGAGGCGCGGGCCGCCCGTCAGCGCTCGGCTACCTGCCGGACGCGAACGACGAGACGCACTGCCCCTGGTTCTTGTAGGCGCCCGGGAAGTTGGTTGCCCAGCCGCCCTTCTTGCAGTCCTCCTTGGTCCACACGCGCGGACCGAAGTCGAAAGTCGTCGTGTCACCGGCGACCCCGACGCTGAGCCAGTCCACCGCTCCGCTGATGTCGGGGTTGCTGGAACCGAGGTTGAGACCCAGGCTGCCCGGGAAGTCCGGCGCCTCGGTGATGGTCGCGTCCGGGAACAGCGCGAGGACGTCGTCGAGCGTGCAGTCCGCGGACTGCCCGCAGCCGGCGGCGGCCACCGGACCGCTGCCCCACCAGACCGCGTCACCGTCGTTCACGGCGTCCCAGGTCTGCCACTCGCCGGTGAGCACCGCTGCGTTGCCCTGGTCCTGGTAGGGCTCGTAGACCAGGTAGGAGTCGGCGACCTCGTCACCGTTGGTGTCGAGCCGCAGGTTGAGTGCCGGCAGTCCCGCGACGAACCCGCCGGTGGGCAGCTTGTAGGTGGTGTAGCGCAGCTCGGTGAGGTCGGCGAGCCGCACTCCGTCGTACCGGTCGGTGAGCAGCTGCACCTTGTCGGCGTTCGAGGCGGTTGTCGACAACAGCGCCGCTCCGCGGCCGTCGACGTCGGCGAACTGCAGATCTCCGGCGGCGCGGGTGTCGGCGGTGAACCAGTCGGCGCCGAGGTCGGTCTGCGTGACGGCCACGGTTCCGGCGGCCAGGGCCGGCGCCGCGACGACGGCTGTGCCTGCGGCAAGGACTGCCGAGGCGAGCAAGGTGCTGGGCTTGGACAGACGCACGTAGGTGTTCCCCCTCTTGTTGCCCCGATCGCGGGGACTGCTGAGGCGGCGGCGTGGTCGGCGTCGCCGCGGCCGAGGCCGACTCGGCCGTTGGCAGTCTCGCAGCCGTCGGCAGCCGGCACGGTGGCTTCGCGGTTCGTCGCCACAGGTGCACGGTTCGTCCCTCGTCGTCCGGTTTGGCGGTCCTCCACCCGGGGGACGGGGAACCAAACAGCCGCGGCCACCGGTCAGCGAGACGGCGGCCGCGCCAGCGTGCGCTGGATGCCCTGGGCGGCGACCTGGAGGGCCGACACCAGCCGCCCGCGGTCCCGGCGCAGGCTGGGCACGACGATCCCGACTGCCCCGACGACCTCGTCGCCGTCGCCGCGCACCGGAACCGCCACCGAGCAGGCGCCGAGCGTCATCTCCTCGTGCGTGGTGGCGTAGCCGTCGTGGCGCACCCGGGCCAGCTCCCGGCGCAGCCGGCCGGGCTGGGTGATCGTGTGCGGGGTGACCCGGCGCAGGTCGGAGAGCACCTCGAGCTGCACCTCCTCGGGGGCGTAGGCCAGCAGCACCTTCCCGACCCCGGTCGCGTGCATCGGCAGCCGCGAGCCGACCGTGCTCACCACCGGCACCGACATCCGTCCGGCCAGCCGGTCCAGGTAGAGCACCTGGTTGCCGTCGCGGACCGCGAGGTGCACCGTCGCCAGCGTCGCGCCGTAGACGTCGTGCAGGAACGGCGAGGCTGCCTCGCGCAGACCGGTCTGCACCGGCGCGAGCAGGCCGAGCTCCCAGAGCCGGTGGCCGACCAGGTATCCGTCGGCCCCGCGCTGCAGGGCTCCCCAGGCGACCAGCTCGGCGACCAGCCGGTGCGCCGTGGCCGGTGGCAGGTCGGCGCGCCGGGCGATGTCAGTGAGCCGCAGCTCGCGGTGCCGCTCGTCGAAGGCGCCGAGCACCGCGAGCACCCGGCTCGCCACGGTGGCGCCCGGTCGCGAGGTGTTGCCGGCCAATCCCGACCCCCTTCCACTCAGTGGAAGCATACGTTCGCGGCGCGCACAGCGGTTCGCCTACCGTCTCCGATGCGGCCCCGTGCGGGCCGGTCACAGCCATCAGAGGAGGGACCCATGGCACAGACCCCGCCCGACGTACCGTCGTCGGACGCCGCGTCGACCACGCAGGCGGCGGTGAGCGAGGAGATCGCCACGATCGCCAAGGAGTACGCCGCGGTCGCGGACGAGCGCCCGGAGACGCAGCCCCGGCTGGACTACCCGCCGTACCGCAGCAGCATCCTGCGTCACCCCACCAAGGACCTGCACCACGCCGACCCCGAGACCATCGAGCTGTACGCGCCGGTCTTCGGACACCGGGACGTCGACATCCTCGAGTCCGACCTCACCATCCAGCACACCGGTGAGCCGATCGGTGAGCGGATCGTGGTCACCGGGCGGGTGCTCGACGGCCAGGGCCGGCCGGTGGCGAACCAGCTCGTGGAGATCTGGCAGGCCAACTCCGCCGGACGCTACGTGCACAAGCGCGACCAGCACCACGCGCCGGTCGACCCGAACTTCACCGGGGTGGGCCGCTGCCTGACCGGTCCCGACGGCAGCTACCGGTTCCAGACCATCAAGCCCGGCCCCTACCCGTGGAAGAACCACACCAACGCCTGGCGGCCGGCGCACATCCACTTCTCGCTGTTCGGCACCGACTTCACCCAGCGGATGATCACCCAGATGTACTTCCCCGGCGACCCGTTGCTCGGCCTGGACCCGATCTACCAGTCGATCACCGACCAGCGGGCGCGCGACCGGCTGATCGCGGCCTACGACCACGACGTGTCCACGCACGAGTGGAACACCGGCTACCGCTGGGACATCGTGCTCACCGGCGCGAGCGCCACCTACATGGAACCGGAGGACGAGCAGTGACCGAGTCTCCCCTGACCGAAGCTCCGCCGGCGGCGACCCCCGGCCAGACGATCGGCCCGTTCTACCACTTCGCCCTCCCGTACGACGGCGGCAGCGAGCTCGTCCCGCCGGGCCACGCCGACGCCGTCCGCCTCACCGGTCGCGTGCTCGACGGCCGCGGGCAGCCGGTGATCGACTCCATGATCGAGATCTGGCAGGCCGACGCCGACGGCAACGTCGTGCAGCGGGCCGGCTCGCTGCACCGCGACGGCTGGACCTTCACCGGCTTCGGCCGGACCTCCACCGACAACGACGGGCGCTACAGCTTCACGACCGTGCTCCCGGGGGCGGTGGACGGCCGGCCGCCGTTCATCGCGATGACGGTCTTCGCCCGAGGACTGCTCAACCGGCTCTTCACCCGGGTCTACCTGCCCGGCCACGACCACGCCGGCGACCCCCTGCTCGGCTCGCTCCCCAAGGAGCGGGCGCGGACGCTGGTCGCCGAGCAGCGGGGCAAGGAGCTGCACTTCGACGTGCGGCTGCAGGGTGAGGACGAGACGGTCTTCCTGAGGTACCCGCAGCAACCTGCGTGACCCGTCACGGGTGGCGCGGCGCGGCAGGGTAGCGTCGCAGGTCACAGGCCTGCTCGACCTCGGGAGGATCGCCGTGACCGACCAGCGACGCGCGACCCCGCGGACCGACCACGTGCTCGCGGACCCGCGGCTGCGCGCGGCGGCGGGCAGGGTCGGCGAGAAGCTGGTCAAGGCCGCGGTCACCGAGGCGCTGGATCGTTGCCGCGTCGGCGACATCTCCCCCGCTGACGTCGCCGACGAGGCCGTCCGCATCGTGCCCGCCCACGCCACGAGCATGCGCCCGGTCGTGAACGCCACCGGGGTGATCGTGCACACCAACCTCGGCCGGGCACCGCTGTCGCAGGCCGCGGTCGAGGCGGTCACCGTCGCGGCCGGGGCCACCGACGTCGAGCTCGACCTCGACACCGGTCGACGGGGACGGCGTGGCCGCTCGGCGATGGCCGCGCTGGCGGCCGCGGTCCCCGAGGCGGGCGGCGTCCACGTGGTCAACAACGGTGCGGCCGCCCTGGCCCTGGTCACCTGCGCGCTGGCGATGGGCCGCAACGTGGTCGTCGCGCGCGGGGAGATGGTCGAGATCGGCGACGGCTTCCGGATCCCCGAGCTCGTCGAGTCCGTCGGCGCGCGGCTGCGCGAGGTGGGCACCACCAACCGGGTGCGGCTGTCCGACTACGAGCGGGCCGTCGACGACGACACGGCGTTCGTGCTCAAGGTGCACCCGTCGAACTTCGTGGTCGAGGGCTTCACCTCCTCGGTGTCCGTCCGGGAGCTCGCCGGGCTGCCGGTACCCGTGGTCGCCGACATCGGCTCGGGCCTGCTCGCCCCTCATCCGCGGCTGCCCGACGAGCCGAGCGCGTCCGCCGCGCTCCGCGCCGGAGCGGACCTGGTCACCGCGTCGGGCGACAAGCTGCTCGGCGGCCCGCAGGCGGGGCTGCTGCTCGGCCGCGCCGACCTCGTCGAGCAGCTGCGCCGGCACCCGTTCGCCCGGGCGCTCCGCGTGGACAAGCTGACCCTGGCGGCGTTGGAGGCGACGCTGACCGGGCCGACTCCCCCGGTCGCCGCGGCGCTGGAGTCCGACGCCGCAGCGCTCCTGGTGCGAGCCGAGAAGCTCGCCGCCGAGCTGGCCGGGGTGGTCCCCGCCGAGGCGGTCGTCTCCGCCGCTGCCGTGGGTGGCGGCGGCGCCCCCGGGGTCGAGATCACGAGCGCCGCGGTCGCGCTCCCGGCTGAGCTCGCCGGCCCGTTGCGTCTGGGCTCCCCGCCGGTGGTCGGGTACGTCGCCCGGGGCCGGCTCCTGCTCGACCTGGTCGCGGTGCCGGCCGAGCAGGACGCGCTCCTGGTGACCGCCGTACGACGGGCCGCCGGGGCTGTCCTGGGCAGCGACGAGACGCGGGAGGACTGACCGGGTGCACGTCATCGCCACCGCCGGTCACGTCGACCACGGCAAGTCCACCCTCGTGCGCGCGCTGACCGGCCAGGACCCGGACCGGCTGGCCGAGGAGCGGCTGCGCGGGTTGTCGATCGAGCTCGGCTACGTGTGGGCGGACCTGCCGCCGGTCGGCGAGGTGGCCTTCGTCGACGTCCCGGGGCACGAGCGGTTCATCACCACGATGCTCGCCGGGATCGGGCCGGTGCCGGCGGTGCTGTTCGTGGTCGCCGCGGACGACCCGTGGATGCCGCAGGCCGCCGAGCACCTGGCCGCCCTCGACGCGCTCGGTGTGCGGCACGGCGTGGTCGCGGTGACGCGGGCCGACCTCGCCGACCCCGGCCCGGCGATGGCGCGCGTCGCCGCCGAGCTGGCCGGGACCACACTGCACGGGGCGCCGGTGGTCGCGGTGAGCGGCCACACGGGTGCGGGGCTCGACGAGCTGCGCGACCACCTGGTGGCCATGGTGCGGTCGCTTCCGCAGCCCGAGCCCGCGGCCGACGTCCGGCTGTGGGTGGACCGCAGGTTCACCGTCAAGGGCGCCGGGACCGTGGTGACCGGCACGCTGCCGGCCGGCACGGTCGCGGTCGGCGACACGCTGGCGTTCGATGGCCGGGCGGCCAGAGTGCGCGGCGTGCAGTCGCTGGGCCGAGAGATCGGTTCGGCGACAGGGGTGGCCCGGGTGGCGCTCAACCTGGCCGGGGACGGACTGGCCGACCTGGACCGCGGCGCCGTGCTGGTCACCCCGGGCGCCTGGGAGCCCACCGACAGCGTCGACGTGCGGATCTCCGCCGGGCACGGCGCCGCAGGCCTCCCCCCGGAGCGGCCAGTGCTGCACGTCGGCGCCACCTCGGTCGGGGTGCACTGCCGTCCGCTGTCCGACGACCTGGTCCGGCTGCGGCTCGAGCGCCGGCTGCCGCTGCGGATCGGGGACCGTGCGCTCCTGCGTGACCCCGGTAGCCGGCTGGTGTGGGGGGTGGCGGTCCTGGATCCCGCGCCGCCCGGGTTGCGCCGGCGCGGGGCCGCCGCACGACGGGCCAAGGCGCTCACCGCGGTGGACGGGCCCGACCTTGCCGGCGAGGTGGCCCGCCGCGGGCTGGTCCACGTGGACCTGCTGCGGCGGATCGGGGTGCCGGTCGGCCAGGTGTCCGGCGCGCTCGGGTCCGGAGCGGTCCCGGCCGGCGTCGTCGCCGCCGACGGTTGGCTGCTGAGCTCGGAGCGGGCAGCCACGGCAGCCGAGGCGCTCGGGGCGTGGGTGACCGAGCACGACGCGGCGGCTCCGCTCGAGGCCGGCCTGCCCCTGACGGTGCTCGCCGAGCGGCTCGGGCTGCCCTCCCCCGCACTGGTCCGAGCGCTCGTCGGTGAGCCGCTGCGTGTGGACGGTGGACGGGTGACGAGCAGGCGGACCGTCGTACTCCCCGAGCGGGTGCAGCGGGCCGTCGAAGCGGTCAGGCACGACCTCGAGACCGACCCGTTCGCGGCCCCCACCGCCGACCGGCTCCGGGAGGTCGGCCTGGACAACAAGGCGGCCGCGGCGGCGGCCAAGGCGGGCCTCCTGCTGCGCCCGGCGCCGGGCATCGTGCTGCTCCCGGGGGCGGACCGGCTCGCCGCCTCGTGGCTGGCCGAGCTGCCGCAGCCGTTCACCACCAGCGAGGCGCGGGTGCGGCTGGGGACGAGTCGCAGGGTGGTGCTGCCGCTGCTGGAGCACCTCGACCGCGCCGGGCTCACCCGCCGGCTGCCCGATGACCGGCGCGAGGTCACCGGCTGACCGGCACCTGCGCCGCCGCGGAGCGGGTCAGCCCCAGGCGCTCGGGTCGCCGGGGCCGGGTGGGCTGACCCGGGGCTTGATCCGCACGTTCGGCAGCGGCGGTGCGGGGATCCGGTCGACCTCACCGACGTACCCCTCCACGCGGCCGAACCGGTCGGAGCCGGCTTCCCACGCCTCGCGGTACTCGACGATCTCCTCGTGGGAGCGGCCGACGAAGTTCCACCACATGACGATCTGCTCGCCGAACGGCTCGCCGCCGAGCAGCATCACGCGCGCCGGCTCGCCCGAGGTGTTCGCGATCCGCAGCTCGGAGGCGCCGGGCGCGACGTAGCCGAGCTCGGCAGGCTTGAGCTCGGTGTCCCCGAGCTGCACCGGGCCGAGGTCGACCAGCAGGCCGTGCTCGAAGGCCGGGTCGACGTCGAGCGCGAGCTCGGCGCCGGGCTCCAGCAGGATCTCGGCGCCGAGCAGCGGCGTGTGCGTCGCCACCGGTGAGGTGTCCCCGGCGAGCGTCCCGAGCAGCACCCGGACGCTGGCCCCGTCGAGCGCGACCGACCGCGGCGCGTGGTGGGCGAAACCCCGGGGCATGTCACGCGCGGAGTCCGGCAGCGCCAGCCACAGCTGCACCCCGTGCAGGACCGTGGTCTGCGGGGTGGAGACCTCGGAGTGGGCGACACCGTGGCCGGCGGTCATCAGGTTCAGCTCGCCGGGCCGCACGGTCGCGTGCACCCCATGGGTGTCGCGATGCTCGATCTCGCCGGTGAACAGCCAGCTGACCGTCGCCAGCCCGGTGTGCGGGTGCGGCGCCACGTCCATCCCGCCGGTGACCTCCACGTCGTCGGGCCCGTAGTGGTCGACGAAGCACCATGCCCCGACCATCGAGCGCCGGCGCTGCGGCAGCGTGCGCCGCACGGTCATGGCCCGCGGGCCGCCGAGCGGCACGTCGCGGGCGGTGATCACCTCGACGGGGGCGGGCTGGTGCGCGGGCATGCTCACCACTGTGACACGGTGGCCGCCCCGCGCCCAGAGGGTGCGACGGGGGTGCGCAGGCGTACCGCGACCAGCGCGACGTCGTCGTCGTTCTCCGCGGGGATCATCTCCGCGAGCAGACGGTCGCACATCGCCTCCAGCGGCAGGTCGGCGAGCCGGTCGACCGCGTCGAGCAGCGTGCGGACGCCCTGGTCGATCGACTCCCCGCGCCGCTCGACGAGCCCGTCGGTGTAGAGCAGCAGGGTGCCCCCGGGAGCCAGCGTCGCCGGGCGCTCGGTCCGCTCGGTGTGGGCGAGCACCCCGAGCAGCAGGTCGGCCTCGTCGTTCTCCAGGGCGACCGCTCCGCCGCCGGGCGGGACGACGATCGCCGGCGGGTGCCCGGCGTTGGACCAGCACAGCCGCGCGGAGCCCGGGTCCCCCGGCTCGCGCGGTCGCACGCGTACGACGAGACCGGTGGCCGTCGTACGGATGTCGAGGCCCTCGATCGCGGCGTCGAGCCGGCTCAGCATCTCCGCGGGACCGGTGCCGGTGGTGTAGCTGATGCCACGCAGCAGAGCACGCAGCTGACCCATCGCCGCGGCCGCCCGCGTGTCGTGGCCCATGACGTCGCCGATCACGAGGACGGTGCTGCCGTCGGCCTGCACGAAGGCGTCGTACCAGTCGCCGCCGACCTGAGCCTCCTGGGTCGCGGCGACGTAGCGCACCGCGATCTCGGTCTGGTCGTTCTCCGGCGGATCGGTGAGCAGGCTGCGCTGCAACCCCGCAGCGATCTCGCGCTGCTGTGCGTGGAGCGCCAGGGTGTCGAGGGCGACGCCGGCCCGGCGGCCGACCTCCACGGCGACAGCGAGGTCCTGCGGCGTGTACGCCGGTGACCCCGAAGCCCGGACCAGGCTGAGCGAGCCGCGGATCTCGTCGCGGCCGGGCATCGGCACGGAGACCACGCTGCCCACGCCCAACCGGGCGACGACCAGGCGGGTGGTCTCGTCGTCGATGAACGAGGTGAGCTCCTCGGCGGTCACCGACGGCCGCAGGACGGGCTGGCCGAGGCGGACCACCGTGCGGCTGGGTGAGTCGTCGGCAAGCCCGGCCATCAGGCCCTCGCGGATGGTCGCGGACTCCCGTTCCAGGGCCCGGTCGCGGTGCCGTACGACGACGCGGACGCTGCGGCCGCGCTCGTCGTAGGTCTGCAGGCTCACCCAGTCGGCGAACATCGGGACCAGCTGGTCGGCGAGCCGGCCGAGCGCCATGTCGACGTCGAGGGTGCCCGAGAGCGCCTCCGACACACGGCCGAGGAGACCCACCTGCTCGGCCAGCCGGTCGCGGGTGCGCTCGGCCTGCCGGCGGCCGGACACGTCCTGGACGAGCACCAGCACCGCGTCCTCACCGTTCTCGAGCCGGGTCGGGGCGGCGCTCACCTCGACCGCGGTGTCGTCGGGACCCTCGACGGTGGTCGCGGCCGCCTCGTCCAGCCGGCCGGCTCGGGCGAGCAGGAAGGCCGACTCCAGGTAGTCCGGCGACGGGAACAGCGCCGGGAGGTGTGCGCCGGCGGCCTCGTTGGGCAGCTCGAGCAGGTCCCCGGCCCACCGGTTCCAGGTGACCAGCCGCGCGTCGAGGTCGCCGACCAGCACCCCGAACGGCGCATGGTCGAGCAGCGCACCGAGCGATGCGGGGGCCAGCGCGTGGGGCGTCGACACCGTCTCCTTGGCGGTCACCGCGGACAGCGTCTGCTGGTGGGCACGCTGGAGACGGCTGGCCTCGAGCACCTCGCCCACCCGCTCGACGAGCCGCCCGTCGGTGGCCTCGAGGATGGCGAGCGAGGCCGGGATGCCGGGGGCGTACATCGACGCACGCCGCAGCTCCGCGTCGCTCTCCGGCGTGGTCAGCACCACCACCCCGCAGAGCGGGTGCGCCCGATGCACCCACTGCACCGCGGCGAGCGCGTTGTCCGCGGTGGTGCCGAGGACAACCATGGCCACGTCGTCGTCGAGTGCGCTGCGGAGCTCGGTGAGCGGCACGGACCGGCACTCGTGGGCGAAGGTCTTCGTCAGGGTGGATTCCTCGTCGGGCCCGGCCGCGACGAGCAGGAGATCTGGCACGGCAGCGTCAGGTCCCGAGCAGGGGTACGTCGAGCAGGGCGCGCCCGGTCCACGTCCGCAGGATGTCGGTCGTCGGGCTCATCACGTGTGCGGCACGGGCGTCTCGGAGGTGGCGCTCCATCGGGTGCTTGTCGCGGTAGCCCATGCCCCCGACCAGCGTCATCGCCTCGTTGGTCACCCACGTCGCGGTGTCGGCCACCTGCGCCTTGGCCGCGGTCAGCGCCGGCAGCGCGTCGGGGCCGCCGGAGTCGGCCTCCTCGGCCGCCCAGAGCACCAGCCGGCGGGTCGCGTGCACCTGTGCCCAGAGCACGCCGAGGCGGTGCTGCAGGACCGGCTCGCTGCTCAGCGCGCGGCCGGTGTGCGCATGCCGCCGGGTTTTCAGGTGTTCGGTCGCCTCGGCCAGCGCCGCGTGAGCCACCCCGAGGTAGGTGCCGGCCATCGCCGTGAGGAAGTACGGCGCGACCACCTCGAAGACGTACCAGATCTGGTCGCCCTCCTCGCCGAGCAGGGCCTCGGGGCCGACCTCGACGTCCTCCAGCCGGGCGGCGAGGGAGGAGTTGCCGCGCATCCCGATGCCGTCCCACGTGCCGTGCCAGGTCAGACCCGGGCTGTCCCCCCAGACGACCACCGCGGAGAACTCGCCGTGCGGGGCGTCGGGGTCGGCGGCGACGGTGGACACGACGTAGGAGTCGGCCTTCGAGCCGTTCGTGACGAAGCTCTTCTCTCCGTTGACCAGCCAGCCCTCGCCGTGGGAGGTGAGCCGCGTCTGCGGCAGCCAGAACTCCGCGCCGGTGCCGGGCTCGGAGAGGGCGAGGGTGGTGAGGTGCTCGCCGGCCGCGATCGGGCGCAGGAACTCCTTGCGCTGGCGCTCGGTGGGCTTGGCCGCCATCACCGCTGCGCCGACGTGGTGCATCCCGAAGCAGATCGCGGTCGACGCACAGGCCTGGCCGAGGGTCTCGCACACCTCCGCGAGGGCACGCAGGCCGAGCCCGGAACCGCCGTCCTCACGGGGGACGACGAGCCCGCCGAGCCGGGTCTGCAGGACGCGGAGTGCCTCCTCGGGCCACACGCCGGTGTCGACCAGCTCCGCACGCGGAGCCGCTACTTCGTGGGCGACCTCGCGGGCGCGCGCAACCGCCTCCTGGACTGATGCAGCAGGTGCTGACATGACCCAAGCCTAATGGCGCGCGGAAAGTCGGCCCCCGGCGGCACGGGTCGGGGTCTCGACAGGCTCGACCACCGGCACGGGTCGCGGGCCGCGACGGGCTATTGCGACGGGGTGTGACCTGGAGCACACTGACCCGCATCCGGTTTCGTCTCTCGGGGACCGTGGGGCGAGCCGCCGGACTCTCCGTCCGACCGAGAGGGGCAGACCTGTGCAGACACCCGCGCCCGTCGACTACGCCAGAGCCACCAGCGTCGAGCACGCGCTCGAGCTCTTGGAGCAGCTGGGTCCGGAGTCCAGACTCATCGCCGGCGGGCACAGCCTGCTGCCGATGATGCGGATCCGGCTGGCTCGTCCCGACTGCGTCATCGACATCAACGGCCTCACCGACCTCGACTACATCCGCGTCGAGGGCGACCGGCTGTGCATCGGTGCGATGACCCGGCACGCCACGGTGCTGAGCTCCCCGGTGGTCGGCGAGCACTACCCGATCCTGCACGACGCCGAGCGGCTGATCGCCGACCCCCCGGTCCGCAACCGCGGCACGGTGGGCGGCTCGTTCTGCCAGGCCGACCCCGCCGAGGACCTGGCCGCGGTCGGGTCGGCGCTGAAGGCCGAGCTGGTGCTGCGGTCCTCGGGCGGGACCCGGACCGTCCCGGCGCGGGAGTTCCACAGCGGGCCCTACGAGACCGTCCTGGGCGACGCCGAGATCCTCACCGAGATGCGCGTGCCGATCCGGCCTGGCGCGGCCAGCGCCTACGACAAGGTCAAGCGCAAGACCGGTGACTGGGCCGCGGCCGCGGTGGGCGCCTACGTCGTGCTCCGTGACGGGGTGGTCGCCGACGTCGGGATCGGGCTGACCGCCCTGGGCGCCCCGCACTTCTGCGCACCCGAGGCCGAGGAGTACCTCCTCGGCCAGCCGCTCACCGAGGAGCACATCGTCGAGGCCGGGCGGATCGCCGCCCAGGCCTGCAACCCACGCGCGGACCAACGCGGTCCGGTGGCCTACAAGGTGCACCTCGCCGACGAGCTCACCCGCCGTGTCCTGCGCCGTTGCGCCGACCGCTCACAAGGAAGGTCCTGACCATGCAGGTGACGATGACCGTCAACGGCGAGCAGGTGACCCGCGAGATCGAACCGCGGCTGCTGCTCGTGCACTTCATCCGTGACGAGCTCGGACTGACCGGGACGCACTGGGGCTGCGACACCTCCCAGTGCGGCACCTGCGTGCTCCAGCTCGACGGGCTGCCGGTGAAGAGCTGCACGGTGCTGGCGGCGATGGCCGACGGGCACGACGTGCGCACCGTCGAGAGCCTCGAGGTCGACGGGCAGCTCGACCCGGTGCAGCAGGGGTTCATGGAGGAGCACGGCCTCCAGTGCGGCTTCTGCACCCCGGGGATGATGATGACCGCGCGGTGGCTGCTGGACCACGACCCCGACCCCGGCGAGGACACGATCCGCGAGGCGATCTCCGGTCAGCTGTGCCGCTGCACCGGCTACGAGAACATCGTCCGCGCGATCCGCTGGGCCGCCGAGCACGAGCAGGCCGCGGCCGCCGAGACCGAGCCGACGACCCAGGAGGTCCAGGCATGACCACGCACGCCGCGCCCCCGACCACCAGCCCCGCCGGCAACCCGATGGGCTTCGGCCGCATGCTCCGCAAGGAGGATGCCCGTTTCCTGCGCGGCCAGGGCCACTACCTCGACGACCTCGTGCTGCCCGGCATGCTGCACGCCGCGATCCTGCGCAGCCCGGTCGCGCACGCCCGGATCGTCTCGATCGACACCTCCGAGGCGGAGGCGCACCCGAAGGTCAAGGCGGTGATCACCGGGGCGACGCTCGAGTCGCTGAACCTGGCGTGGATGCCGACACTGAGCGCCGACGTGCAGGCCGTGCTCGCCACCGACAAGGTCCGGTTCCAGGGCCAGGAGGTCGCCTTCGTCGTCGCCGAGGACAAGTACGCCGCCCGCGACGCCCTCGAGCTGATCGACGTCGAGTACGACGTGCTCCCGCCCGTCGTGGACGCGCACAGGGCGCTCGACCCGGACGCGCCGGTGATCCGCGACGACGTCGAGGGTCGCACCGACAACCACATCTTCGACTGGGAGTCCGGCGACAAGGCCACCGCCGACGAGGTGTTCGCCAAGGCCGACGTGGTGGTCAGCCAGGAGATGCTCTACCCGCGGGTGCACCCCGCGCCGATGGAGACCTGTGGGTCGATCGCGAGCATGGACCGGGTCACCGGGAAGCTCACCGTCTGGTCGACCAACCAGGCGCCGCACGCGCACCGGACCGTCTACGCGCTGGTCGCCGGGATCCCCGAGCACAACATCCAGATCATCTCTCCCGACATCGGCGGCGGGTTCGGCAACAAGGTCGGCATCTACCCCGGCTACGTGCTCGCCGTCGTCGGCTCGATCGTGACCGGCAAACCGGTCAAGTGGGTCGAGGACCGCAGCGAGAACCTGATGTCGACCTCGTTCGCCCGCGACTACCACATGAAGGGCGAGATCGCGGCGACCCGCGACGGGAAGATCCTCGGCGTACGCGTCGACGTCCTCGCCGACCACGGCGCCTTCAACGGCACCGCCCAGCCGACGAAGTTCCCGGCCGGGTTCTTCCACATCTTCACCGGCAGCTACGACCTCGAGGCGGCGTACTGCAAGGTGACCGGGGTCTACACCAACAAGGCCCCCGGCGGCGTCGCCTACGCCTGCTCGTTCCGGATCACCGAGGCGGTCTACCTGGTCGAGCGGATGGTCGACCTGCTCGCCGACGAGCTCGGCGTCGACCCGGCCGAGCTGCGGATGAAGAACCTGATCCGGCCCGAGCAGTTCCCCTACATGTCCAAGACCGGCTGGGAGTACGACTCCGGCGACTACCCGCGCGCGCTGCAGAAGGCACTCGACATGGCCGGCTACGACGAGCTGCGCCGCGAGCAGGCGGAGAAGCGCGAGCGAGGCGAGCTGATGGGGATCGGGATCAGCTTCTTCACCGAGGGTGTCGGCGCCGGGCCGCGCAAGCACATGGACATCCTCGGCCTCGGCATGGCCGACGGCTGCGAGCTGCGGGTGCACCCGACCGGCAAGGCCCAGCTGCGGCTGTCGGTGCAGACCCAGGGCCAGGGCCACGAGACGACGTTCGCGCAGATCGTGTCCCAGGAGCTCGGGCTCCCGCCGGAGGACATCGACGTGATCCACGGCGACACCAGCAACACCCCGTTCGGCCTCGGCACCTACGGCTCGCGGTCCACGCCGGTCTCCGGGGCGGCGGCCGCGGTGGTCGCGCAACGGATCCGTGACAAGGCGCGGGTGATCACAGCAGCAGCGCTGGAGTGCAGCCCCGACGACCTCGAGTGGGAGCAGGGCCGCTGGTACGTCAAGGGCGACCGCACGCAGGGCAAGACCATCCAGGAGGTGGCGATGCTCTCGCACGGCACCCTCGAGCTGCCCGAGGGGGTCGAGGGCCACCTCGACGCGTCCGTGGTCTACGACCCGCCGAACCTCACCTACCCGTTCGGCGCGTACATCTGCGTCGTGGACGTCGACCCGGGCACCGGCCAGGTCGACGTACGCCGGTTCATCGCCGTCGACGACTGCGGGCCGCGGATCAACCCGATGATCGTCGAGGGCCAGGTGCACGGCGGCCTCGCCGACGGCGTCGGCATGGCGCTGATGCAGCTGATCGCGTTCGACGACGAGGGCAACTGCGTCGGCGGCTCGTTCATGGACTACCTGCTGCCCACCGCGCTGGAGTGCCCGAGCTGGGAGACCGGGGAGACGGTCACCCCGTCGCCGCACCACCCGCTGGGCCTCAAGGGCATCGGCGAGTCGGCGACCGTCGGCTCTCCCGCGGCGGTGGTCAACGCGGTGATCGACGCCCTCGAGCCGTACGGCGTCCGCCACGCCGACATGCCGCTCACCCCGGCGAACGTGTGGATGGCGATGCAGGGCAGGCCGATGCGCACCGACCTGGCGGTCCAGTGAGCCGGGCCGAGGTCGAGCACCGCGCCGCCGAGCTGCGTGCGGAGCGGGTGCCGTTCGTGCACGCCCGCGTGGTGCTCGCCGACCGGCCGACCTCGGCGAAGCCAGGTGACGAGGCGATCGTCTTCCCCGACGGCACCATCGAGGGGTTCGTCGGCGGCACCTGCGCCGAGTCGACGGTGCGCGCGCAGGGGTTGACGCTGCTGGACTCCGGTGAGCCGCTGCTGCTGCGGATCACGCCCACCCCTGAGGAGGAGCCGGAGCCGAGACCGGACCGGCTGACCGTGCACAACCCGTGCCTGTCCGGGGGGACCCTGGAGATCTTCCTCGACCCGGTGATCCCCGCACCGCTGCTGGCCGTCCACGGGGACAGCCCGATCGCGGTGGCACTCCGTGGCCTGGGCGAGCGACTCGGCTACGACGTGGCCGACGGCGACCAGGCGGACCTGTCATCGGCGGCGGCGCTGGTGTGCGCCTCCCACGGACGCGACGAGGAGGAGGTGCTGGGCCGGGCGCTCGCGGCCGGGGTCCGCTACGTCGCGCTCGTGGCCAGCCGCAAGCGCGGCGAGGCCGTGGTGGCCTCCCTCGACGTGGACGAGGCCACCCGTGCCCGGGTGCACACACCGGCCGGCCTCGACATCGGCGCGCGCACCCCGGAGGAGGTGGCGCTGTCGATCCTCGCGGAGATGGTGGCCGAGCGCCGGCGTGCCTCAGGGCGGCCGGTCGACGAGGGCGCGCAGGCCGCGCACGACCGGGGCCACCACCATCCCGGGCACGCCGCCTCGGGTGGCGGACATGGTGCACACGAGCTGCCGCTGGTGCCGTCGACCGCGCCCGGCACGGCGCTCGACCCGGTGTGCGGGATGAGCGTGGCGACCGTGGAGACCTCGCTGCACCTGGACCACGAGGGTGAGCGGTACTGGTTCTGCGGCAGCGGCTGCCTGCGGGCCTTCGCCGCCGACCCGGGTGGGTACCTCGCCTCGTGACCGGTGACCCGAACCCGCCCGGCGAGCCCCCGCTGGTCGAGCCCCAGCCGCTGGTCGAGCCCGCCGAGACCCCGCTGGCCGAGCTGGTCCCGGACATCGACACGCTCCGCAAGGAGCTCGAGGAGACCGGGTACCTCACCGACGCGGGCCTGGCGACGGCGCTGTTCTGCGCCGTGCGGCTGGGCCAGCCGATCCTGCTCGAGGGCGAGGCCGGGGTCGGCAAGACCCAGTCCGCGAAAGCACTGGCCGAGCTCCTCGACACTCCGCTGATCCGGCTGCAGTGCTACGACGGGATCGACGCCGCCGAGGCGCTCTACGAGTGGAACTACCCGCGCCAGCTGCTCGCGATCCGGCTCGCCGAGGCCGAGGGCACCCACCTGCGCGAGGCGGACCTGTTCGGGCCGGAGTTCCTCGTCGAGCGGCCGCTGCTGCGTGCCGTGCGCCATCGCGGGTCGCGACCGGCCGTGCTGTTGATCGACGAGGTGGACCGGGCCGACGAGCAGTTCGAGGCGTTCCTGTTCGAGCTGCTCGCCGAGGGCGCGATCACGATCCCCGAGATCGGCACCGTGCGGGCCGACGTGCCGCCGATCGTCGTACTCACCTCCAACCGCACCCGCGACCTGCACGACGCACTCAAGCGGCGCTGCCTCTACCACTGGATCGACTACCCAAGCGTCGAGCGAGCCGCGGAGATCATCCGGCGCAAGGTGCCCTCGGCGGCCCAGGAGCTCACCGTCTCCGTGGCCGGCGCGGTGCACCGGTTGCGCAGCCTCGACCTGCAGAAGCCGCCGGGGGTCGCGGAGGCGATCGACTGGGTCGGGGCGCTGGCGCTGCTCGGAGTGACCCGGCTCGACGCCGACGTCACAGGCAGCACGCTGGGCTCGGCGCTGAAGTACCGCGAGGACGTCGAGGTCGCGACCGACCGCGGGCTCGCCTGGGTGGCCGGCGGTGGCTGACATCGGCAGCTCCACCGCGACACCCCGCGGCCCCGACCTCGCCGACCTGCTGGCCGCGTTCGCGGCCCGGCTGCGGGCAGCCGATGTGCCTGCCGGTCCGGAACGCACCTCCCGGCTCGCAGCGGCCGTGGCGACGAGCAGGCCCGAGCGGGTGCGCGAGCTGTACTGGCTGGCCCGGGTGACGCTGGTAGAGGACCGCGACCAGCTCCCGGCGTTCCAGCGGGTCTTCGACGAGGTGTTCGGTGGGCTGGCAGACCTGGACGCGGACCGCGGCGACACCGCGGCCCCGAAGCTTCCGCCACAGCTGCGGCCGGGGCCGAAGGTGCGGCCGCCCGAGCAGGCACCGACCACCGACTCCGCCGCGCCCGCCCCCACCCCGGGCGGCGGGGACGGTGCGGCCGACGACGACACGGGCCGGGTGCTGATGACCGCGAGCACCGACGAGCGGCTGCGCCGCAAGGACTTCGCCGACTACACCGCCGAGGAGCTGCTGACGCTGCGCCGGCTCGCCGAGGAGCTCCGGTTCGCCGCACCGCTCCGGCGCACGAGGCGGACGGCGCCGGCCACGACCGGGCACCACCTCGACCTGCGCCGGACGCTGCGGCGCGCGCACCGCACCGGCGGTGACCCGGTCCGCAGGGTGCACCGTCGCCGGCAGACCCAGCGGCGGCGGATCGTCCTGCTCGCCGACGTCTCCGGCTCGATGGAGGCCTACTCCCGGGTCTATCTCCAGCTGCTCCAGGGCGCGGTGCGCGGCGCGGGCGCCGAGGCGTTCGTGATGGCGACCCGGCTCACCCGGCTCTCGCGGGTGCTGGCCGGCGCCAACCCCGACCTGGCACTGGCCCGCGCCGCCGAGGAGGCGCCCGACTGGTCCGGCGGCACCCGGATCGGCGAGGCGCTCAAGACCTTCCTCGACCAGCACGGGCGGCGCGGCATGGCCCGCGGCGCGGTGGTGGTGATCGTCTCCGACGGCTGGGAGCGCGCCGACCCGGGCCTGCTCGGCGAGCAGATGGCGCGGCTGGGCCGGCTCGCGCACCGGGTGGTCTGGGTGAACCCGCGCACGGCGGCCGACGACTACGAGCCTCTGGTCGGTGGGATGGCCGCCGCACTCCCCCACGTCGACGTGCTCGTCTCCGGGCACTCCCTGCACGCCCTCGACGAGGTGCTCGCGGCGATCGGCGAGCCCTGACACTGTCTGCGCCCCGGTGAGCGGCCGGCCGTGTCGCCGTCATTCGAACAGGCAGGTTGGCCGCCGTACGCCGTGGCTGAGCGTGACTCCCCTCCCGCGCGGCCCGACCTGCCTGTCGAGGTGACCGCACCAACCGATGCGGCGGGCCCGGTCCTCCTCAGATCGGCGGCGATGCCCGTCAGTAGCCGAGCGGGCGTGTCAGTAGCCGATGGTGAGGCCGGCGTAGTTCTCCGCCAGGCCCGCGGCGCCGGCGCTGGACTTCGCCACCCACTGCAGCTGCGAGAGCTGGAGCTGGGCGTCGAACGGGTCGCCGCTGGTGTGCAGCATGCTGGTCATCCACCACGAGAAGTGGGTGGCCCGCCACACCCGCCGCAGCGCCGTGTCGGAGTAGGCGTCCGCGAGCCCGGGCGCACCCTTCTGCACCAGGTCGACCAGCGCCCGGGACAGCACCGCGACGTCGGCGATCGCCAGGTTGAGCCCCTTCGCGCCGGTCGGTGGCACGATGTGGGCGGCGTCACCGGCGAGGAACAGCCGGCCGTGGCGCATCGGGGTGGAGACGAAGCTGCGCATCGGCAGCACGCTCTTCTCGGTGATCTGCCCGGTCTGCAGGTGCCAGCCGTCCTGGCCGTGGCCGAGCCGCTCGGCCAGCGCGGACCAGATCCGGTCGTCGGACCAGTTCGCGATGTCCTCGTCGGGGGTGACCTGCAGGTAGTAGCGGCTCACCTCGTGCGAGCGCATGCTGTGTAGCGCGAAACCCTCGGGGTGCCAGGCGTAGATGAGCTCGTCGGTCGAGGGCGCGACGTCGGCGAGGACACCGAGCCAGGCGTAGGGGTAGACCCGCTCCCACGTCTGCTGCACGCTCGTCGGCACCGAGGGGCGCGACGGGCCGTGGAACCCGTCGCAGCCGGCGACCGCCATCGCCTCGACCCGCTGGGGGTTGCCGTCGGCGTCGGTGAAGGTGACGTACGGCGCCTCACCGTCGATGTCGTGCAGCGCGACGTCGGCGGCGCTGTAGTAGGCCTGCTGGCCGGCCTTGCTCCGGGCGTCCATCAGGTCCTTGGTGACCTCGGTCTGGCCGTAGACCCACACCGACCGGCCGACGTGGTCGACGAAGTCGATGTGGTGCCGCTCGTGCGGCCACTGCAGGTAGATCCCGCGGTGCTCCATGCCCTCACGGTCGAGGCGGTCGCCGACGCCGGCCTCGCGGAGCAGCTCGACGCTGGAGGCCTCGAGCACGCCGGCGCGGATCCGGCTCAGGACGTACTCCGGGCTGCGCGCCTCGATCAGGACCGACTCGACACCTGCCCGGTCCAGCAGCTGGGCCAGCAGCAGGCCGGCCGGCCCGGCGCCGACGATCGCGACCTGGGTGCGCACCGTGGTCATCGGGCCGAGACCTGGGTGTCCACGGCCTGCTCCTCGCCGACGGCCACCTCCGGAGTGGCTTCCTGGCGGACCCGCGAGTGGTGCGACTTCGCCTGCTGGATCAGCTCGTAGATGCGGGTGCGCAGCTCCGCGAACCGCTCGCTGGAGCGGGTGCCGAGCTGGTCGCGCTCGTCGGGCAGGTCGATCTTGACGTCCTCCATGATCACCGTCGGCGAGGCCGACAGCACCAGCACGCGCTCGCCGAGGTAGACCGACTCGTCGATGTCGTGGGTGACGAAGATGATCGTCACGCCCAGCCGGTGCCAGAGCCGCCGGACCAGGTCCTCGAGGTCGGCGCGGGTCTGGGCGTCGACCGCGGCGAACGGCTCGTCCATCAGCAGCACGTGCGGCTCGTAGGCCACCGCGCGCGCGATCGCGACCCGCTGCTGCATGCCGCCCGACAGCTGCCACGGGTAGGCCGCGTGCACGTCGGCCAGCCCCACCGCGTCGAGCGCCTCGTGCACCAGCTCGGCGCGCCGCGCCTTGGGGATCTTCTTCTCCTTCAGCGGCAGCTCGACGTTCTGCCGCACGGTGAGCCACGGGAACAGGCTGCGGCCGTACTCCTGGAACACCACCGCCATGCCGGCGGGCGGGCCGGAGACCGTCTCCCCCTCCATCACGACCTCGCCGGCAGTCGGCTCGAGCAGGCCCGCCATGCACTTGAGCAACGTGGTCTTGCCGGCACCGGAGGGGCCGACGATGCACACCAGCTCGCCCGGCGCGACGGAGAAGGTCAGGTCGCGGACGGCCTCGACGGTGCGGTTGCCGCCGCCGTACACCTTCTTCACACCGCGCACGTCCAGCATCGGCTGGGTGCTCTGGGACGGACTGGACATGGTCACTCTCCTCGTTGGGCGCGGCGCAGACCGAGGTACCACGCGAGAGCGCGACGCTCGGCGAAGCCGAAAAGCAGGGACAACGTGACGCCGACCAGGCCGAGCACCATGATCCCGGTCCACATCTCGGGGATCGCGAAGCTCCGCTGGAACTGGACGACCGTGAAGCCGAGGCCGTTGCTCGCGGCGAACATCTCGCTGATCACCATCAGGATGATCGCCAGCGAGAGCGCCTGGCGCATGCCGGCGAAGATCTGGGGACTGGCCGAGCGCAGGGTCAGGTGCCGCAGCCGGGCCACCCCGGTGACGCCGTAGCAGCGGCTGGTGTCGCCGAGCACCTCGTCGACCGCGCGCACCCCCTCGACGGTGTTGAGCAGGACCGGCCAGATGCAGCCGAAGACGATCACGATCACCTTCATGGTGTCACCGATGCCGGCGAACAGCATCACGATGGGGATCAGCACCGGCGGCGGGATCGCGCGGAAGAACTCCAGCACCGGCTCGGCGATGCCGCGGACCACGCGGAAGCTGCCGATCACCACACCGAGGCCGACACCGAGCAGCACCGCGAGGGCGTAGCCGATCAGCAGCCGGACCAGGCTGGGCACGACGTCGTCCATGAGCCGCGCGCTGGTCCAGGTCTCCGGGAAGGTCGCGAAGATCTCGCGCAGCGGCGGGACGTAGGGATCCGTGCTGCCCTCGGTGGCCACCCACCAGACCGTCAGCAGCACGATCGGCAGGGCGACCACCAGCCCGACCTTCTTCACCGGTGCGAGCGCGCTCATGCCAGCGCCTCCGCCCGCAGCGACGGGTGCCAGGCGAGGGTACGGCGCTCGACGGCTCGCGCGAACAGGTTGACCAGCACGCCGAGCACCCCGGTGACCAGCACCAGGGCGTACATCGAGGGGACGTTGCCGCTGTTCTGCGCCACCGCGATCTCCTTTCCGATGCCGGGGCTGCCGATCACGAGCTCGGCGGTGATGGTGAGCACCAGGGCGACCGTGGCGGCCAGCCGGAAGCCGGTCATCACGTAGGGCAGTGCGGTCGGCCAGACCACGTTGCGGACCTGGGCCCACGCGCCGAACCGGTAGGACCGGGCGGTCTCGCGCACGACGGGGTCGACGTCCTGGACGCCGTAGAGCACCTGGATCAGCACCTGCCACAGCGAGGCGTAGACGACCAGCACCAGGGTGGACTCGATGCCGGTGGCGAACAGCAGGGAGACCAGCGGGATCAGCGCGACCGACGGGATCGGCCGCAGGAACTCGATCGTGGAGTGCGTGAGCGCTCGCAGCACCGGGACGCTGCCGATCACCAGCCCGAGCGAGATGCCGAGGGCGAGGGCGATCGCGAGGCCGACCGCCCACGAGGTGGCGCTGTGGCCGAGCGCGGTCCAGAACTGCTCCTGGCCGAGCTTGGTGACCAGCGCCTCCATCATGGTGCTGAAGGGGGGCAGGTAGTCGGAGGAGACGACGCCGACCCGAGGCAGGAGCTCGAGCACGACGACCATCGAGACGAGCCCCACGAGGCCCTGCCCCCACTTCAGCAACCGTGACCTACTCATTACTGCTGGAACTCTCCGATCAGGGCAGCAGGGCGGCGACGTCGACGGGCTCCTTGACCAGGCCGTCGGCCTCGGCGAGGTCGGCGAGCTTCTGCGTCGACTCCTCGTTGATCTCGGTCGGGAACTTCGGCAGCGTGACCTTCTCCAGCGTCGCGTCGTCGATCTCGGTGTAGGTCTTCACGATTGCCTTGGTCTCGTCGGGGTGCGCCTCGGCGTACTCCAGGGACTCGGTGATCGCGGCGACGAAGTCGTCGACGAGCTCGGGGTCGTCGGCCAGCAGCTGCTCGGAGGTGAAGTAGCCGGCGATCATCAGCTCGGGGAAGGTGTCGACCAGGTTCCAGGCGATCACACGGTGCCCCTGGTCCCCGCTGATCGCGACGAACGGCTCGACGACCCACGCGGCGTCGACGTTGCCCTGCGCGACCGCGGCGGGCATGTCGGGGAAGCCGAGCTCGACGAACTTCACGCTGTCGGGGTTGCCGCCGGCCTTGCGGACCGACTCGCGCACGGTGATCGTGCCGATGTTGTTCAGCGTGTTCACCGCGACGGTCTTGCCCTCGAGGTCGGCCGCGGACTTGATCGGGCTGTCCTCGGCCACGACGACGGCACTGAAGTCCTCGCCCTCGACCCCCGTGGAGGAGTTGCCGGGGGCCACGATCTTCAGAGGGAGGTTCTCGCCGCGCGCGAGCATCAGCGAGGTGACGTTGCTGAAGCCGAACTGGAACTGACCGCTCATCACACCGGGGACGATCGCAGCGCCACCCTGGCCGCTCTCCATGGTGAGCTCGATGTTGCGCTCCTCGAAGAAGCCCTGCTCGTCGCCGAGGTAGATGGGGGCGACGTCGACGATCGGGATCAGGCCGACGGTGACCTGGCGCATCTCGTCGCCGTCGCCCGTGGAGCCGGTGTCCTCGCCGCCGCAGGCGGCGGTTGCCGCAAGGACGGAGATGACGGCTACGGCCTGGAGGGCCCTCGTCCTCAGTGTGCGCATGTGCGGTTCTCCCCTGGAAGGTGGGCATGACGTTCGCATGCCGAACATGTGTTCCCTATACGATACACAGATCACACCCTCTTGGGGAGACCTGGACCACAGTCGGGGCGATCTGAGACACAACGGAGACCTTCCGGCGTCCTAGCCGACCCGCTCCCTGTCCACTCCGATAGGGCGAGTTCTGCGCGCACGCGCGATTTCGAACCTCGAACCGGAGGAACGTGGTCGACACCCGCGCAGCTGCGCGATGTCCAACGGCGCCGACGGGGGCTCCGTCGGCGGTGGCGCTCAGGAGCGGCGCAGGTCGGCCTCGATGCGGGAGGAGGTCTCCAGCAGCAGCGGCAGGAAGTCGCGCTTGGCCTTCTCCCGGGTCAGCCGGCTCACGTGCGAGGAGATGTTCACCGCCGCCACCACCCGGCCGCGGCGGTCGTGGACCGGCACCGCCAGCGAGCGCAGGCCGGCCTCGAGCTCCTGGTCGACGAGGGCGTAGCCCTGCTGTCGCACCTCGTCGAGCCGCTCGCGCAGCTCGTCCACGGACGGCACGGTGAGCTCGGTGAGCGGGTCGAGGTGGACCTTGGCGAGGTACGACGACAGCCGGTCCTCGTCGAGACCGGCGAGCAGCACCCGGCCCATCGACGTGGCGTAGGCCGGGAACCGGGTGCCGACGTTGATCGCGACCGTCATGATCCGCGAGGTGGGGACGCGAGCGACGTACACGATGTCGAGGCCGTCGAGCACCGACATCGAGGAGGACTCCCCGGTCTCGTGCACGAGCCACTCGAGGTGCGGCTCGGCGACCCCGGGCAGCGAGATGCTGGACAGGTAGGCGTAGCCGAGGTCGAGCACGCGGGGGGTGAGCTCGAACAGCTTGCCGTCGGTGCGGACGTAGCCGAGGTCGACGAGGGTGAGCAGGAACCGGCGCGCCGCGGCCCGGGTCAGCCCCGCGGCGCGGGCGACGTCGCTGAGGGTCAGCTGCGGCGAGTTCGGACCGAACGCGGTGATGACCGCCAGACCACGCTCCAGCGACTGGACGTAGTAGTCCTTGCGCTCGGGCTCATCGGACACGACCGGATCTTGCACCCGGACACCTTCTCATGCGCAGCTCACCCGGACCGCAGATCTGCCTCGATGCCGTCGACACAGCGGCGCAGCGCCGGCAGCAGCAGGTCCTCGACCTTCTCCGCCGGAACCCGCGTCACCAGCGACGACACGTTCACCGCCGCCAGCACCCTGCCGTCGCGGCCGCGCACCGGCACGGCGAGGGAGATCAGCCCCTCCTCCAGCTCCTCGGCGACCATGGCGTAGCCGAGCCGCCGGACCTCCTCGAGCCGTTCGGCGAGCTCGTCGGCGGACCTGACCGTGCGGTCGGTGAACCGCCGGATCTGCAGGCCGGCGAGGTAGCCCCCGAGCGCGGCCGGCTCGACGTGGGCGAGCAGCGCGCGGCCCATGGAGGTGGCGTACGCCGCGAACCGGGTGCCGACCTTGATGTCGACCGACATGATCCGCGACGTCGGCACCCGGGCGACGTACACGACCTCGCCGCCGTCGAGCACCGCCATCGACGAGGACTCGCGGACCTCGCGGACCAGCTGCTCGAGGTGCGGCTCGGCGATGGCGGGCAGGGTCAGGCTCGACAGGTACGAGTAGCCGAGGTCGAGCACCTTCGGGGTGAGGGTGAAGACCTTCCCGTCGCTGCGGACGTAGCCGAGGTCGACGAGGGTGAGCAGGAAGCGCCGCGCACCGGACCGGGACAGCCCGGTCCGGCGGGCGACCTCGCTCAGCGTCTGCTCGGGCCGGTCGGGACCGAACGCCCGGATCACGCTGAGCCCCCTGGCCAGCGACCGGACGTGGTGGTCCGAGCGCGGCGCCTCCTCCACGGTCATCGTGGGCTCAGAAGGGGTACTGGGCCGGCTCGCCCCGCATCGTGATCCACCGGGTCTCGGTGAACGCCTCGACGTTCGCGCCCGCCCCGCCGAACCGCGAGCCGGTGCCGGAAGCACCGACGCCGCCGAAGGGTGCGTTCGCCTCGTCGTTGACCGTCTGGTCGTTGATGTGCACGATGCCGGTCGGGATCTGCTCGGCCACCGCGAGGCCGCGCATCACGTCCTTGGTGACGATGCCCAGCGACAGGCCGTACTCGCTGGCGCCGGCGAGCTCAGCGGCCTCCTCGACCGAGCCGAACCGGGTCACCGGAGCGACCGGGCCGAACACCTCCTCGGCGAACGCGGGGGCGGTCAGGGGTACGTCGGCCAGCACGGTCGGCTTGTAGAACAGCTCCTCGAACGAGCCGCCGGCCGCGATCTTGGCGCCCTGCTCGGCGCTGGCGGTGACCATGCCGTGGATCTTGTCGCGCTGGCCGGCGTCGATGACCGGGCCGAGCGCGACCTCCTGCGAGGCCGGGTCGCCCACCGGCAGGTGCGCGGCCTTGTCGGCGAGGCGCTCCACGAACTCGTCGTAGAGCCGGTCGGCGACCAGGTGGCGGCCGGTGGTCATGCAGATCTGGCCCTGGTGGAAGAACGAGCCCCAGGCGGCGAGGTTGACCGCGGCGTCGACGTCGGCGTCGTCGAGGACGAGCAGCGCGGAGTTGCCGCCGAGCTCGAGGTGCGCGCGCTTGAGGTGCTTGCCGGCGAGCTCGCCGATCCGGCGGCCCACGGCCGTGGAGCCGGTGAACGAGATCACCCGGACGGACGGGTCGGTGACCAGTGCCTCGCCGACGTCGGCGCCACCGGGCAGCATCTGCAGGACCCCCGGCGGGAGGCCGGCCTCCTCGAAGATCCGGGCCATCAGGGTGCCGCCGGTGACCGCAGTGCGCGGGTCCGGCTTGAGCAGGACGGCGTTGCCGAGCGCGAGCGCGGGAGCCACCGAACGGATGCCCAGGATGATCGGCACGTTGAACGGCGAGATCACGCTGACCACCCCGGCCGGCATCCGGCGCACCATGGACAGCCGCGGCTGCTCCGAGGGGATCACCTCGCCGATGGCGCGGCCCGGAAGACCCGCGGCCTCGTAGCACTCCTCGGCCGCCACGTGCAGCGCGAAGCCCGCCATCCCCGGGACCGCACCGACCTCACGGACGTTCCAGCCGCTGATCTCCTCGGCGTGCTGGGCCCACAGGTCACCGGCTCGGCGCAGCACCGCCGCGCGGGCGGTGTGCGGCATCGCCGCCCACTCCCGCTGCGCGTCGAGCGCGATCCTGCCGGCCTCGGCCACGTCCTCGGCCGTTGCCTGGCCCATCCGACCGAGCTGGGCGCCCGTGGCCGGCTCGACGACGGCGTAGTCACCACCGCGACCGGGCTGCCACTTGCCGCCCTTGAAGATGTTGCCCTGCCATTCGACGCTGTCGAGAAGTCCCACAGCGCGCTCCCTTCTAGTCGTGGCCCGCGGAGCTCATCCGCAGCACCGGCTTGAGTACGTCCCCCCGGTGGCTTGCTGCCAGGGCGTCGTCGATCTGGTCGAGCTCGAAGAACCGGACCATCCGGTCGAACGGGAACCGGCCCTGCGCGTGCAGGTCGACCAAGGTCCCGATCAGCGTGTCACTGCGGCCGCTGCCGCCCAAGGTGCCCACGATCCGCTTCCCCCACAGGGTGGTGAGGTGGTCGAGGGAGAACTCCGCGCCCGCGGGAGCCCCGCCGATGAGCACGCAGGTGCCGAGCATGCCGACGGAGTCGGCGGCCTGCCGGAGCACGTCGACGTTGCCCGTGCACTCCAGCGAGTAGTCGGCCGGACCGCCGCAGATCTCCTGCACCGCCGCGACCGGGTCCTGCCGCCCGGCGTTCACGACGTGCGTCGCGCCGAGCTCGGTGGCGGTCTCCAGCCGGCTGTCGTGCAGGTCCACGGCGATGATCCGGGTCGCCGGGGTGAGGCGGGCGGCCATCACGGCGCTGAGCCCCACGGCGCCGGCGCCGTACACCACCAGGCTGCTCCCAGGCGTCGGCCGCAGCGTGTTGAGCACCGCACCGGCCCCGGTCGAGATGCCGCACGCGAGCGGGCCGAGGATCTCCAGCGGCGCGGTCGGGGGTACGACGACCAGCGACTCGGCCCACGTCAGGGCGTGGCTGGCGAACGACGACTGGCCGAAGAAGTGGCTGTGCACCGGCGACCCGTCCTCGCGGCGCAGCGCGGTCTCGCCGGCGCGGGGACCCAGCAGCCGGCCACCGCCGCAGAGCGCCTCCCCGAGCCGGGCGCAGTAGCGCGGCTCACCGTCGAGGCAGTTGCGGCAGCTGCCGCACGACGGCCAGCCGATCACGACGTGGTCGCCGGGACGGACCTTGGTGACCCCCTCGCCGACGGCCTCGACGACGCCGGCACCTTCGTGGCCGAGCACGCCGGGGAACGGCATCGGCAGGTCGCCGTGCCGGGTGATCTCGTCGGTGTGGCAGATACCGGTGGCCACGACCCGCACCAGCGCCTCACCGGGGCCGGGCTCGTCGAGCTCGAGCTGCTCGATCCGGAAGTCGCCGCGCAGCTCCTCCACGACCGCTGCCTTGACCTTCACGCTCACTGACGTCCTCCTCCTTCGACCTGGGGGCGCGGGATGCGCGGGACGAGCTGCTCGACGAGCCGGGCCACGCCGAGGGCGGTCGCGTCGTCGAGCCGGCGGCCCACGACCTGGACCGCGACCGGGAGGCCGTCGACCAGCGCGACCGGCACCGAGACCGCCGGGAGCCCGGTCGCGTCGAACGGCGACGTGAGCCGGGTCAGGACGAGCTCGACCGGGAGCACCTTCCCGCCGACCTCGACGGTGGTCGCTCCGATCTCCGGCGCGAGCGTCGGCTCGGTCGGCGCGACCAGCACGTCGCAGCTCTCCAGGGCGGTGTGCAGCACCGCGCTGAACCGGCTGATCACCGCCTCCGTGTGCGCCAGCCGCGCGGGCGTCGGCGCGGGCAGGCGCATCAGCTCGGCGATGTCGGCACCGAAGCCGCCCGGGTCGGACTCGAACGTTCGCCGGTGGATCGCGCCGGCCTCGGCGAGGATCCGGGTGAGCACCGCCTCGGTCATCGCCGGCTCGTCGGGCACCTCCACGTCGACCGTCTCCACGCCCGTCTTCTCGAGCCGGGCACGGACGGACTCGTACTCCGTCCGGACCCGGTCGTCGAGCACCGCGGTGAACCAGCCGCCGAGCCAGCCGACCCGCATCCGGTTCGACGGGTCGGCCGGTTCCCCGCTGAGCGCCGGGACCTGGTCGGCGAGCGTGCGCGGGTCGGCGGGGTCGTGGCCGGCGACGGCGGCGACGAGCGCGGCCGCGTCGGCGACGGTGCGCCCGAGCGCCCCGAGGTGGTCCAGGCTCGGCGCGAGCGGCATCACCCCGTGCAGGCTGACCAGCCCGCGGGTCGGCTTGTAGCCGACACAGCCGCTGAGCGCCGCGGGGATCCGCACGCTGCCGGCGGTGTCGGTGCCCAGTGAGCCCAGCGAGCTGCCGGCCGCGACCGAGGCCGCCGAGCCGCCGGACGACCCGCCGGGGATGTGCCCGTGCCGGTAGGGGTTGTGCGTGGGTCCGTAGAACGCGCTGTCCGTGCGCCCGCCCCAGGCCAGCTCGTGGGTGCGGTGCTTGCCGAGGAGCACCGCGCCGGCGGCGCGCAGCCGCGAGACGGCGGTGGCGTCGTGCAGCGGCACGTGGTCGGCGAAGCGCGGTGAGCCGTACGTCGTACGCAGCCCGGCGGTGTCGATGAGGTCCTTCACCCCGACGGGCACGCCGTGCAGCGGACCGAGCCGCTCGCCGCGCTGCACCGCCTGCTCGGCCGCGCGCGCCTGGGACCGGGCACCGTCGACGTCCACGCATGCGTAGGCGTGCAGCACCGGCTCGGTCTCCTCGATCCGGGCGAGGTGGTGCTCGGTCAGCTCGACCGGGGAGAGCTCGCCGTCGCGGACGGCGGCGGCCGCCTCGACCAGCGTGAGGTCGCCGAGGTCACTCATCGGCACGCCCCCTCCGGTCCACGTAGTAGCCCACGGGGAACAGCGAGATCGAGGTGCGGTCGGAGAACAGCCCCCACAGGCCACGAGGCAGCCGGATCGCGACCAGGATGCCGATCAGGCCGAGCAGCACGAGGTACCACGAGCCATAGTCGGCCAGAGTCTGCTGGAGGGCGAAGAAGACCACCGCGCCGAGCAGCGGCCCCTCGATGTAGCCGATCCCGCCGATCACGACGATGAAGATCATGTACGCCGACCACTGCACGTCGAAGATCGCGTCCGGGTTCACGCTGAGCGAGGCGATCACGATCACCGCACCGGCGGCACCGCACCCTGCCGCGGAGACGAGGTAGACGATCCGCTTGGCGAGGCCGACGTTGATGCCGACGGCGTTGGCCGCGGTCTCCTCGTCACGCACCGCCATCAGGGACAGGCCGAGCCGGGAGCGCAGCAGCAGGTAGACCACCAGCACCGACCCGAGCGCGAGGCCCAGCGCGACCCAGTAGGTCAGCGCCCCGCGCATCGCCTGGTCGAAGTCCGACAGCCCGGTCAGCGACTTGCCGCTGCCGCCGCCGAGCGCGTCGACCCGGACCACCAGCAGGCGGTAGACCTCGGCGATGACCCAGGTGCCGACGGCGAAGTAGTCGCCGCGCAGCCGGAAGGCCAGCCACGAGGTCGGGACCGCGAACACCGCTGCGGTGAAGGCGGCGAGCGGGACGGCCAGGTAGGGCAGCACGCCCATGTCGGCGAACGCGATGACCGAGTAGGCGCCGATGCCGACGTAGGCCTGCTGGCCCACCGAGACCAGGCCACCGAACCCGGCCAGCAGGTTCCACATGCTGGCGAGCACGACGAGCACGAACAGGTTCACCAGCGCGTCGGTGACGGTGGCGAAGACCAGGAACGGCAGCGCTGCGAGCACGGCGACACCGAGGAGCATCACGCCGGCCGTCATCCGGTAGGAGCGTGCCGCCCGGCGTACGGTGACCGCGCCGCGGGCGGCGTCGGTCAGGGTCTCTGTGAGGGTCATGAGGTCCGTCCGGGGATGAGGCCCTGCGGCCGGAACGCCAGCACGGCCAGGAAGACGAGGTGTCCGGCGAGGATGGTCAGCGCCGGGTCGATCTGGGCGCCGATCGACTGGGTCAGCCCGAGCACGAGGCCACCGATCAGCGTGCCCCACAGCGAGCCGAGGCCACCGATCACGACCGCCTCGAAGGCGAACAGCAGTCGGGAGGGGCCCATCGACGGGTCGAACGAGGAGCGCATCGCCATCATCAGGCCGGCCAGCGCCACCGTGCCGAACGCGATCGCCGTCGCGACGCCGTACACGTGCCGGCTGTCGGCGCCGACCAGCGTGGCGGTGTCGCGGTCGTCGGACGACGCGCGCAGCATCCGGCCCAGGCCGGTGCGGGCGAGGAACAGCTGGATCGCGACCAGCACCACGACCGCGAGCACGAAGGTGGCCAGCGAGAGGTAGGGCAGCGAGATCTGCTCGGTGATCTCGAACGCACCGGTGCCGAACGAGCCGCCGTCGAGGGTCTCGGTGTCGGCGGAGAAGATCTCCAGCAGCAGGTTCTGGATCACGATCGAGAGCCCGAAGGTGACCAGCAGCGTGGCCAGCGGCCCGGCGCTGAGGCTGCGCTGCAGCAGCACCCGCTGGGTGAGGTAGCCGAGCGCCGCGAACAGCGGCACGGTCACCACGAGAACCACCCAGATCGGCAGCCCGGTGCCGCTGACCATCGCGAGGGCCAGGAACGACGCGACGATCGCGAGGTCGCCGTGGGCGAGGTTCACGATCCGCATCACCCCGAACATCAGCGACAGTCCGGTGGCGAACAGTGCGTAGAGGCCGCCGAGCAGCAGGCCTTGGATGACGGCGTTGAGCCAGTCCACTAGTTCTCTCCTCGAGCCAGCTCGGCACCGATGCCGAAGTAGGCCTGCTCGACCTGGTCGGCGCTGAGCTCGTCGGGTCGTCCGGAGAGCACAGTCCTCCCCTCGAGCAGGCAGTGCACGTGGTCGGCGACCCGCATCGCCTGCGACACGTCCTGCTCGACGATCAGCGCCGTCGTACCGGCGGCGACGATCTCGGGCAGGGTCTGGTAGATCCGGCGCACGATGACCGGCGCCAGACCCAGGGACAGCTCGTCGATGAGCAGCAGGTCGGGGTTGGACACCAGCGCCCTGCCGATCGCGACCGACTGCTGCTCGCCACCCGACAGCTGGGCGGCGCTCTGCTTGCGCCGGTCGGCCATCCACGGGAAGAGCTCGTAGACCCGGGACACCGACCAGGGGCCGGGCCGCTTGCGGTAGGTGCCGGTGAGCAGGTTCTCCTCGACCGTGAGCGACGGGAACAGCCTGCGCCCCTCGGGGACCAGCGCGATGCCCTCCGCGACGCGGCTGTAGGCGGGCATCCTGGTGATGTCGCGGCCGTCGAGGTGGATCGTGCCGGCGTGCGGGGTGATGCTGCCGGCCAGAGCGCGCAGCAGCGTGGACTTGCCCGCGCCGTTGGCGCCGATCACCGCGATCACCTCGCCCTGCGCGACGTCGAGGTCGAAGTCGCGCACCGCGCGCAGCTGGCCGTGGCGGACGTCGAGGTCGCGCACCGAGAGCAGGCTCACTGGTCTACCTTCCTCACTGGTCTACCTTCCTGAGGTCATCGCTTCTGGATGGGGCGGTGATGCACCCCGGGTGCCACC